>MEGD01000018.1 GCA_001725355.1 Novosphingobium sp. SCN 66-18
CGCTGTGACGATGATTTCTTCGGTATCTGCCGATCCACCAGCAGACTGTGCGAAGGCGGGAGTTGCGACTGCCGACGCGCATACGCCAACAAGCAGGGAAAGCTTGCCCCTCATAGCTCAGACCTCTCTCTCCAGCGGTGCCCCTCGTTGATGTGGGCTACCCCGGATCACAGGACATAACGAGCGGGATTCCTTGTCAATGGCCAATTCGCATTGGAGCCTTGCCGTAGCGGCAACCCATTCGGCGCGTGATTTTAATGACACAGTTAACTGAAATTTTCGCGATATTACGATGTCACATTCCCCGCTTGCACTACACACTACAATGTGAAATACGCGAATCATGTCTACTGACCTCATCGAACGCATCCGCCGACTCATCGTCGATGGCGGCATGTCCCGCTCGGGCCTCGCACGTGCCGCTGGCCTCCACGCCAACACCCTGCGCGACGTGACCCAGCCGAACTGGAACCCCACGGCGGACACGCTTGCGAAGCTGGAGCGCGTCCTCAGCGAGAGCGACGATGCGCCGGCGCTCGTTCCCATCGAGGAGATCATCGAGGAAGCGCGCAACGGCCGGATGTTCATCCTGGTCGATGACGAGGATCGCGAGAACGAGGGCGATCTCGTCATCCCCGCGCAGATGGCTACGCCCGACGCGATCAATTTCATGGCCACGCACGGACGCGGACTGATCTGCCTCACGCTCACCCGCGCGCGCTGCGAACAGCTCGGCCTGGAACTGATGAGCCGCAACAACGGCACGCGCCACGAAACCGCCTTCACCGTCTCGATCGAAGCCCGCGAAGGAGTGACCACCGGCATTTCCGCCGGCGATCGCGCCCGCACCGTCGCCGTCGCCATCGATGCCGGCAAGACCCGCGACGACATCGTCACTCCGGGCCACGTCTTCCCGCTGATCGCGCGCGATGGCGGCGTGCTGGTGCGCGCCGGCCATACCGAGGCGGCGGTCGACATCTCGCGCCTTGCCGGTCTCAATCCCTCGGGCGTGATCTGCGAGATCATGCGCGATGACGGCACCATGGCGCGCATGGACGATCTCGTGCCTTTCGCCCGCCGCCACGGCCTCAAGATCGGCACGATCCGCGATCTGATCGAATACCGCCGCCGGCATGATCACCTTGTCACCAAGGTGGCCGAGGTGCCCTTCACGTCGGACTACGGCGGTGACTGGCGCCTGCTCACCTATCGCAACAAGGTCGACGGCACCGAAAGCCTCGTGCTCCAGAAGGGCCAGGTCATCCCCGGCGAACCGACCCTGACCCGCGTCCACACCTTCTCCGCCTTCCACGACCTGCTGGGTCAGCCCGGCCCGCGCAAGCGCACGCTCCAGCGCGCGATGGTGGAAATGGGCAAGGCCGGCGGCGGCGTGATCGTGCTGCTGTTCAATCCGCCGGAAGCCGATCCGGCGCGCGGTGGCGGCGGCGGACCGGACATGGACCTGCGCAGCTACGGCATCGGGGCGCAAATCCTGGCCGATCTTGGCGTACACGACATGACGCTGCTATCGAACGCCCACCGCAACGTCGTGGCCATCGAAGGCTATGGCCTCAATATCGTCGGCGAGCAGCCGATCCCCGAGGAGTAATCGGCCGTGGCCAAGTTCCTGATTGTCGAAGCCCGTTTCTACGACCACCTCAACGACATGCTGATCGCGGGCGCCAGGGCCGCGCTCAAGGCGGCCGGCCACAAGGCCGAAGTCATCACCGTTCCCGGCGCGCTGGAAATCCCCGGCGCGATCGCGCTGGCAGACCAGAGCGGGGACTATGATGGCTATGTCGCCATCGGCGTGGTGATCCGGGGCGAAACCTACCACTTCGAGATCGTCGCCGGCGAAAGCGCGCGCGGCATCATGGCGCTGACCATGGACGGCGTCGCCATCGGCAACGGCATCCTCACCGTCGAGAACGAGGCGCAGGCGATCGTCCGTGCCGATCCCGCGCAGAAGGACAAGGGTGGCGAGGCTGCCAAGGCCGCGCTTGCCCTCCTCGCGCTCAGGGAACGCTTCGCATGAGCGGCAAGCATCCTTCGCTGTCGGGCATCCCCCTCGTTCTGGGCGGCAACGTCTTCGGCTGGACGATCGATCGTGACCGCAGCTTCGAAGTGCTGGACGCCTTCTACGAGAACGGCGGCCGGATGATCGATACGGCCGAAGGCTATTCGGCCTGGGTTCCCGGCCACAAGGGCGGCGAAAGCGAAACCGTCATCGGCGAATGGCTGGAATCGCGCGGCGTGCGCAAGCACATGCGCATCGCCACCAAGACCAACATGGCCGGCGAGCCCGGCGGCCTTGCTCCGGCGCGCCTGCTCGAACGCTGCCAGGCTTCGCTCGAACGGCTGCGCACCGATTATATCGACCTGTACTACGCCCACCGCGACGAAGAGCAGACCCCGCAGGCCGAAGTGGCCGAAGGATTCAAGGCGCTGTTCGACCGGAAGCTGATCCGCGAGGCGGGCGCTTCCAACTTCGCGCTCGATCGGCTGGCTTCGGCGCAGAAGGCGGCGGAAGCAGCCGGCGCGCCGGCCTATGGCGTGCTGCAGAACCAGTACAACCTGCTCGAACGCGATGCCTATCCGCCCGAACTGCAGGCGTTCTGCGTCCAGAATGACGTGGCGATGCTGCCGTTCTTCGGCCTTGCCAGCGGCTTCCTGACGGGCAAGTACCGCAAGGACGCCGATTTCGCGCGCTACCCGCGCGGCGAAGGGCTGCGCAAGTATGCCGAACCGGGCAAGCGGCTGCTGCCGGTGATGGACCGCATCGCCGCCGAAACCGAGGCCACGCTCGGCCAGGTCGCGCTGGCATGGCTTCTGGCCCAGCCCGGCATTGCCGCGCCGATCGCCAGCGCCACCACCGCCGATCAGGTCGACGATCTGGTCGAGGCGATGGAACTGGAACTGAGCGCGGCGCAGGTTGCCGCGCTGACGAAGGCGCTCGACTGAGACCGCTGCGAGGGGCCTACGAGGCCCCTTGCCGGCTTCAGGCCACGTCCATGCCTTGCAGCCCCATCGGGGCATAAGGACCAAGGACAAGCTGCTCGAACACGCCCACGCCTCCCTCGCCGGCGCTGGTCGTCACTCTGGACACGATCTGGACGTGGAAGTTGTCCGGCCGGGCGGGATCGCAGGCCGCCAGGTCGATGTCCTCGCGCTCGACCGCCAGCGGCCCGTGGTACAGCCCGTGGCCCCATGTGGGCGAGGTATAGCCGATTCCGCGCATCTGGAAGCGCACCAGCGGCTCGAACGACACCGTCAGCGGCCCTTCCGGCGTGGCGATGTCCAGCTTGCCCGAAGCCGGCCAGCGCGAGCCCGCCACCAGCGGAGATACCAGGGTTGCCGAAGGCGTTTCGTAGTGATCGTGCGCGCCGGCGCCATCCGGAGCGATTACCGCCCGCGTGTTCCAGGGTGCGCCGTTCATGTCCGCGTTGATGTGGTAGAACAGGCTGCGATCCGGCAGGTTGATCGGCGTCCATTGCCAGAAGAACGTTGGAACCACGCCGTGGCCGAACGGTTGCGTATCGCTGCTGCCCACCGGGCGCACGCCCCAGCTGCGATCGCGCGTGCCGGCCGTCTGGGGGTGCAGCGCCCCGCGCACGCCGTCCACTTCCACCCAGCCTTCGTAGTGCCCGTTCTGCGTCAGCCGCGTATAGTCCATGAACGCGCGCGGCCCGATACGGAACGTGAAGCGCGGCTCCTCGATTGGAAACGCGCGGCCGGTGAAGGCCAGTTCCGCCGCGATCCCCTCCCCGTTGACGCGCACCACCAGCTTCTGGAGCGGCTCGACCACCTCGATCGAGATCGGCCCGACCGTCAGATCGAACCGTTCCATGTTCAGTTCGCGCGACGCATGAAGACAGTGCTGGATACCATTGCGAATATAGGAGAAATGGGCATCCGCCACGTTCAGGTGCGGATAGATGCCAAAGGCCACCGCGAAGAAGCCTGAGCCGTCCGGGGCATAGCCGTTGAAGAAATAGCGATCGTAGAAATTCCGGTCCGTGCCGGCATAGGCGACGGGCTCGGGCGTCTGGTGCAGCGGAAAGTCATCGCCCTTGGTCAGCATGTTCCGGTCTCCAGGAAGTGGCGCAGCGCGCCGATACTGTCATGGTCGAGCGCCAGTTCGCAGGCCCCCCTTGCCATCGACAGGAAATTCTCGTCTCCGCGCGGGGTCCGCACCACGAAGGCGGCGCTGAACACGGCCGTGGACACGCCGTGGAGCGCGCCCAGACGATAGCGCGTCCAGATCGCCTCGCGCGCGGTGGGCACGCCACGCCGGCTCATCTCGGCGCAATAGAGGTCGAGCAGTTCGTCCTCGTGCGGGCGGCGCAAGGCGCTGCCGATGCCGCATCCCATGAAATAGCCGACGTCGGTCAACCCGCAGCCAATCCCCGTCGTCTGCCAGTCCACGATCGCAATCGGTTCGGTGCCGTTGCCCACGCCGAACAGCATGTTATCGAGCCGGAAATCGCCGTGTACCAGGCCCGGATCGGGCAGCACGCGGCCGAACCAGCCGCCGATCAGTGCGTTGAGTTCGTCGCAAATCCGCATGAGTTCCGGCGCCAATTGCCCGTCATACCGTTCGCGGAACACCGCATGAGCCTGCGGATAGAGCGCGGCCATCTGTCCGGTCAGTGCCGGATTGGGCTGGAAGCAGGGCTGGCCCAGAATGGCGGGGTGGTTGCGGCTGGGGGCGTGGATCGCCGCCGCCTGACCAATCGCCGCGCGCGCATGGTCGATATCGCAGCCATGCAACTGGTTGCCCCCGCGCTGCGGCGCCAGGTCCTCGAACAGCAGGACGAATTCCTGCCCGTTTTCATCCACTTCCGCGGCAAAGGTGCGAGGAACTCTCGCATCCAGCAATTCCGCCACCTCGCGGTAGAACGTCACTTCCTTGGTATAGAGCTGCAGCGTCGCGGCTGTGCCACGGCTGGTTTCGTCGGCGGAGGCAAACTTGCCCGCCACCGTGGCTGGCCCCGCGCCCTCCCGGTCATAGGTCAAGGTGAAGCGCGCGGTATCGCCGACCTGGCCGGTGCCGATCGGCACCCACGCCATGCCGGTAACGCGCGCATCGCCCAGCACGCCGCTTGCCCGCAACCGCGCCTCCAGCCATCCCGCATCGACCTCGGCGGGCTTCCTTGGAAAATCGACCATGTTCTTCTCTCCCGCCGACAAGCTGACAGAGACAGAACCGCTTGTGAAGCGCGAATTTAATTGATCGATTAACAAGCAATGCGCACCGGACAAACAAAAAGGCCGGAGCGCGTCTGCGCCCGGCCCTTTTGCCTGAACCGTCAGCCGGTTCGCGTCGAAAGGTCAGATCAGGCCGAAAGGCGGCCGAACGCGCCCTTGCCCGCGTACTTCGCCGAAGCGCCCAGTTCTTCCTCGATCCGGATGAGCTGGTTGTACTTGGCAAGCCGGTCGGACCGGGCCAGCGAACCGGTCTTGATCTGGCCGCAGTTGGTGGCGACGGCAAGGTCCGCGATCGTCGCGTCCTCGGTTTCGCCCGAACGGTGCGACATCACGGCGGTGTAACCGTTGCGCTGCGCGATCGAGACGGCTTCGAGCGTTTCGGTCAGGGTGCCGATCTGGTTGACCTTGACCAGCAGCGAATTGGCCAGCCCCTTGCCGATGCCCATTTCAAGGCGCTTCGGGTTGGTCACGAACAGGTCATCGCCCACGAGCTGAACGCGCTTGCCGACTTTCGCGGTGAGCGCGGCCCAGCCTTCGAAATCGTCCTCGCTCATGCCGTCCTCGATCGAGCGGATCGGATAGGCATCGCACAGCGCCGCGAGATAGTCCGAGAAGGCTTCGGGCGAAAGCGACAGGCCTTCGCCGCTGATCTCGTACTTGCCGTTGCGGAAGAACTCGGTCGAGGCGCAGTCGAGCGCCAGCGCCATGTCCTCGCCCGGCTTGAACCCCGCCTTTTCGATCGACGCCATCACGAAATCGAGCGCGTCGCGGGTGCTGGCCAGGTTGGGCGCGAAACCGCCTTCGTCGCCCACCGCCGTCGCCAGGCCCTTTTCGTGCAGGCCCTTCTTCAGCGTGTGGAACACTTCCGCGCCCCAGCGCACGGCTTCGACCAGCGTCGGCGCGCCGACCGGCATGATCATGAATTCCTGGAAATCGATCGGATTATCAGCATGTTCGCCGCCGTTGATGATGTTCATCATCGGCACGGGGAGGACATGCGCCGCAACGCCGCCGACGTAGGAATAGAGCGGCAGGCCGCGCGCGTCGGCAGCGGCCTTCGCCACGGCCAGGCTGGTGCCGAGAATGGCGTTGGCGCCGATGCGGCACTTGTTCTCGGTGCCGTCGAGCGCGATCATCGCCAGGTCGATGTCGCGCTGGTCTTCGGCGTCAAGGCCGATCAGCGCTTCGGAAATCTCGCTGTTGACCGCGGTAACCGCCTTGGTCACGCCCTTGCCGAGATAGCGCCCCTTGTCGCCATCGCGCAGTTCGACGGCTTCGTGCGCGCCGGTGGAAGCGCCCGAGGGAACCGCCGCGCGGCCGAAACTGCCGTCTTCAAGCAGGACATCGACCTCGACGGTGGGGTTACCGCGGCTGTCGAGAATCTCGCGGGCGTGAATGTCAATGATCGCGGTCATGGCAGACTCCCTGAAAATGGGCGAAAAGATGCTGGACATCGCCTTTGGCGCCGGCTCCTATCGGCTGGAACCGGCGGGCGCAACCCGCGTTGGTGCATTGCAGCGGGACACCCCGTCGTGAATTCGCAGGCGCTTTGCCCAATGGCCCAGGATGCGCTAGTCGTTGTCACTGGGCCGGCCGGGCCTCACAGTTCGAAGGAAGACAGGAAAATGGCCAAATCCACCGCCAAGGGCACCACCGCAGCCGCCGATGTCGCGGAAACCGTGACCGAAGCCGTCGACGAAGCGGCCGCCGCTGCGGAAACCGGCAAGTCGCGCTTCACCAAGGCGGTTGAAGACGCCAAGGCCAGCGCGGAAAAGCTGAAGGGCGAAGCGCTGGAGCGCGGAGCGGCCTACAAGACCACCGTGGCCGAAAAGGCCGGCGACTGGAGCGAAGACGCGAAGCTCTATGCCGGGCAAGCCAAGGAAAAGGCGATCTCGCTCGCCACCGACGGCAAGAGCAAGGCGAGCGACGCCTTGACGGTGCTCGGCAAGACCATTTCCGATACCGCCGGCACGATCGACGAGAAGCTGGGCGTGCAATATGGCGATTACGCCCGCACCGCCGCGCGCAGCATCCAGGAAACGGCGGCCAAGCTCGAATCGAAGGACGTTTCCGAACTCGGCAACGATGTGAAGGAATTCGTCCGCAAGAGCCCCGCCACCGCGATCGGCATCGCCGCCGTCGCCGGCTTCCTGCTGGCGCGCTTGGTGCGCGGGTCTGGCGACGGGGACGCGTAAGGGCAGAAACGCGCATCGCCCGAACGACGGATGTCGTCCCCGCTCCCGCCCGAATCCGGCGCCGATGTGTCGACCGGTGAAGACGATGTTTCGTTGACCGATACGTTGCGCGCGCTGATCGACGACGGCCAGACGCTTTTCGAGGCGGAAATGGCCTATGCCCGCGCGCGCGCCAGCTATGGCTGGGGCCGCGCGAAGGGTATCGTCGCGCTACTGCTGCTGGCGCTGGCCTTCGCGTTCTTTACGCTGGTGGCACTGGTGGTTGGCTTGCTGCTGGCGCTGACACCGCTGCTGACGCCGTGGGGCGCGCTGGCCGTGGTCGGACTGGGCCTGGGCGGGCTTGCCGCGCTGTGCTTCGCCACCGCCGTCCGCCGCTTTCGCAAGGCACGCGCCGCCCTTCTGGGCAAGGACACGGATTCATGAGCGAGCTCCGGGATTCCGCCGTTCTCGAAGAGGCGCGCCTGTTGCGCGAGGAAGCCCGGCAACTGGTGCGAGGGGACATTTCCGCCCTGCGCGAAGGGCTGGCGGAGAAGCCGATCGGCCGTCGCATCCGGGAACATGCCGCCGGCGAAATCGTTGAAACGATCGACATGGCCCGCGATATCGCCAGCGAGAACAAGGCTGTGGTAGGCCTGACGATCGCGGCCGTTGCGGGGTGGCTGTTGCGCGCGCCACTGTCCCGCATCGCCGGGCGCTGGCTGGCCATTGCCCAAGGAGAATGATGTGAGCGACAAGACGAAAACCGGCGAACAGGATCCCAACGCCGCCGTGCGCGAAAAGGTCGAGGCGGCGAAGGCGCGGGTGGCGGCTTCCGGCCCGGGCAAGACCGTGAAGACGCTCGTCGATGAACATCCCGTTGCCATGCTGGCGGGGGGCATACTGCTCGGCGCGCTGGTTGCCCGGGCATGGCCGAAGCGCCGTTCTGCGGCGCGGGAAGTCGTGGATTCGCGTCTGGGCAAACGCGCCGTGGCGCTGGCCGCGCTGGGTGCCGAAATCGCGTCGGCCTACGCTACCCGTGCCGCCGAAGCGGGGCGCGAGAGCGTGGCCAAGCTGGAAGACATTGGCGGTTCCGTGGGCGGCAAGATCGCGGAAGGTGGCGAAGAAGCGCGCAAGCGCGCCGCCGATCTGACCGAGGTGGCCGTATCGTCCGCTCGCGAGGCGGGGGAAACCGCGCTGCGCCGCCTTATCGAAATTGCGACGAGATTGCGCAAATAACCCAAAAAGGGCTCGAATAAGCCATTTGTCGCACTTGCTATTCGCGCATCATTTTGTCAGTGGCACGCACGTTTCCTCCCCAATGGAAAAGGCTGCCATGCAGAAGCTGCACCTCGTTATGGGCGGGCGGGTCAAGGACCCCCAGGGCCTCGAATTCGTCGACCTCAGCAAGATCGACGTCGTGGGGGTGTTCCCCGACTATCACAGCGCCGAAGAAGCCTGGCGCGCTGCCGCACAGCGCACCGTGGACGATGCGGAAATGCGCTATGTGATCGTTCACTTGCACCGGCTGCTCGAACCGGAACTGCCCAAGGCCTGAAGCCGGGCAAACAAAAAAGCCCCGGAGCGATCCGGGGCTTTTTTGTAATGACCCGGAGCGAACGTCATCCCAGCGCAAGCTGGGATCTCAGGCCGTTGCAAAGGAACTTCCGACGGGTTCAGCCCAGCCCCGCAAGATCCCAGCTTTCGCTGGGATGACGGATGCAAGACAGGACGTTACGCCCAGAAGCTCAGATGAATTCGATCTTTTCCACGACGTAGAACTTGTCGCCCGACGGCACCGTCACCTCTACCTCGTCCTCGACTTTGCGGCCGATCAGCGCGCGGCCCAGCGGCGAATTGTAGCTGATGCGGCCCACCTTGGCGTCCGCTTCGGCCTGCCCCACGATCTGGTAGCGCACGGGCTTGTCGGCATCGTCGAGCAGCGTCACGGTGGCCCCGAACACGATGCGATCGCCCGAAAGGCTGGTGGGATCGATGATCTGCGCGCGGCTGATCTTGTCCTCCAGATCGGCGATGGAGGCTTCGACCTGGCCCTGCCGCTCCTTGGCGGCATGGTATTCGGCGTTTTCGGAAAGATCGCCGTGGGCGCGCGCTTCCTCGATCGCGTCAACGATCTTCGGCCGCTCCTCGCGCAGCGCTTTCAGCTCGGCAGTCAGCTTTTCATAGCCTTCGGCCAGCATCGGCAGCTTTTCCACACTTGCCATCCGTCTTCTCTTTCCTTTCGCTCCCCGCCCGCCGCGGCGCGAACGCTACGGCAACCAGGGATAACCGTCCCCAACCGGAAGCCGTATCAATCGACCGTCCGGGCTTTCACCGCCGCGATGCTGGGGAACACGTGGAAGCTCAGCTATAATAATCCTGCAACGGACGAACCGCAAGGTCGGCGCTTTGCAGGGCCTCGATTGCGGCGGCCGCGGCGACCGATGCGGCGGCCGTCGTGAAGTACGGCACCTTGCCCGACAGCGCCGAGCCACGGATCGATTGCGAATCCTTGTGGCTCTGCCAGCCTTCGGTCGTGTTGAAAATCAACGCGATATCGCCATCGATGATCCGGTCCACGATATGCGGACGGCCCTCGGCGACCTTGTTGATCCGTTCGACCGAGACCCCGGCATCCGCCAGGTAGCGCGCGGTCCCGCCGGTTGCGACGATGTGGAAGCCCAGCCCCGAAAGCTTCTTCACCGCCGGCAGGACGGTAGCCTTGTCGCTGTCCTTGACCGAGACAAACAGCGTGCCGCCGCGCGGCAGGCTGACGCCGGCACCCAGCTGGGCCTTGGCGAAGGCTACCGGGAAATTCGCATCGATTCCCATCACTTCCCCGGTGGACTTCATCTCGGGCGAAAGCACCGGATCGACGCCGGGGAAGCGCGCGAAGGGAAACACCGCTTCCTTCACCGCCATGTGATCGACCTCGCGCCGGATCGCCGGCAGATCGGCCAGCGTCTCACCCGCCATGATCCGCGCCGCGAACTTGGCGATCGGCTGGCCGATCGCCTTGGCCACGAACGGCACCGTGCGGCTGGCGCGCGGGTTCACCTCGATCAGGTAAACCTCGCCGTCCTTCACCGCGAACTGGATGTTCATCAGCCCGCGCACGCCCAGCGCCTTGGCCAGCAGCACCGCCTGGCGCTCCATTTCCTGCACCACATCATCGGGCAGGCTGTAGGGTGGCAGGGTGCAGGCGCTGTCGCCCGAATGGATGCCGGCTTCCTCGATGTGCTGCATCACGCCGGCCACGGTCACCTCGTCGCCATCGGCCAGCGCATCGACATCGCATTCGATCGCATCGCGCAGATACTGGTCGATCAGCACCGGGCTGTCGCCCGAAACCTGCACGGCGGTAGCGATGTAGTCATCGAGCTGCGCCTGGCTATCGACGATCTCCATGGCGCGGCCGCCCAGCACGTAGGACGGGCGCATCAGCACCGGATAGCCGATACGCGATGCCACGGCGACTGCCTCGTCGCGGCTGCGCGCCAGACCGTTGGCGGGCTGCTTGAGGCCCAGCTTCTCGACCAGCGCGGCAAAGCGTTCGCGGTCTTCGGCAAGGTCGATCGCATCGGGCGAGGTGCCGAGGATCGGGATGCCGGCGTCTTCCAGCGCCTGCGCCAGCTTGAGCGGGGTCTGCCCGCCGAACTGCACGATCACGCCAACAAGTTCGCCGTTCGCCTTCTCGACCTCGAGAATCTCCAGCACGTCCTCGGCCGTCAGCGGCTCGAAATAGAGGCGGTCGGAGGTATCGTAGTCGGTCGAGACGGTTTCAGGGTTGCAGTTGACCATGATGGTCTCGAACCCGGCGTCTTCCAGCGCGAAGCAGGCATGGCAGCAGCAGTAATCGAACTCGATGCCCTGCCCGATGCGGTTCGGGCCGCCGCCGAGAATGACGATTTTCCTGCGGTCCGAAGGCGCGGCCTCGTTCTCGGGTTCGCCGAACAGGCCGCCTTCGTAGGTCGAATACATGTAAGGCGTCACCGCCTCGAATTCGGCCGCGCAACTGTCGATGCGCTTGAACACCGGGCGCACGCCCAGCCGGTGGCGCAGCTTGCGCACCTCGTCCTCGCTGGTGGCCCCCGCCATGGCGCGTAGCGCATCGTGCAGCAGCCCCGAACGCTTGGCCTGGGTTTCCGCCATGCCGCCCGCGACATGGACCGACCGCACCGCCAGCGTGGCCAGGCGCTTGTCCGAAAAGCCCATGGCCTTCAGCCGCCGCAGCCCCGCCGCATCCACGGGCAGGCCGTTATCCAGGATCGCCTTTTCCTCGGCGATGATTTCCTCGATGTGGCGCAGGAACCACGGCTCGTACTTGGTGACGGCGTGAATGTCGTCCACCGAGAAGCCTTCGCGGAACGCCTGGCCCACCGCGAGCAGGCGTTCGGGCGTGGCGCGCGAGAGCACGGCGTTGATCTCGTCGCGGTCCGCGCCTTCCAGCGCGATCACGCGGTTGAAGCCATCCAGCCCGGTTTCCAGCCCGCGCAGCGCCTTCTGCAGCGATTCCTTGAAGTTGCGGCCGATCGCCATCACTTCGCCCACCGATTTCATCGCCGTGCCCAGCAGCGGTTCGGCGCCCTTGAACTTCTCGAACGCGAAGCGCGGGATCTTGGTGACGACGTAGTCGATCGTCGGCTCGAACGAGGCCGGCGTCGCGCCAGTGATGTCGTTGACGATCTCGTCGAGCGTATAGCCCACGGCGAGCTTGGCCGCGACCTTGGCGATGGGGAAGCCGGTGGCCTTGGACGCCAGCGCCGAGGACCGCGACACGCGCGGGTTCATCTCGATCACGATCAGGCGGCCGTCCTTGGGGTTGACCGCGAACTGCACGTTCGAACCGCCTGTTTCCACGCCGATTTCGCGGAGCACCGCGATCGATGCATTGCGCATGATCTGGTATTCCTTGTCGGTCAGCGTCAACGCCGGGGCGACGGTGATCGAATCCCCGGTGTGGACACCCATCGGATCGACGTTCTCGATCGAGCAGATGATGATGGCGTTGTCGTTCCGGTCGCGGACGACTTCCATCTCGTACTCTTTCCAGCCGAGCAGCGATTCCTCGATCAGCACCTCGGTGGTGGGGCTGGCTTCCAGCCCGCCACGCACGATCTTGACGAACTCTTCCCGGTTGTAGGCGATGCCGCCGCCGGTGCCGCCCAGCGTGAAGCTGGGGCGGATGATCGAGGGCAGTCCGGTCGTCTCCAGCACCGCCAGCGCCTCGTCCACCGTATGCGCCACGCCCGAACGCGCGGATTCGAGGCCGATCTTGTCCATCGCGTCGCGGAACTTCTGGCGATCCTCGGCCTTGTCGATCGCTTCGGCGTTGGCGCCGATCATGGTCACGCCGAACTTTTCGAGCGTGCCGTCCTGCGCCAGCGCCAGCGCGGTGTTCAGCGCGGTCTGCCCACCCATCGTCGGCAGGATCGCGTCGGGACGCTCCTTCTCGATGATCTTGGCGACGATCGCCGGCGTGATCGGCTCGACATAGGTCGCGTCCGCCATCTCGGGATCGGTCATGATCGTGGCCGGGTTCGAATTGACCAGAACGATGCGATAGCCCTCTTCCTTGAGCGCCTTCACCGCCTGCGTGCCCGAATAATCGAACTCGCAAGCCTGGCCGATGACGATCGGCCCGGCGCCGATGATCAGGATCGAGGAGATGTCAGTGCGTTTGGGCATTAGAAGTGCTGTTCCGCAAGTTTTTTGAGCTGTTCATACGCCGACTTAGAAAGACGGAGACTCTGAGAAACCTTCCCAGGGATTGCTCGGTTCTTTGATCCATAAGTGTCGATTTGAACGAACTTTTCACCGTCCGCCTCAACAAACGAAACTGTTGCTTCAACCTCGGAGTGGGCGTTCGAGCGATCCAACTCTTTTTTTATGAATTCGCGAACTATCGCCATTTCCCACTCCTAGTTTAGAGCATCCCCACGAACTTCTCGAACAGGTAGAAACTGTCCTGCGGCCCCGGCGAGGCTTCCGGGTGATACTGCACACCGAACGCCTTCTTGCCCGCGATGGCGATGCCGCAGTTCGATCCGTCGAACAGCGAAACGTGGGTTTCGATCACGTTGTCCGGCAGGGTGGCGTTATCCACCGCGAAGCCGTGGTTCATGCTGGTGATCTCCACCACGCCCTGTTCCAGCCGCTTGACCGGGTGGTTCGCGCCGCGGTGGCCCTGGTGCATCTTCACCGTCTTGGCGCCGGCGGCCAGACCCAGCATCTGGTGGCCAAGGCAGATGCCGAAGATCGGCACATCGCGCTCCAGCAGCGCCTGGATCACCGGCACGGCATAGGCGCCGGTCGCCGCCGGATCGCCCGGCCCGTTCGAGAGGAACACGCCATCGGGGTTGAGCGACAGGATCGTTTCCAGCGAGGTGTCCGCCGGAACCACCGTCACCCCCGCGCCGGCCTTCACCAGATTGCGGAAGATGTTGTCCTTGGCGCCAAAGTCCATGGCGACGACATGCGGGCGCTTGTCGTGCGGGGAGCGGCCATAGCCCTGCCCCAGCCGCCAGACCGAACCCTGCCATTCCTCCTGCCCATCGCGCGTGACGATGCGGGCAAGGTCCATGCCTTCCAGGCCCGGCCAGTTGCGCGCCTTTTCCAGCAGCGCATCGATATCGAACTGCCCCTTGGGATCGTGCGCGATCACCGCGTTGGGCGCGCCGGACAGGCGGATGCGGCGGGTCAGCGCGCGGGTATCGATCCCGGCCAGGCCGATCTTGCCATGCTTTTCCATCCATGCGGGAAACGTACCCTGCGCGCGGAAGCTGGCGGGCGCGGTCACGTCCTCGCGCACCACGCAGCCGACGGCTCCGGGCACGTCATGGCTTTCCATGTCCTCGGCATTGGTGCCGACATTGCCAATGTGCGGGAACGTGAAGGTGACGATCTGCGCCGCGTAGGACGGATCGGTCATCACTTCCTGATAGCCGGTCATCGCGGTGTTGAAGCACACCTCCCCCACGGCCGAGCCGACCGCGCCGAAGCCTCGTCCCCACGCGACCGTTCCATCCGCAAGCACGAGGACTCCCGTCGCGCCTTCCGGTTGAGGCGCGTGCGAAAGTGCGGGGTCGGCCATGATGTGGGGCGCTCCGTTGGCAAGGGTTCTGACGATGTCGCTAAGGCTCGCCCGCTAGACCCGCCACGCCGCACCGTCAACCTAGCGGATTGAGAAAGTTTGTCCTACATGCGTTTCTTCCGCCGGCTTGCGGCGACCATCCACAGGAAACGTACACACACCATGATCCGCGACTCGATCAAGGCCGCGCAGGTTTCGGCCATGAAAGCGGGCGACAAGGCCCGCCTTGCCGCCGTCCGCCTCATCCTTGCCAAGCTGAAGGACAAGGACATCGAACTGCGCACCGCCGCCTCCATCCCCGACGACGACGTGATCGTGGTCGACGTGCTGCAGAAGATGGCCAAGCAGCGCCGCGAATCGATCACGCTCTACGAACAGGGCGGCCGGCAGGAACTGGCCGAGGTGGAGAAGGCCGAACTCGTGGTGATCGAGGAATTCCTCCCCGCGCAGATGAGCGACGACGACGTGAAGGCCGCGATTGCCGCGATCATCGCCGAAACCGGCGCGGCCGGCATGAAGGACATGGGCAAGGTGGTGGCCGCGCTCAAGGCCAAGCACGGCAGCCAGCTCGACATGGGCAAAGCCAGCGGGCTGGTGAAGGCGGCGCTGGCGGGGTGATGCGAGCACCCCTCCCGCGTGCGGGAGGGGCCGAGGGAGGGCATGTTGGACGGAAACGACCAGTTCGACCGCGAATGGTTTCGCGCTAACGACAGGGGCTACTCCCGGCCCACCGCCCGGTCCCGCGAACTTCGGCGCAACGCGACCGAGGCGGAGCGAAGGTTTTGGCCCCACCTTTCGGCCCGCAAGCTGAAGGGCGTCCGTTTCAATCGGCAATTTCCGGTTGGCCAGTACATCTGCGATTTCGTATCCCGCGAAAGGCACCTCGTTATCGAGCTCGATGGCGGCCATCACGCCATGACCACGGAATACGACGTGCGAAGAACCCGATTTCTGGAAGAGCAGGGTTACCAGGTGCTGCGTTTCTGGAATAACGAGGTGATGGACAACCTCGACGGCGTGTTGCGAACGATCGGGCAGGCGTTGGATAACATGCCCTCCCCCGCCCCCTCCCGCAGGCGGGAGGGCGCGCCCGCATCTCGCTTTCGGGCGTGATCGGGCGGACGGTGCGCGTGCAGAAGGCCGGGCGGGAGTTCAAGGCGTGCTGCCCGTTCCATAACGAAAAGACGCCCAGCTTCACGATCAACGACGAAAAGGGCTTCTACCACTGCTTCGGCTGCGGCGCGCACGGGGACGTGATCCGCTGGATGACCGACCATCAGGGCTTGCCCTTCATGGATGCGGTGAAGGAACTGGCGGTCGAGGCCGGCATGGAAGTGCCCGCGCCCGATCCGCGCATGGCGCAGCGCGCGGAGCAGCAGAAATCGCTGCACGACGTGATGGCGGCGGCGCAGGATTTCTTCGCGCGCAGCCTGCACGAGGACCGTGGCGCGGACGCGCGGCGCTATCTCGCCTCGCGCGGGTTTCCCGAACGGATCGTGCGCGATTTCGGCTTCGGCTTCGCACCCGACAGCCGCACCGCGCTGAAGGAGGCGCTTTCCGCCTTCCCCGATGCCATGCTGATCGAGGCTGGCCTGCGCATCGTGGTGGAAGGCCGCGATCCCTATGACCGGTTCCGGGGGCGGCTGATGCTGCCGATCCTCGATCCGCGCGGGCGGGTGATCGCGTTCGGCGGACGCATCCTCAGCGCCGAAAAGACAGACGCGCCCAAGTATCTGAATTCGCCCGACACGCCGCTGTTCGACAAGGGCCGCACGGTTTACAACCTGCACCGCGCCGCGCCAGCCGCGCGCAATGCCGGCCGGATCGTCGTCGTCGAAGGCTACATGGACGTGGTCGCGCTGGCGGCGGCGGGAATCGCCGAGGCGGTCGCGCCGCTGGGCACCGCGCTGACCGAGCACCAGATCGAACGCCTGTGGCACGTGGTCGAATGCCCGACGCTGTGCTTCGATGGCGATGCCGCCGGCCAGCGCGCGGCGATGCGGGCGATCACCCGTGCCCTGCCCCTGCTCCGCCCCGGCCACAGCCTGCGCATCGTCACCCTGCCCGGCGGCATGGACCCGGACGATGTGGTCAAGCGCGATGGACCGCAGGCGATGGAAGCCCTGTTGGGCGAGGCGCGCAGCCTGATCGACGTGCTGTGGGCGGCCGAACGCGACGCCTTGCCGCTGGCGACGCCAGAGGACAAGGCCGGGCTGAAGGCGCGGCTGATGGCGCATTGCGACACCATCCAGCACCCGGACATCAAGGCGCTCTACCGCCGCGATCTCAACGAACGGTTCGGCGAACTCGCCTTCGCCCGCAAGGAACGCGCGCCGTTCCAGCCCCGCCAGGGCGGTGGCTCCGCGCCGCGCGGGAAAGGGCAGCCATGGAAGCCCGCGCCGCCGCCCTTGCCCGCCGAACAGGCGAACCGCCTGCAACAGCGGGTGGGCACGCGCGACCGGCTGATCGCGGCGGTGATTGCCGGGCTTGTCGAGCAGCCCGACCTGATCGCGCCCCACGCCGAAAGCCTCGCCCGGCTGCATCCGGCAGAAGCGGACATGGCGGCCACGCTCGATGCCTTGCTGGTGCTGGCCGATTCGCCCGGCCCATCCGGCGCCGCTCTTGAAAGCGAACATATCCGGACCATATTGCAGGAACGGCGTCTGCGCACGCCGACCGCAACGGATTTTGGTGAGATTCGATTCGGCTTTCTCGCGAAGCGGGAAGGCAGCGCCGGGGAATTGGCCGACGCGATTGCGCTTCTGGTGGAACTTCCGGAGGTGGAATCGGCGCTGGAAGACGCCAATCGGCGCTATCAGGCCGAACTTACCCCCGAAACCGAAGCGGAAAAAGAACGTTTGCGCGAACGAAGGCTGGCCTTGTTTGCCCGGTTGGGGCAAATGGGTCGCGTTCGTGCTTCGTTATAATTGTAAGACGCAACGGCAGCTCGAACAAAGTGGTATCGGGGTTCAATGGCATCCAACGACAAGACCGATAGCGGCGACGCGCCGCTGATCGACCTGAATGACGCTTCCATCAAGAAGCTCATCGCGCGCGCCAAGCGCCGTGGCATCATCACTTACGACGAGCTGAACGAGGCGCTGCCTCAGGACCAGATGTCTTCCGAGCAGATCGAGGACATCATGGCCGCGATTTCGGAAATGGGCGTCAACATCGTCGAAAGCGACGAGGACGCGGTCGATCCGGAAGACAACCAGCAGGAAGACGTGGAAGACGTCGATCCGGTCGAGGACCGGCCCGACATCATCAAGCGCAAGGAAACCGTCGAGCGCACCGACGATCCGGTGCGCATGTACCTGCGCGAAATGGGCGCGGTGGAGCTGCTCAGCCGTGAAGGCGAAATCGCCATCGCCAAGCGCATCGAGGCGGGCCGCGACACCATGATCATGGGCCTGTGCGAAAGCCCGATCACCTTCCACGCGATCATCCAGTGGTCCGAGGCGCTGAACGCCGGCGAGATGCAGTTGCGCGAGATTCTCGATCTCGACGCGATGCTGTCCAAGGAACCGCAGCCGGAAAACCTCTCCGAGGACGGCGAGGAAGCCGACGGCGAAATCAGCGAAGCCACGGCCGGTCCCTCGTTCAAGGACGAGGACGAAGTCGAGGAAGAAGAACCGGCCGACGGCGACGAGGACGACGAACTGCGCGAACGCCGCGCGCGTCCGGTAGAGGAAGAGGAAGAGGACAACACCCTCAGCCTCGCCCAGATGGAAGCGCAGCTGAAGCCCGCCGCGCTTGAGCGCTTCGCCGAGATCACCGACCTGTTCCGCCGCTTCGAGAAGATCCAGGCCGAACGGCTCGACGTGCTGGCGATCGGCAACGATTTCCCGGCGGCCAAGGAATCGCAATACCAGAAGCTGCGCGAGGATCTGACCGCGCAGGTCGAAAGCGTGCAGTTCCACGCCAGCAAGATCGAATACCTGGTCGATAACCTCTATGCGTTCAACCGCCGCCTGACGGCGCTGGGCGGGCAGATGCTGCGCCTGGCCGAACGCCACAAGGTTTCGCGCAAGGATTTCCTCGATAACTACGTCGGCCGCGAACTGGACGATGGCTGGCTGCAATCGCTGGCCGGCCGCGACAAGAAATGGGCCGCCTTTGCCGCCAACGAAGGTTCGGCGGTGGAGCGCATCCGCGCGGAAATTGCCGACATCGCGGCCGCCACCGGCATGTCGCTGGGCGAATTCCGCCGCATCGTGAACATGGTCCAGAAGGGCGAACGCGAAGCGCGCATCGCCAAGAAGGAAATGGTGGAAGCCAACCTCCGCCTCGTGATCTCGATCGCCAAGAAGTACACCAACCGCGGGCTGCAGTTCCTCGACCTGATCCAGGAAGGAAACATCGGCCTGATGAAGGCGGTGGACAAGTTCGAGTATCGCCGCGGCTACAAGTTCTCGACGTACGCGACGTGGTGGATCCGGCAGGCGATCACGCGCTCGATCGCGGACCAGGCGCGCACCATCCGCATCCCGGTCCACATGATCGAAACGATCAACAAGCTGGTGCGCACCAGCCGCCAGTTCCTGCACGAGCAGGGCCGCGAGCCCACTCCCGAGGAAATGGCCGAACGCCTCTCCATGCCGCTGGAGAAGGTGCGCAAGGTGATGAAGATCGCCAAGGAGCCGATCTCCCTCGAAACGCCGATCGGAGACGAGGAAGACAGCCACCTGGGCGATTTCATCGAGGACAAGAACGCGATCATCCCGGTGGACGCCGCGATCCAGTCGAACCTAAAGGAAACCGTCACCCGCGTGCTGGCCAGCCTGACCCCGCGCGAGGAGCGCGTGCTGCGCATGCGCTTTGGCATCGGCATGAACACCGATCACACGCTGGAAGAAGTCGGCCAGCAATTCTCGGTGACACGCGAGCGTATCCGCCAGATCGAGGCCAAGGCGCTGCGGAAGCTGAAGCACCCCAGCCGTTCGAGGAAGATGCGCTCGTTCCTGGATCAGTAACGACTGACATCCCGGCAAAGCCGAAAAGGGCCCTTTCGCATTTTTGCGGTGGGGGTTCTCGGGGGTTGTTGCCCCCATGCGACACCCCGGCCCGATTCGTTTCAGGCGATACCGGCCCCGCCGAAACAAGGTTGAAATAAGACGGGTTTAACCGCAGCAGCCGTCGGCAAGGGACCGTCATCCCACCTCATGAGGGAATTAATCAATGCGTATCGCATCTTTAGCCTCCGCGCTTCTCGCGGGAACCGCCCTGCTGCCCGTGGCTCCCGCCATGGCACAGGCCCAGGCGGCTGACGCCGAAGCGGCGGAATCGTCCGACACGATCGTCGTCACGGCGCAACGCCGCCAGGAGAACATCCTGAGCGTGCCGGTCTCCGTTGCCGTCATGAAGCCCGAAACCTTGCACGACATCCAGGCCGGCGGTGCCGACACCCTGCTTTCGCTGGCGGGCCGCGTTCCCAGCCTCAACGTTGAATCGACCACCGGCCGCATCTTTCCGCGGTTCTACATCCGCGGCCTTGGCAACATCGACTTCTATCTGGGCGCGTCGCAGCCGGTGTCGATCATCCAGGACGACGTGGTGGCCGAGCATGTCGTGCTCAAGTCCACGCCCGCGTTCGATATCGATCAGGTGGAAGTGCTGCGCGGTCCGCAAGGATCGCTGTTCGGCCGCAACACCACCGCCGGCATCGTCAAGTTCGATACGGTGCAGCCGTCCGCTACCTGGCGCGGCCAGGGGTCCGCAAGCTGGGGCAGCCGCAACAGCGTGAACATCGATGCCGGCGTCGGCGGCCCGCTCAACAGCAGCGGCACGCTGAGCTTCCGCCTGTCCGGCCTTTACCAGCATCGCGACAACTGGATCAGCAACACCTACACCGGCCCCAGCGATGACGGCACCGTCCCCGGCAAGAACGTGATGGGCGGCTTCAACGAGCGCGACGTGCGCCTGCAGATCGAGGCCAAGCCTTCGGACGCGCTGACCCTGCGCCTGTCCGGTCACTATCGCGACTACGATGGCACCGCATCGATCTTCTATCGCGGCTCCATCAAGCAGGGCGTGCGCGCGGTGCCGGATACGCTGGACCTGACGAAGGTTTCCTACGACGAAGCGCAGAACAACCCGCAGGCCTACAAGACCAAGGGCGCATCGCTGAAGGCGATCTACGATTTCGGCGGCATCACGCTGACGTCGATCACCGCCTATGAAAACGCCCATGGCTATAGCCGTGGCGATACCGACGGCGGCGCCGCGGTCGATTTCGGCGGCACCGCCCCGAACTATTGCGCGGCCGGTTGCGGCCAGTCGCGCGGGGTGCTGCGCGGGCTGGACCAGTGGTCGCAGGAACTGCGCCTCGCCAGCCCGGATAGCGGCCGGTTCAAGTGGCAGATCGGGGGCATCTACTTCGATTCGCGCGACATGACCGAGTTCGACCAGCGCGCGTACTTCCTGACCAGCAATGCGCTGGGCACCACGCCCAACCCGAACAACTGGGTTCTGCTGCACAACGTCAACACCAGCTGGGGCCTGTTCGGCCAGGCCAGCTACGACCTGACCGAGAAGCTGCGCGTGACGGGCGGCGTGCGCGTGACGAACGACACCAAGACCACCGAACTGCTCAAGACCGCCGATACCGTGGCTGGCGCGGTGACGTTCCCGGCAACCGCGGCGCGCAAGGTGCGCCTTTCCGACACGCAGCCCAGCTTCGACCTGAGCCTGCTCTATCGTGCCACGCCGGATCTCAGCCTGTTCGCCCGTGTCGCGCGCGGCTTCCGTGGTCCGACCATTCAGGGCCGCTCCGCCGTGTTCAACTCGCCCTTCTCCACGGCGCAATCGGAAAAGAACACGTCCTGGGAAGCGGGCGTGAAAAGCGCTTGGCTCGATAACGCGCTGACGTTCAATCTGACCGGCTTCTACTACACTGTCTCGGACATCCAGTTGAACGGCAACGACAGCAACGGCAACGGCGTGCTGTTCAATGCCGACAAGGCTGTCGGCTATGGCATGGAAGCGGAACTGGGGCTGCGGCCGGCCCGCAACCTGAAGTTCAACATCGGCTTCAGCCTGCTGCACACCGAAATCAAGGACAAGTCGGTCTATGCGCAGGCGGGCGCGGCCGGCGGCGCGCTTTCGGAAACGGTGCTCAACCCGACCGTGCGCGTGGGCAACAACTACTTCGCCCAGATCAACGGCAACCCGCTGCCCAACGCGCCTGACTTCAACCTCAACGTAAGCGGCCGCTACGACCTGCCGCTGAACGAGAAGCTGCGCGCGTTCGTGGGAGCGGACTTCAACCTGCAGGGCTATACGATGTACGTGCCCTACAAGACGGTGGAGTACACCTCGAACGGCAATTTCGAACTCGGCCTCAAGGCGGGTCTGGCCTTCGAGCGCTATGAACTGGCCTTCTTCGCCCGCAACCTCACCGACAAGCGCAACCTTGTCGGCGTTATCGACACCTCGAACTACCGTGCCGGCATCTACAACGATCCGCGCGTGTTCGGCGTGACGCTGAGCGGGTCGTTCAACTGATCCGCTCCTGATACGATGCAATGCAAGGCGGGGCGTCCGAAGGGCGCCCCGCAAATACGGACAATGGGGCATTGCACGGCGTTTGATCTGGCATCGTGGGCGCAATGCGCCTAAGGGGGCGCAGAATCCCCTCCAAGGACAGCCGGAAACGCAAAATCCCATGCGCATAGCCATTGCTTCCGATCACGCCGCGTTCGACCTCAAGGCGGAACTGCGCGAATATCTGATCGGTCTGGGCCACGAAGTCGCCGATCTTGGCCCGGAAACGGCCGATCGCGTCGATTACCCCGACTATGGCTACAAGCTCGCCTCGGTGGTCGCCGATGGCACCGCCGCATTCGGCGTGGCGCTGTGCGGTTCGGGCATCGGCATCTCGATCGCGGTGAACCGCAATCCCGCATGCCGCTGCGCGCTGGTTTCCGAGCCGCTGTCCGCCGCGCTGGAGCGCGAACACAACGATGCCAACTGCATCGCGATGGGAGCGCGCCTGACCGGGGTCGATATGGCCAAGGCCTGCCTCGATGCGTTCCTGTCCACCGAATTCGGCGGCGGCCGCCATGCCGGCGCGACTTCGGAAATCCGCTCCTCGGGTTTCTTCACCGAACACCTTGAGAGCGCCGATGCCGAAGTCTACGCCGCGATCCGGGGCGAACTGAAGCGCCAGCAGACCAAGATCGAACTGATCGCCAGCGAGAACATCACCTCGCTCGCCGTGCTGGAAGCGACGGGTTCGGTGTTCACCAACAAGTATGCCGAAGGCTATCCGGGCAAGCGCTATTACGGCGGCTGCGAATATGCCGACGTGGTCGAAACGCTGGCCATCGAACGCGCCAAGAAACTGTTCGGCTGCCAGTTCGCCAACGTGCAGCCCAATTCGGGCAGCCAGATGAACCAGGCCGTGTTCCTGGCGCTGCTGGAACCGGGCGACAGCTTCATGGGGCTGGACCTCAATTCGGGCGGCCACCTGACCCACGGATCGCCGGTCAACATGAGCGGCAAGTGGTTCAAGCCGATCCCCTATGGCGTGCGCGAGGACGATCACCTGATCGACATGGACGAGGTTGCCCGCCTTGCCCGCGAACACAAGCCGAAGCTGATCATCGCGGGCGGCACCGCCTATTCGCGCGTGTGGGATTTC
Source organism: Novosphingobium sp. SCN 66-18 (assembly GCA_001725355.1). Lineage (GTDB taxonomy): Bacteria > Pseudomonadota > Alphaproteobacteria > Sphingomonadales > Sphingomonadaceae > Novosphingobium. The sequence goes on from MEGD01000018.1 coordinate 23,117, forward strand.
CCGCGCTTCCGCGAGATCGCCGATGAGGTGGGCGCGTGGCTGCTGGTCGACATGTCGCACTTCTCCGGCCTTGTCGCCGGCGGTGCGCACCCCTCGCCCTTCCCGCACGCGCACGTCGTCACCACCACCACGCACAAGTCGCTGCGCGGGCCCCGTTCGGGCGTGGTGCTCACCAACGACGAGGACATCGCCAAGAAGATCAACATGGCGGTGTTCCCCGGCATGCAGGGCGGCCCGCTGGTCCACGTGATCGCGGCCAAGGCGGTGGCCTTCGGCGAAGCGCTTCGCCCCGAATTCAAGGCCTATGCCGCGCAGATCGTGGCGAACGCGCGCGCGCTCGCCTCGTCGTTGCAGGAACAGGGCCTCGCCATCGTTTCGGGCGGCACCGACAACCACCTGATGCTGGTCGACCTGACGGCGAAGGACGTGACGGGCAAGGCGGCGGAAAAGGGCCTCGATCGCGCCTGGCTCACCTGCAACAAGAACGGCATCCCGTTCGACAAACGCTCGCCCTTCGTCACCTCGGGCATCCGCCTTGGCACGCCCGCCGGCACCACGCGCGGCTTCGGCGTGGCGGAATTCCGCACGATCGGGCAGCTCATCGCCGAAGTCGTCGATGGCATGGCGCGCAACGGCGATGAAGGCGACGGACAGATCGAACAGCGCGTGCGCGATCGCGTGGCCGACCTGTGCGATCGCTTCCCGATCTATCCGGAGTTGTAAGGCCATGAGCGACCGCGACGACGACCTCGTGGGCCGAGCCAGGGACGAGATCACCGCCATGGCGAAGCAGGGGATGGGCCATCCTTCGACCAAGCCCGTGCTGATCGGCGCCGGGATCGGCGCCATCGCGGGTGCGCTGCTGCCGGTGGTCACCCTGCCCGCCGGCCTCGCCATCGGCGCGGGCATTGCGTTCTGGCAACGGATCAAGCGCTGACCGATGCGTTGCCCGTTCTGCGCGCATGACAACAGCCAGGTGAAGGACAGCCGGCCGAGCGAGGACAACACCTCGATCCGCCGGCGGCGCCAGTGCGAAAGCTGCGGCGCCCGCTTCACCACGTTCGAGCGCGTGCAGTTGCGCGAGATCATGGTGGTAAAATCGGGCGACCGGCGTGAACCGTTCGACCGCGCCAAGATCGAGCAGTCCGTCGCCCTCGCCTGCCGCAAGCGCGGTGTGCCGCAAGAACGGCTCGACCGGCTGGTTTCGAGCATCCAGCGCCAGATCGAGACGATGGGCGACACCGAAGTGCCGTCCAAGGCGATCGGGGAAATGGTGATGGACGGGCTGCGCCAGATCGACAGCGTCTCCTACATCCGCTTCGCCAGCGTCTATCGCGATTTCACCGAGGCGCGCGATTTCGAGGAATTCGCCAGCACCGTGCGCGAAGTGGGCGCGCATTGACGCAGCCCACCGCCCTTCCCCCGGTCATCGTTCTGGTCCGTCCGCAGCTTGGCGAGAATATCGGCAAGGCCGCGCGCGCCATGCTCAATTTCGGGCTGACCGAGATGCGGCTGGTCTCGCCGCGTGACGGCTGGCCCAACCCGTCGGCCGGCCCGGCAGCCTCGGGCGCGGATATCGTGCTGGAACAGGCGCAGGTGTTCGAGACACTGGCCGACGCCGTGGCCGACTGTGCCCACGTCTATGCCACCACCGTGCGCAAGCGCGGCGTGACCAAGCCGGTGGTGACACCCGAGGAAGCCGCACGCGCGATCACGACCGTGGCGGGCCGCAGCGCCATCGTGTTCGGGCCGGAGCGCTCCGGGCTGGAAACCGACGACGTGGCACTGGCCCGCGCGATCCTGACCGTACCGATCAACCCGGAGTTCGGCTCGCTCAATCTGGCGCAGGCGGTGATCCTGTGCGCCTACGAATGGTCCAGGCATGCCCAGGCGGGGGATGCGGTGCTGATCCAGCCGACGGTCGAGGACCTGCTCCCGCCCGCCCCGCAGGACGAGTTCGAGGGCATGTTCGCGCAACTGACCGAGATGCTGGAGCCGCGCGGCTATTTTGAACCGCCGAGCCGGGCGGCAGCCACGCGGCGCACGCTGCGCACCATGCTGACCAAGCCTGGCTGGAACCATCTCGAGATCCGCACGCTGCGGGGTGTGCTCTCGGCGCTACGGCGCAGGCCGGAGCCAAAGGACTGAGCGGTATCGGATCCGAATCTATTCGTTGCCGGCGCGCAACCGTTCGCGCGCCTGGCGCTCGAACGCGACCGAAGCGTCAAACAGCCGATCCCAGAAATCGCCGACCAGCCCCACCGGAACGCCCTGCTCGAACGCGCGGCGGCGAATCGCCGAAAGGACCGCCCTGCGCCGATCCTCGTCATCCAGATTGAAACGCCCGTCGTTGAGTTTCGCCGCGGCGCGCACCAGGGCAAAGCGCCGGGACAGGAGGTCGATGAGTTGGCGATCGACAAGATCAATGCCGCCGAACACGTCGTCCAGCGTCACACAGTCATCAGGATTGGGCGGCCCCTCGCTCATCAATTCCATCTGAACCTAAAATTCCGGCTCTGTCTATGGCACCTGCCCTTGACAAACCACTAAACCCCTGTTCTTAGCGCCCGTTCACATGGACTCTGCTGAAGTTCGCTTCGGCGGTCCAGTCCGATTGGCCCCGCACCCCGGTGAAGCGGTGGCCGCGTTCCGTAACTGACGGAATGGTGCGTACCGGGTCTGAAGCACGGGTGATGGTCATCCGCGCAAGCAAGTTGGAGGCACCTGCGCCATGTCGAAGCGCAAGGCATCGAAGTATAAAATTGACCGCCGTCTTGGCGAGAACATCTGGGGCCGTCCCAAGAGCTCGGTCAACCGCCGCAGCTATGGCCCCGGGCAGCACGGCCAGCGCCGCAAGAGCAAGGTGTCGGACTTCGGCATCCAGCTCCGCGCCAAGCAGAAGCTCAAGGGCTACTACGGCGACGTGACCGAGAAGCAGTTCAAGCGCACCTACCAGGAAGCCGCCAAGATGAAGGGCGATACCGGTCAGAACCTGATCGGTCTGCTGGAACAGCGCCTCGACATGGTAGTCTATCGCGCCAAGTTCGCGCCGACGATCTTTTCGGCCCGTCAGGTCGTTTCGCACGGCCACATCTACGTCAACGGTGTGAAGTGCAACATCGCCTCGCGCCGCGTGCGCCCCGGCGACGTCGTCAGCCTGGGCAAGAAGGCGAAGGAAATGGCGCTGATCGCCGAAGCGCAGGCGCTGCCCGAACGCGAAGTTCCGGACTACGTCGCCGCCGAAGGCGACAAGGTGACCTTCACCCGCGTTCCGACGCTGGATGAAGTACCCTATCCGGTGAAGATGGAACCGAACCTGGTCGTCGAGTTCTACTCGCGCTGATCGGTCCGGCTTCGGCACGGAAAAGCACGAAAGGCGGGGTTCAACCCCGCCTTTTTTGTTTCTAAATCATATCGTTACATTTCATCAGCGCTATTCGTCGCCCCGCAAGATCAGCCGATCGCAAGATCGCGCCGGATTGATCTCGATCACGGAACTGAAACGCGCTTCGGCCATTGGCCCGGCATGCCGATGTTTCGTTTCGTCACCCCGCACCGATGCGGAAAATGGTACCCCGACCTGCTGACCGCGCAGCAACAGGCCTGCGCGATCGGTGCCGGATTTTTCGAGGATCGCAGCGGCGAATTCTACCAGTACCCCGGCACCCGCCTCGAAACGCGTCCGTTCGACACGCCGGATGAAACGGCCGACATCGCGGCGTGACGAGGCCGGGCGCCTAGCGGTTAAGCGCCTTGCGGATGAAGGCGTCGCTCATGGACAATATCTTCGTGCGCGCCGCGGCGTCGTCCAACTGGTGATCAAGGTCCGGAAACTCGATATATTCGACCGTCTTCCCGGCATCTCGAAGCTTATCGGCCATCAATCGGGACTGGCCGACATTCACGTTGATATCCCACGATCCGTGAAACAGCAGAACAGGGGCGGAAATGGTTGCGGCATTCTGCGCTGGGGAGCCAGAAGCCACATGCTCGCCATGGCCAATGAACCTGTCCACGATCTTGTAGTCCGTATAATCGACGTGATCCCGCCGCAGCCGTTCAAGATCCGTCACCGGCGCTATGGCGACAATCGCCTTAAACAGCCCCGGTTCGGCAACGCCGGACTGGAGCGCCGCGTATCCTCCATAGGACCATCCCACAATCGCCAGTTTGCCCGGCGCCGCCACCCCCTGGCTGACCAGCCACTTGCCAGCATCATCTATGTCCCCGATCGCGGTGCGCCAGGACTGGAAACCGTTTTTCTGGTACCAGTCTGCACCATAGCCGCTGGACCCCCTGTAATTGGGTTGCAGCACTGCAAATCCGCGCACGGCGAAAAACTGCACCAGCCAGTCAAATCCCCATTCGTCTCGTGAACTGGGGCCGCCATGCGGCATGACGATGGCCGGAAGATTTCTGCCGTCACTGCCCGGAGGTATCGTCAAGTACCCCGGGATCATCGTTCCGTCCGATGCCGGAAAAGTGACTGGCTTCATTTCCGCCAGCTTCATGCCTTCAAGCTGGCCGCGAGCCGGAAGCAATGATTCCAGCTTGTGCGCACCCTTGTCGAACAAATAGTACTGCCCCGGATCAACATCGCTGCCGGCAAACAGAAGCAGCTTGCTTTCGTCTTCGCTGGCACTCACGAAATCGACCTGCGGCTTGCCTGGCAGCGCTTTGCCCAAAGCCGCCGCCAGCGTTTTCAGGGCCGGATCGAAATACTCAGCCCGCCGCTTGTCCGTGGCGTAACCCACCCCCACAACGCGCCGTTGACGACCGATCACAATCAGTTCGTCCACATCCACGTCATCGCGACCGAGCACAAGCTCCTTCTTGCCGCTTCCATCGAGCTTGATGCGATAGAGCGCCTGACGTCCGGAAGGGCCCGCGTCAAAACCATAGACCACATCCTGAACCGGATCGACAGTCAGGGGGTTGAACCCCTTGCCCAGACCCGCATCCCCCTGATCGACCCGCCCCAAAGGATACCATGTCCTATCGCCGGCCTTGCGGTAGGAATAATCGATAGCCCCGGAGGAGTAAGGGCCAGAAGCACTGACCTCTGTCCCCAAGATGCGAACATGCCCGATCCCGTCGGTAATATATTCGACGGAGCCAGACTTTGGCACTTCGACAATCCGCCGCGCCAGCGAATTCACGTCCACGGATTCTACGCCAAGGCCCTCATACCGCTGAGCAATACGAGTGCCTATATCGGTTTCCGGCACGAACTGGCGCGTCATCATCACCCAGCCCGGTTTGTCTCCGGTCCAATCGATGATCGATCCGCCATTCCAGGTTATGCCCAGAGCACGGCTGCTTGTCCGCTCGGTCACCACCTTCAAATTGCTTCCGTCGCTATCGATCGCGATGGTGCGGGAGTATCGTGCAAGCGTGTCGGTAAGCTTCGTGGTGATGGAAACGTAACAGACCAACCTGCTTGCAGTCGGCCACAAGCACCTGCTGAACTGCTCGCTCGCCTGACTGCTGCGCAAAATCGGCTTCGGCGCACCGCCTGCTATAAGATCTATGACCATGACCATCTGGCCCGAAGCGCCGGGCGTAATGATCGCTGCGTGCGCGCCATCAGGCGCGAGCGACATCGACATGACACCTTCGCGGGCTCCGAACCTGGCCGCCAGTTCTTCCAGAGACTGCGCATGGGGGGCCGACAGAGGCACTAAAGCGGCAAACAAAGCCTGCGCCCATCCCGCCAGTCGACTATTCATGCCCCTCTCCCCCATTTGACGGAATCAGGATGGCAAATACCCGCTGAAACTTCAAATGGTTCAGGCCCTTACTGCGAAATTGGATGTTTAATTTCGAAGATAGTCCCGCCGGAAATCCGCTGCGAACGTGGCAAAAGTCCCTTCCACGATGGCCGCCCGCATCCCGGCCATCAATTGCTGGTAGAACGAGAGGTTGTGCTCCGTCACCAGCATTGCCCCCAGCATTTCGCCGGACTTGTGCAGGTGATGGAGATAGGCGCGGCTGTATTTCGCGCAGACGGGGCAGGTGCAGCGTTCGTCCAGCGGGCCGGTGTCTTCGGCGAAGCGGGCATTGCGCAAGTTGAGCGGGCCGTTCCAGGTGAACGCCTGGCCGTTGCGGCCCGAGCGCGTCGGCAGCACGCAATCGAACATGTCCACGCCGCGTTCGACGGCGCCGACGAGATCGTCGGGCTTGCCCACCCCCATCAGGTAGCGCGGGCGATCCTGCGGCAACTGGTCCGGCGCGAAATCGAGCGTGGCGAACATCGCCTCCTGCCCCTCGCCCACCGCCAGCCCGCCGATCGCGTAGCCGTCGAAGCCGATGTCGCGCAGCGCATCCGCGCTCTCCCGGCGCAGGCCTTCGTCGAGTGCGCCCTGCTGGATGCCGAACAGCGCCGCGTTTTCGGCATGTTCGCCGCCGCTGTCGAAGCCTTCGCGACTGCGCCTGGCCCAGCGCATCGACATCGCCATCGAACGGGCGATCACATCGCGCGGCTGATCGGCGCGCGGGCATTCGTCGAAGGCCATGACGATGTCGGACCCCAGCAGGCGCTGGATCTCCATCGAGCGTTCGGGCGAAAGCATGTGTCGCGATCCGTCGAGATGGCTGGCGAACGTGACGCCTTCCTCGGTGATCTTGCGCAGATCGGACAGGCTCATAACCTGATAGCCGCCGCTGTCGGTCAGGATCGGGCGGTCCCAGCCCATGAACCTGTGCAGCCCGCCCAGCCGCGCCATGCGCTCCGCGCCGGGGCGCAGCATCAGGTGATAGGTATTGCCCAGGATGATGTCCGCCCCGGTGGCGCGCACGTCTTCCACCTTCATCGCCTTGACCGTTGCCGCCGTGCCCACGGGCATGAACGCCGGGGTGCGGATTTCCCCGCGCTTCATGGTGATGACGCCGGTGCGCGCCTTGCCGCTGGTGGCGTGGATCGAGAACGAAAAACGGGTCATGACGAAGCGGTCGGCCTGAAATGCGGGCGATGCCCGGCGCAAGACGTTGAAAGAGGATTGCGGCCCTTACGGCGAAACGCCATGGCGCGCAAATGATCGAACCGTGGCTCTATCCCGCGCTGACCGCCGTGGCTGTGCTGACCGGCTTCGTCGACGCCATCGCCGGTGGCGGCGGGCTGATCATGATGCCGGCGCTGATCTACACCGGCCTGCCACCGCATGTGGTGCTGGGCACCAACAAGGTGCAATCCGCCTGCGGCACCGCGATGGCTACGCTGCGCTATCACCGCGCCGGGCTGTTCGCGATACGCCCCAACCTTCCCACGGTGGCGGCGATCTTCGCGGGCGCGCTGGCGGGAGCGCTGGTGATCCAGCAGTTCGATGCCGATGTGCTGCGGCTGGTGGTGCCGTTGCTGCTGATGGGGATCGCGCTCTATACCGTGTTTTCGCCGCGCATGGACGATCACGACCGCAAGGCGCGGCTTTCCGAGCGCGGCTATCTGCCGGCGGCCGGCGCGGTGGGCTTCTACGACGGCTTCTTCGGCCCCGGCGCGGGCCAGTTCTACACGACCACGCTGGTCGGGCTGCGCGGGCTTGGCCTGACGCGGGCGACAGGCCTGACCAAGCTGTTCAACCTGACCAGCAACGTCGCCAGCATCGTGGTCTTCGCGTCCGACGGACAGGTGCTGTGGCTGCTGGGCCTGTGCATGAGCGCAGGCGCGATGACCGGCGCATGGCTCGGATCGCACTGGGCGACGCGGCTGGGCGCGCGGCTGATCCGGCCGTTGCTGGTGACGGTGAGCCTGGCGCTGACGGCGCGGCTGGTGTGGAGCTGGTTCGCGCAATAGGCGCGGCCGGTTATGTGGGGGGCGCCTGATCCTCCGCCGCTGCACCGTCCGAGAAATCCCGCCACAGCATCACCAGCACCGCCATCGTCGCCGGCCCCACGAACAGGCCGAGAATGCCGAACGTGGCCGCTCCGCCCAGAATGCCGATCAGCACCCACAGGAACGGTAACCGGGTCGCTCCGCCGATGATCGCGGGGCGGACGAGATGGTCCGCCACTGCCAGCACGACCAGCCCGCTGACCACGATGATGCCGGCGTTCAACGGCGATCCCATCGCGATCTGCAAGGCGGCAGCCACGGCGAACATTACCGCCGCACCGAACGGAATGGTGGCCGCCACCGCCGTCAGAATGCCCAGCATGATCGGATGCGGCGTTCCCAGCAGCGAATAGACGATCGTCATCACCGCGCCTTCGCCGATCCCGACAAGGACCAGCCCGTCGATCGTCGCGCGCACGGAATTGATCGCCTGCCGCCCGATCCGCTCCCCCGCGGGGCCGAACACGCGATCGCTGGCGCGAAGGCACTGTTCGACGATCGAATCCCGGTCACGCAGCAGGAAGAACAGCGTCATCAGCGTGAAGGCGAACACCACCGCGCGGTGCATCAGGTTGCTGCCGATGAGCCGGCCATGCATGACCACATCGACGTCCAGCATCCGGCCGAGCACAAAGCCCGGCGCATGGGGATCGGCGAGATGCGCCTGCCACCACGCCCGCGCGAACGGGGCCATGCCGTCCAGCCAGACCGGCGGGGCAATGCCGTTGTTCCTCGCCCATTCGAAGCCCTGCGCGATCTGCCGCGCCTCCGCCAGCACCTGCCCGATCGCGAACAGCAGCGGCACCAGCACGACCAGCGCCACGGCCAGCGTGATAGCCGCCGGCAGCAGCACGCGCGCGATCCGGCCATTCCAGCGCCCGCGCAAACGCAGATAGAGCGGATCGATCGCCACCGCGATGATCACCGCCCAGGCCAGCGCCGGCAGGAATTCGCGCACGATCCACAGCGCCAGCGCCACCAGCAGCGCCACCAGCACCAGCCGCGCGCGACGCGCTTCGGTTCCCCGGCGCGTCATTCCTGCTCCTCCATCACCGCGCCGACATGACGGTAGCCGCGCCGTGCGGCCAGTTGTTCCTGCCGATGGCGTTCGCGATAGCTCTCGCGCTGCGCCTCGGTCCGCTCGCCGTGGCACGCGGCGCAGCTGACACCTTCCTCGAACAGCGAGGAAGCCCGGTCCGCCGCGCCAACCGGGCGGCGGCAGGCGCGGCACAGTTCGTAGGAGCCCTGAACCAGACCGTGGCCCACCGTCACCCGTTCATCGAACACGAAGCATTCGCCGCGCCACAGGCTTTCCGCTTCGGGCACGGTTTCCAGATAGTTCAGGATGCCGCCCTTGAGGTGATAGACATCTTCCACGCCTTCCGCCTTGAGGAACGCGGTGGACTTCTCGCAGCGGATTCCGCCCGTGCAGAACATCGCCACTTTCGGCGGCGTGCCCTGGCCCAACAGGCGCTCGCGTTCGGCGCGGAACCACGCGGGAAATTCACGGAACGACTGCGTGCGCGGATCGATCGCCCGTTCGAACGTGCCGACGGCAACCTCGTAGTCGTTGCGGGTATCGATCACGATCGTATCCGGGTCGGAAATCAGCGCATTCCAGTCTTCGGGCGATACATAGTGGCCGACGCTCGCCAGCGGGTCGATGTCCGGTTCGCCCATCGTCACGATCTCGCGCTTGAGGCGGACCTTCATGCGGTAAAACGGCATGTCCGCCGCTTCGGAGAATTTCACGTCCAGCACGCCGCATCCGGGCAGGCCGCGAATGTGCGCCAGCACGGTATCGATCGCCTGCTCCGTTCCGGCGATGGTGCCGTTGATCCCCTCGCGCGCGACAAGCAAGGTGCCCTTCACGTCCAGACCGCAGCACAACCGGGCGAGCGGCGCGCGGACCGCCTCCGGATCGGGGAATGGTGCGAACTGATAGAGTGCGGCGACACGCCAGGGCAATGATGCGTTGGTCACGAGAATGATCCGTCCGTCCGCCGGTTCGGCGGTTTCCAGCGGCGCATATAGCCTGCGCGGCAAGGCCGGAACAGAAAACTTGGCCGGCCCCGCTCACCACCTCTTGACCGCGCCGCTTCGCTCCGGTCCGGTACGGCAAAGCCACCGCCCGGATGGCACGAGGAGAGGACATGAGCGCCATACCCGACAGGACACCGGTGATCGTGGGCGTGGGCCAGGTCGTCGACCGGATCGATGCGGGCGACTATCGCGCGCTGTCCGCCGCCGATCTCGCCGCCGCTGCGGCCGAAACGGCACTGGCGGACAGCGGCGCGGCGCCATCGGTGCGGCCGCACGTGCGTGTGGTGGGCGCGGTGCGGACGTTCGAGGATTCGGGTGCCGCCCCTTCGCCGTTCGGAAAGCCCGACAAGTTTCCGCTCGCCGTCGCGCGCCGGCTTGGCGTCACGGCGGACCGGGCGATCCTTGGCAAGGTGGGCGGCGATACGCCGGTCTCGATGGTCATGGAGCTGGGCGACCGTATCCTGGCCGGCGAAACCGATGCCGCCATCGCCTTCGGCGCGGAAGCGATCTCGACCACGCGCCACCTCGGCGGACGGGGCGAAACGCGCGACTGGGCCGAACACGACGAAGGCGCGATCGACGACCGGGGCCTCGGCTACGAAGGGATGCTCTCGGCCACCGCCGCGCGCCATGGCGTGCGCGGAGCACCGATCGCCTACGCGCTGCTGGAAAACGCTCGGCGCGCGCGGCTGGGACTATCGCGAGAGGACTATGCGCTCGAAATGGGCCGGTTGTTCGCGCCGTTCACGCGCGTCGCCGCAACCAATCCCTATAGTTGCTCCGCGTCCACGCCGATGACGGCCGAACAGATCGCCACGCCCGGCGAGCGCAACCGCATCGTCACCGATCCCTATACCTTGAAGCTGGTCGCGCGCGATCAGGTCAACCAGGGAGCGGCCGTGCTGCTGATGGCGGCCGGCGCGGCGCGCGCGGCGGGCATTCCGGGGGAGCGCTGGATCTTCGTCCACGGCGCGGCGCTGGCGGTGGAGCGCGAGCTTCTCGATCGGCCCGACCTCGACCGCTATCCCGCCGCCGACGCCGCCATCGCCGCGGCCTTCGCCCGCGCGGGGAAGACCGCCGCGGACATGGCCGCCTTCGATTTCTACAGCTGCTTCCCGATCCCGGTGTTCACCGCCGCGATCGAAGGGCTGGGCCTTGCCGCCGACGATCCGCGCGGCCTGACGCTGACGGGCGGGCTTCCCTACTTCGGCGGCGCCGGGAACAACTATTCGATGCACGCGATCGCCAGCATGGCCAAACGGCTGCGGGGGCAAGCCGGCAGCTTCGGCTTCGTGGGCGCGAACGGCGGCTTCCAGTCGAAATACGGGGCCATGGTGCTTTCGGGTGAGCCGTGCGCGTGGCCGGGCTGCGAAAAGGAAAGCATTCAGGCGCGGCTCGATGCCGCGCCCAAACCCGCGATCCGCGCGCAGGCGCAAGGACCGGGGACGATCGAAACCTACACGGTGGTTCATACCAAGGGCGTCCCCACCCACGGCATCGCCATCGGCACGCTGGCAGACGGCACGCGCTTCATCGCCAACCCGGCCGACGAAACGACGCTGGCGCGCATGGTGGCAATGGATCCGCTGGGGGCGAAGGTCGCCCTCACCGCCAGCGAAAAGGCCAACACGTTCGTTTTCGCGAAATAGGGAGAAGGCCAGCCCGCATCACAGGGAGCGGGCCGGCCTTCCGGATTACCAGTACCGGTTCAGGAAACGAACGCGGCCTTCTTCCGCCGCACCAGCGTTTGCGTGGCGGTATATTCGAGCAGGCCTTCCAGCCCCCCTTCCACGCCCACGCCCGACTGCTTCATGCCGCCGAACGCCGCCAGCGGCGAGAGGTGTTGCGTTTCGTTGACCCAGACCGTGCCCGACTGGATGCGCTGGGCCAGTTCGAACGCCTTGTCCTCGTCGCTGCCCCAGACCGATCCGCCCAGGCCATAGTCGGACGCGTTGGTGCGCGCGATCACATCGTCGTAGTCGTCGAACCGGATCAGCGGCAGGACCGGGCCGAACTGCTCCTCCTGCACGATGCGGCTGTCTTCGGGCGGATTGTCGAGGATCGTGACCGGCACGAAATAGCCCGGCACCTCGGCCTTCTCGCCTCCCATCAGGAAGGTGTAGCCCTTGTCCTTGGCATCCTGGATCAGTTCCAGCACGCGCGCGTACTGCGGACGGTTGTTGATCGGGCCGATCTGCGTGCCCTGTTCCGATCCGTCGCCCACCTTCACCGTCTTGGCATAGGCGACGATGGCATCGCGCAGCGGTTCGTAGATATCCTTGTGGATGTACATCCGCTTGGTGGCGATGCAGATCTGGCCGTTGTTGGTGAAGGCCGCCCAGAACAGTTGCTCGGCGATCTTCTCCACGTCCACGTCGGGCATGACGATGGCCGCGTCGTTGCCGCCCAGTTCCAGCGTCACGCGCTTGAGCGTGGGCGCGGCCGAGGCCATCACGCGGCGGCCCGTCTGCGTCGAACCGGTGAAGCTGATCTTGTCGAAGCCCGGATGCGCGGTCATCCACGGGCCAAGGCTGTCGCCGCCGGTAATCACGTTCAGCACGCCCGCCGGCAGGATTTCCGCCGCCAGCTCGGCAAACTTCAGCGTGCTCAGCGGCGTGAATGGCGATGGCTTCAGCACCATCGTATTGCCCGCGAGCAGCGCCGGGGCAACCTTGAACATCGCCAGGATCATCGGGAAGTTCCACGGCGCGATCGCGCCGACCACGCCCAGCGGCACGTGCCGGGTGATGCTGATGCGCTCGTCCGAATCCTCGTTCACGGTTTCCGGCAGGTCCAGCGCGGTGACCGCCTTGAGCCAGTAGCCGGCGCCCATGCATTCGCCCTGCGCTTCGTGGTGCGGCTTACCCTGTTCACTGGTCAGCAGGCGCATGAAGCCATCGAGGTTGGCGAAGATCGCGTCGCCCAGCGCGTTGAGCTTCGCCTTGCGCTCCTCGATCGGCGTCGCGGCCCAGCCCGGAAATGCCTTGCGCGCCGCCGCCACGGCCGCATCGAGATCGGCCTGCGTCGCATCGGGCGCGCTGGCAACCACGTCCTCGTTTGCGGGATTGATCACGTCGAACGTGGCGCTGCCGGCCACGAGTTCGCCGCCGATCACCATCCTGTAAGTACCGTTGAATTCCATGGCTCTGCCTTTCGGTGGGATCTGTCCGGGGGCACCCCGGCAATCAGGGAACGAGAACGACCTTGATGCATTCCCCGCGCGCCTGCGCGGCGATGGCTTCGTTGATTTCCGCCAACGGGAAAGTCCGGATCAGGCGATCGAACGGGAAATTGCCGGCGGCGTGGTGCGCCAGCAGTTCCGGAATGAAATCCTGCGGCGTGCTGTCGCCTTCGATGATGCCGATGATGCGCAGGCCCGGCGTCATCAGCGCGGCGATGTTCACGCTGATCGAGGCGGTCATGTCCTTGGGCACGCCGACCAGGCCGATCATCCCGTGCGGGGCGAGATTGGCGAGGCCCGCTTCGATCACGCCAACATTGCCCGAGGTATCGAGCGCATAGTCCACGCCCAACGGCAGGATGGCGCGGATCGCCGCGCCCATATCGCCCGCGGCGGGATTGATCACGTGCGTCGCGCCGAATTCCAGCCCGATGGCACGCCGCGCCGCGATCGGTTCGACCAGGATGATCGTGGAGCAGCCCTGTATCCGGCCGGCCATCACGGCGGCCAGCCCCACCGGGCCGCCACCGAACACGATCAGCGACGAACCGGCCGGGCAGGCCATGGACCGCATCACCGCGCCCGCGCCAGTCTGGAACCCGCACCCCAGCGGCCCCAGCAGTTCCAGCGGCAGGGTCGTATCGCCCACTTTCACCACGTTGCGCGCCCGCGTGACCGCCAGCGTCGCGAACGAGGACTGGCCGAAGAAGTGCGAGGACACGCGCGCGCCATCCGCGCCGGCATAAGCGGTGGAACCGTCGTCCAGCCGCATCCCGGCATAGTTCATCGGTACGAACTGCACGCAATAGCTTGGCAGGTCCTCGGCGCAACGGGCGCAGGTGCCGCAGCTCGAAAAGCCCAGCACCACCCGGTCGCCCACGGCAAGGCCCTCGACGCCCTCGCCCACCGCCTCGATCACGCCGGCGCCTTCGTGGCCCAACACGGCGGGCTTGGCAAAGGCATCGAACTGGTCGCGGAAGACAAGATCGGTATGGCACAGGCCGACGCCGGCGATCCGCACCAGCACCTCGCCCGCTCGCGGCCCATCGACCGTGATCTGCTCGATCGTGAAATCCGCATGGGCGGCCCGCGCAACGGCGGCGGTGCAGGCAGTCATCAGGCTCTCCTCTTCATCTTTCCGCGCCGTTCATTTCCTGAAGTTCCGGCAATCCGCTTCGGTGAACGCATGGGCCGACCCCTGACAACCGGCGCAGCAAGAATTGCGAAAAATGGCAGCATGCCATGCAATTCATCGGACCAATTTAATCGATCAGTTAATTTCATTCAGCCCGTTTGCCTCCCCGTTAGGTCAATCGGGCGCGAGGACCATCTTGAGCGCGCCGGCCTCCCGGCTGTCGAACAGACGATAGGCTTCCGACCCTTGCGATAGCGACATCCGGTGGCTGATGTAGCGCTCCGGCCGCAGCCGCCCGGATTGCACCAGCGGAAACAGCGCGGGCAGTTCCTCGGGCACGGAGCAGGTGCCGATGCGGAAGGTCAGACCGGCGGCAAACGCGCGCTCCAGCGGGAAGGCATAGCGCCGCGATTGCTGGACGCCGATCACCGAAACCGTGCCCCGGCGCGCCACCAGCCGCAGCGACAGATCGACCGTGGCGTCCGATCCCACGACCTCCACCACGCAATCGAGCTTGTGCCCCTTTGTCGCCTCGCGGATCGTTTCCAGCGCGTCTTGGGGGTGTAACGCGATCGCGCCCGCTTCGGCGGCCAGCGCGCGCCGTTCGGCAATCGGATCGATCGCATAGACCACATGCGCGCCCATCACGAAGGCGCTGTCCACCGCCATCAGGCCGATCGGGCCAAGGCCGATGATGGCCACGGCGCTGCCCGGCCGGATATCCGCATTGCGCGCCCCGAACCAGGCGGTCGCCAGCGCGTCGGTCATCATCAGCGCCTGATCGCCGCTCACGCCTTCAGGAATGGGCACCGCGTTCATGTCCGCCGCCGGCACGCGGAACGCTTCGGCCTGCACGCCCTGCAACCGCGCGGAAAGACCGTAGCACGATCCCTGGCCGAACGCGCAGTTCAGGACGTTCCCGGCAAGGCACGACCGGCACGCGCCGCAACCCACCGCCGCCGGCACCATGACCTTGTCGCCCACTTTCACGCGCGAGACGGCGCGTCCGATCTCGACCACCTCGCCCACGGCCTCGTGCCCCACGCAGAAGCCGATGTCCTCGGAAAAGCCATGCCCGTGGTAGATATGCAGGTCGCTGCCGCAGATCGAGCACGCGTCCATGCGGATGATCGCATCGCGATCGGATTCAAGCACCGGATCGTCCATCGGCTCGTGCCGGATGTCCCGCGCGCCATGGTATCGCAGCGCTTTCATGCCCTTGCCCTCCCCGGTTCAGCGCGCGTTTGCAGCGACGTATTCCGCAATCTTGAGCTTGCCGAGCTGCGACATGTGGACTTCCTCCGGCCCGTCGGTGATCCGCACGTAGCGGTTGAGCGTGAAGAAGTAGGCGACCGGGGTATCGTCGCTGACCCCCATGCCGCCGTGGATCTGGATCGCGCGGTCGGCCACGGTCTGCGCCATTTGTGGCGCGATGACCTTGATCGCGGCGATCAGGTCGCGCGCCACCTTGTTGCCGTGGCGGTCCATGGCGTCGGCGGCCTTCAGCGTCAGCAGGCGCGCCATCTCGATCTCGCAGAAGCTGCGCGCCACGTCCTGGCGAATGCTGCTCTGGTCGGCCAGCTTGCGGCCGAACGCGATGCGGCTGTCCGCCCGGCGCGCCATGTATTCCAGGGCGCGCTGCGCCTGGCCGATCGAGCGCATGCAATGGTGGATGCGCCCCGGCCCCAGGCGGCCTTGCGCGATCTCGAACCCGCGCCCTTCGCCCAGGATCAGGTTCTCCTTCGGCACGCGCACGTTGTCGAAGCGCAGTTCCACCTCGCCGCCCGGCGAATTGTGCGAACCGAACACCGTAAGGTGCCGCACCACCGTGATGCCCGGCGTATCGCGCGGCACGAGGATCTGCGAATGCTGCGCATGGCGCGGCGCATCGAAATCGGTCTTGCCCATCACGATGAAGATGTCGCACCGCGGGTGCATCGCGTTGGAAATCCACCACTTGCGGCCGTTGATGACGTATTCGTCGCCGTCGGGCCGGATCGACAGTTCCAGGTTGGTGGCGTCGGAGGAGGCGACCTGCGGTTCGGTCATCACGTAGGCCGAACGGATTTCGCCATCGAGCAGCGGCTTGAGCCAGCGCTCCTGCTGCGCCGCGCTGCCGAACTTGGCCAGCACTTCCATGTTGCCGGTATCGGGCGCGGAGCAGTTGAACACCTGGCTGGCCCAGGGCACGCGTCCCATGATCTCGGCCAGCGGCGCGTATTCCAGATTGGTGAGACCGGGCGAGAACGCGCCGTATTCGTGCGGCAGGAACAGGTTCCACAGCCCGGCATCGCGGGCGCGGACCTTCAACGCCTCCATCCCCGGCCATTCCTGCCAGAGGTTCGTCTGATCGTGCACGAAATCGGCATAGTCCTTTTCGTTCGGATAGACGTGCTTGTCCATGAAGGCTTCGAGCCGGGCGATCAGGCCCTTCACCTTGTCGGTATGGTCAAACTGCATGAAGGGATGCTCCCGGCTGTTTCAGAGGGACAGGCCGCCATCTACCACCAGCGTATGGCCGGTGACGTAGGATGCCAGGGGCGACGCGAGGAAGATCGCCGCGCCCGCCATGTCTTCGGGGGTGCCCATGCGGCGCTGCGGAATGGCGGCCAGCGCCCCTTCCAGCCGTTGCGGATGCGCGGTGGTCACCTTGGTCAGCTTGGTATCGACCAGCCCCGGCGCCAGCCCGTTCACGCGGATGCCGTCCGCCGCGAACGCCTGCCCCAGCGACTTGGTCAGGCTGATCGCGCCCGCCTTGGACGCGGCATAGGCCGGATTGCCGATGTTGGCCTTCAGCCCCGAAATCGAGCTGACGATCACGATCGCGCCGCGGCTCTCGGCCAGTTGCGGCCGGAACTTGCGCGCGCAATGCATCAGGCTGTCGAGATTGACCGCCATCACCCTGTCCCAGCCAGCGCGCTCGAATTCGCCGCGCTTATAGACGACTGTCCCCTGGCAGAGGATCAGGACGTCGAGCGCGGGGAACGGCAACGCCGCCGCATCGATGGCATCGGGATCGCCCACGTCGACGCAGGAATAGCCCAGGCCCGTCAGGTCCGACCCATCCCCCGGATCGTACTCGTCCGCCGATGCCCGCGTGCCCCAGACGAGGACTTTCCCGCCACGGGCGCGGAACGCCTGGGCGATGCCGTTGCCGATGCCGCTGGAACCGCCGACGACCAGCACGGTCTTGCCGGAAAAGTCGGTATCTGTGGGCATCCTTGCCTCTCCTTCTGCCGGTCCTCTCTTCCCGTCAGCGGGGCGCCGGACGATCGCGTCCCGCACCCCGCCGATCCGGTATCACGCGTCAGAACGTGGCACGCAAGCGCAGGCCGTAGGTACGCGGCGCGCCGAGATAGCCGTTCTCGTCACCGGTCTGGAGCGGCGTCGGGAACGACTGGGTGAAGTAGGTGCGGTTGAACAGGTTCTGCACCCAGCCTTCGACCAGCAGGTTCCACTTGGGAATCTTGAAGCCCAGGTTGGCATTAACCAGGCTGACCGGCCCCTGTTCCGAAAGCGACGCGGTGCTGATGAGCTGGCGGCTGGTGTACTGGTACTGCACGCGCCCCGTCAGGTTCAGGTTGTCGCTCAGCGGCTGATCGAGATTGAGCGCGACGTTGGCCGAAAGCTTCGGCGCGAAGCGGAACCGCGAATCCGACAGGACCGGATCGATCGAGGCATCCTTCCCGTACTTGGCATGAGGGATCCAGGTGCCGTCGATGCCCAGCGTCAGGCTGTTGGAAAGCTGGAACAGGTTCTCGATTTCGACGCCATAATCCTTGGCCGACTTCGCGTTGAGCACGGTGAAGCGCAGCCCCACGAACTGCGCGATCTGGAGATCGGACAGGTCGTAGTAGAACAGCGCGATGTTGGTCCGCGCGCGCCGGTTCAGGTACTGGAACTTGGCGCCCACTTCATAGGCGTTGACCTTTTCCGGCTTGTAGGTCGGATCGAGCGGCGTCGATACCGTGGACGTCGGGCTGATCAGGCGGATCAGGCCCTGAAGCTGCGGCGGAAGCGCGTTGAACACGGTGGGGTTGTTGAACAGCGTGCCCGCCGCGTTTGCGTCGATGTTCACCCCGCCCGCCTTGAAGCCGCGGTTGTACGTCGCATAGAGCATCACGTCATCGACCGGACGGTACTGGATGCCCAGCGTCCCGCTGACCGCCTTGTCGGTCCTGGTTTTGTCATAGTTCGGGCTCGGCCCGAGACCGAGAACCGTGAACACGGTGTTCGGGAACGGCGAGTAGAAGGCGTTGCGGAAAGCGCCCTGCTTCTTTTCCACCGAATAGCGCACGCCGGCGATGATGTTGAACTTCGAGCCAAGCGCGAAATCGAGATGCGCGAAGCCCGCATAGGAGCGCGCCTTGCCCGACATTGCCTCGACCGCCCACGGTCCCACCGATGCGTTCGCGGTCCCGGCCGGGATCCCCGACGCGCCCAGCACCGCATTCCAGTAGGCCTGCCCTTGCGAAGCCCAGGGCAGCGTGCGGCCCATCTTCAGCTTTTCATCCGAGATGAAGCCGCCGAACACGGCATCGGCGTTCAGCGCGCTGATCTTCGTGTTGTAGGTCAGCTCCTGCGAGATGAAGCGGCTGTCGAAGTTTTCGTAGTAGCGGAAGATATCCGCGCCCGAGAAATCCGGGTCCATGTCGCGCTGGTCGAGCTTGAACTTGCGGATTGCCGTTACCGACTTCAGCGTGCCGCCGCCAAGGCCGGCCTCGATCTGCAGCGTGCCACCGTAATCGGTGATCGTCTGGCGGCCATTGCCGTTCAGCGTCTGCTGAAAGTCGGACAGCTTGCGCGAAGGCACCTTGCCGCCGTTCAGCGTGGTCAGCAAGTCGACCAGCGGCTGCGTGGGGCCGTTCTTGAAGTCCGAAGTCGCATAGCAGCAGTTGCCGCCGCCGTGTGAATAGTCGCCGATCAGGCGGATGGTGAGGTCCGGCGTCGGCTCGAACAGCAGCTGCGCCTTGATCGCCTGGGTTGAATCACCGTTCAGATTCTCGCCATTGGTCGGGTTCGTGTAGAACCCATCGCGGTGCGAAACCACGCCCGCGATGCGGAATGCCGCGTGATCGCTGATCGGCACGTTGCCCGCCGCGCGCACGGTGAAGGTGTTGTAGTTGCCGTAGCTCGCATCGAACAGGCCCTCCATGCGGTCGGTCGAAGGCTTGGCCGAGGAAAGCAGCAAGGCGCCGGCGGTGGTGTTCTTGCCGAACAGCGTGCCCTGCGGACCGCGCAGGACCTGGAGGTTGTCGATATCGAGGAAGCTCTGCAGCGCGGCCGCGGCGCGAGTGCGGTACACGCCGTCGATGAACACGCCGACCGAGCCTTCGAAGCTGCGGCTGTTGCCCGTGGTGCCCAGGCCACGAATGATGACGTTGGCCGTCGAGCTGGAAATGTTGGTGGCGCGGAACGTGATCGACGGGCTGACCGCCTGGATGTTGGAGATGTTCTCGACGCGGGCGGTTGCCAGCGCTTCGCCGCTGGCCGCCGTGATCGCGATCGGCACGTTCTGGAGATTTTCGGCGCGACGCTGCGCGGTGACGACGATTTCCTGGAGCCCGGTGCCCTGATTATCCGCCGTGCTTTCCTGAGCGATCACGGGCGTTGCTACAACCGACGAAACGACCATGCCGGCAACGCCGGCAAGGAATACTGCCTTCATGCTTACTACCTCTCTGGCTATCCGCTCTACGCCGGATCACACGGATGAAGTCTGCTTCAATCCTGCGATTAAATCTTGACATATCACGCCACGATCATGACCAATAGCGACAGGAGAGAATATGACGCCGGTCGCGCATCCATCGTCCATGCAGCAATTCGTCCGGTACGCGCGGCTTACCGGCATCCCGCTGGAAGATATTCTAGACCGGGAACTGTGGTCGATCGTGCAATCGAGTGCGACGCGGGAAACCGTGCCCGCGCACGCCATGGTCGATATCATGCAGATCTGCGCGATCATGGCGAACCGCCCGGAAATCGGCGTGGCCTTCGCATCCTGGTGCAACCTGAACGGCTACGGCCCGCTGAGCCTGCTTTGGGGCCACTGCCCGACGGTGGGGGAAACGATCCGCGTCTCGAACCGCTTTCTGCATCTGGAAAGCGATGCACTGGGCGTCCGCTCCATCGAAACCGAGGACGAAATCGCGCTCGTCCAGTTCGTCACCATTCCCACCCGTTTCGGCGGCAGCCAGTTCGTGGAGGCCACGCTCAGCTTGCAGGTTCGCATCCTGCGGCTCGTGCTGGGGGCCGACTGGAGCCCCGTGCGCGTCGAGTTCGACCATCCGCCGCCGCGCAACCTCAACCTCCATCGCACCTTCTTTCGCTGCCCCACCGCCTTCGGCGCCGACCGCTCCGCCGTTGTCATCCGCCGCGAGGAGATGAAACGCACCAATCCCAACGGCAACGCGCACCTGCTCGCCTATCTCGAACGCCAGCTCGCCGCGACCATGCGCCCCAGCGTGCGCGATTTCGTGCGGCAGGTGGAAGAACTTGTCGCCGCGCATCTGGCGGGCGGACAGGCCACGCTGGAGCGCACCGCCGCGCTGCTGCGACTTGGCGGGCGCAGCCTGCAACGCCGGCTGGCCGCACACGAGATCACCTTCGGCGATGTTCTTACCAATGTACGCCTGCGCGTTGCGCGGGAATACTTCGCGCTTGAGGCAAAGCCCAACCTGTCGGAACTCGCACACCGCCTGGGCTACGGCGAGGCCAGCGCCGCCAGCCGGTTCCTGCGCCGGCACATGGACAGCGGCGCCCGCGCCCTGATCCTGCGCGGCAAAGCGATCCGCGCCCAGCTGTGACCCCGGCAAAACCGGCTCTCGCGCCAGCAAGAATTGTCAAATCCGGGCGCAACCCTGTGAAACGGCAAAGCGCTCTCCCGAAGATATAGGGTTTCTCCAGATGCAGGCCGGGCCAGCCGGCTGCGAACACCATGGGAGAAATCCGAATGCGCACCGCCCTCGCCACCGCCCTGTTGCTGGGTGGCGCCTCCTGGCTTCCCACGATCGCCCTTGCGCAAACGGCCGGAGACGGCGCCAGCGACAACGCCTCCGCGCAGGACGTGATCGTGGTGACGGCCCAGCGGCGCGAACAGTCGGTGCTCGAAGTGCCGATCGCCATTTCCGCCATCGGCGGCGATAGCCTGGCGTCGAAGGGGATCACCAATTCCGCCGCGCTGCAATCCGCGGTGCCCAACCTGCAGATCAGCAGCCCCTATGGCTCGACACAGCCGAATTTCAGCCTGCGCGGCATCAGCGTGGCCAACGAATACAACTCCAACCAGGCCTCGCCCGTCGGCGTCTATCTCGATGACGTCTATCTCGCCAACCGCACCGCGCACGGCATGGGCCTGTTCGATCTTGATCGCGTGGAAGTGCTGCGCGGGCCGCAGGGCACGCTGTTCGGCCGCAACACCACCGGCGGCGCGATCAACTTCATCACCCGCGCTCCGGGATTGCACGACAACGAAGGCTATGCCGAGGTCGGCTACGGCAACTTCAACACCTGGACAGCCCAGGCCGCCGTCGAAACGACGATGGTGGAGAACGAACTCGGCCTGCGCCTTGCCGCCAACTACATCAAGGGCGATGGCCAGATCCGCAACGTGTTCCCCGGCGGACGCGACGGCAATTCGCAGGATACCTTGCAGGGCCGCGCCACGCTGCGCTTCCGCCCCGGAGACGGACCGCTGGACGTGAAGATCAAGGTCTATGGCGGGCGCGATCGTGGCTCGCAGGCAGCCATTCAGGGCTTCCTGCCGGCGCGTGCCGGCCTCGGCTTCTTCGAGACCAACGAAAATCGGCTCGGCCTGAACCGCACGGAAGCCTACGGCATTTCCGCCAACGTGGCCTACCACGTCTCGGATGCTCTCACGCTGACCTCGATCACCTCGCGCGATGCGGGCAAGCAGAACCTGCAACAGGCCGCCGACGGCGCGCCGGTGGACATCCTCGATATCAACTGGCGATCTTCTTACAACCAGTTCAGCGAGGAACTGCGGCTGAACTACAGCGACGACAAGCTGAGCCTCGTCGCCGGCGGCTTCTATGGCTGGGACACGGTCGTCACCGACAATACCTTCAACATCGGCAGCGCGCTGGGGCCGGGCGTCAACGGCGGCTTCTTCCAGCACTATCGCCAGCGCCGATCGTCCACCGCGCTGTTCGCCCAGGGCGATTACAAGCTGGCCGACCGGCTGACCCTGACGCTTGGCGCGCGCTACACCTGGGACCGCGCGACTTATCGCGATGGCTATGCCTATCTCTTTGCCGGCGATGTCGGCGGCGCGCAGACGCCGCTGGCGACGACCGTGCCCTGCGCCGGCGTGGCGGGCACCTGCGCCTATGATCCGGCGGCCCGCTATGCCATCGACGGGCGCAACCGCGCGCTGACCGGCCGTGTGGCGCTGAGCTACGAACTGCCCGGCGGCACCCTGCTCTATGCCAGCTACAACCGGGGCTATCGTTCGGGCGCGTTCAACGGCGGCGGCTACACCTCCTCGGTCGGGATCACCTATATCGCGCCGGAGCGGGTCAACGCCTATGAAGTGGGCTTCAAGGGCCGCTACGGCGGCTTCCTGACGCTGACCGGGTCGGCATTCTACTACGACTACACGAACCAGCAGGTGCAGGATACGCGGCCCGGCCCGGTCTCGTTCCTCGTCAACGCACCCAAGTCTGAAGTCTATGGCGCCGAACTGGAGGCCAGCGCGCGCCTTTCGCGCATGTTCAAGCTCAACGCCTCGGCCGGCTACCTCCACGCCCGCTACAAGCAGTTGACGTTGCAGGGCACGAAGCTGGACGGCAACAACCTGCCCTTCGCGCCCGAATGGACGTTCCAGGCCGGCATCGACGCCACGCTGATGGACAACGCCACCGGCAAGCTGACGCTCTCCCCCACCGTCGCCTATTTCAGCCGGCAGTATTTCTCGCCGTTCAACGCGATCAACGCCACCAGCACCACGCAGAACAATGCCGAACTGCAACAGGGCGCCTACGCCAAGGTGAATGTCAGCGCCGCGTTCCAGACCGGGCGCTTCACCTTCAAGGCCTTTGCCAACAACCTGTTCGACCGCCAGACCTATGCCTATGGCCTTGACCTGCGCGGGGCGGGCTTCCCCTACAACTTCCTCGTGCCTTCCACGCCGCGCACGTTCGGCGGCTCGGTCAGGGTGGCGTTCTGATGAGCGAGGCCCGCGCCATCGCTTCCAGCCCCATCGACCTGAAGGACGCCCGCCTGTTCGAACAGGGCGTTCCCTGGGAAACCTTCGCCCGGCTGCGGCGCGAAGAGCCGGTGTACTGGAACCCGGAAAGCGACGGCGCGGGCTTCTGGGCAGTGCTGCGCCATGCCGATATCGTGGAGGTATCGCGCAACCCGGCCCTGTTCTCGTCCGCCTACGAAAACGGCGGCCACCGCATTTTCAACGAGAACGAGGTTGGGCTGACAGGCGCAGGCGAAAGCGCGATCGGCATCCCCTTCATCTCGCGCGATCCGCCGGTCCACACCCAGTACCGCAAGCACATCATGCCGGCGGTTTCTCCCGCCCGGCTCGGCGACATCGAGGCGCGCATCCGCACGCGGGTCGAGCACCTCGTCGCGGCGATCCCGCTGGGCGAGGAAGTGGACCTCGTGCCGCTGCTGTCCGCCCCGCTTCCCCTGCTGACGCTGTGCGAACTGCTGGGCCTGTCGCCCGATCTCTGGCCCAAGCTCTATGACTGGACCAACGCCTTCGTGGGCGAGGACGATCCGGATTTCCGCCAGAGCCCCGAAGCCATGGCGGCAACACTTGCCGATTTCTTCGCCTTCGCCACCGAACTGTTCGAGGCGCGGCGGGAGGCGCCTTCGCACGACATCGCCTCGCTGCTGGCCAACGTGGAGATCCATGGGGAGAAGATCGCCTTCCGGGATTTCGTCGGCAATCTGATTCTCGTTCTGGTCGGCGCCAACGAGACCACGCGCAATTCGCTGTCGCACACCGTGCAGCGCTTCGCCGAAAGCCCCGATCAGTGGGCCATGCTGCGCCGCGACCGCGGCCTGCTGAAGACCGCCACGCCGGAAATGGTGCGCCATGCCTCGCCCGTCCTGCACATGCGCCGCACGGCCATGGCGGATACGGAACTGGGCGGCCGGAAGATCGCGAAGGGCGACAAGGTCGTGCTGTGGTACGTTTCGGGCAACCGCGACGAGACGGTGTTCGACGCGCCCGACCGGTTCGATATCACGCGGGCGAAGAACCCGCATCTGGGCTTCGGATCGGGCCAGCACGTCTGCGTCGGATCGCGCCTGGCAGAAATGCAGCTGCGCGTGGCGTTCGACATTCTCGCGGATCGGGTTATGTCTTTCGAGGTTATACGGTCGCCGCGCCGGTTCCGCTCGAATTTCCTCAACGGGCTCAAGAACCTCGACGTTATGTTGCGGCCGGCGTGAGAGGCAGTCGAATGGCGGAAAGCTGGACCAACGAGCAGATCATCTCCGACGTGCTGGGGCGTGGCGCCGACATCCAGCTGGGCGGCGGCGAGAAGGGCTGGCAGCTCTCGCGCTGGCGCCAGTTCGTCGGCAGCTATGAACTGCCCGCCCTGCCCAGCCCCACGTTCGTGGTCCACATCGCCGGCAAGCCCCGCGTCAAGACCTGGGATCGCGATGGCTGGAGCGAGGCGAGCTCGATCCCCGGTTGCGCCACGATCATTCCTACAGGCCGCCCGACCGGGTGGCTCGTCGATGGCGAGCTGGACGTCGTGACCCTGTCCATCGCGGAAGACCAGCTTCGCGCCGTGCCCGCGCGCGACCAGTTCCACCGGATGCGCTTCGCCTTTTCCGACCCGCTGGGCGTGGCGCTGACGCGGCAGGTGCTCGCGGAACTCTATGCGCCGGAAACGCCGGAGCGGAACGTCTATGTCTCCACGCTGGTCGATGCGCTCAAGGCGCACATGCTGCGCGGCCCGGCGGACGCCAACGCCACGGCCTTTCCGACCTCCGATTTCTCCGCCTATCGCATCCATCACGTCATGAACGCGGTGCTGACCCACCCGGAGGAGGAACACACGGTGGAATCGCTGGCCGCCGAAGTGGGCCTCACGCCATCGCATTTCTGCCGCGTGTTCAAGCGCGCCACCGGCCTCAGCCCGCACCAGTACGTGATGAAGGCCCGGCTGGAACGCGCGCAGGAAATGCTCTCCAGCACCGAACTGACGGTCGCGCAGATTTCGGAAGCGCTGGGCTTCGGCAGCCAGAGCCACTTCACCCGCGCGTTCCGCAGCTTCGCCGGGCAGACGCCGAGCGCCTGGCGGCAGCTGAAGATGCATTGACGCATCAGCCAAGATAGCCAGCCAAGATAGGCCGTTGGGCTTTCGCGCCGGGCCTGCTAGGCGCGCGGCATGTTGACGATCAACGATATCACCGTGCGGCTGGGCGGCCGCACCATACTCGACCGCGCCTCGGCCTCGATCCCCACCGGTGGCAAGATCGGCCTGATCGGCCGCAACGGCGCGGGCAAATCGACGCTGATGAAAGCGATCATCGGGGAAATCGAGCCGGACGATGGCGCGATCGACATGCCGCGCCGCGCGCGCCTGGGCTATATCGCGCAGGAAGCGCCGGCCGGCACCGCAACGCCGTTCGAAACCGTGCTGGCCGCCGACAAGGAGCGCGAACAGCTGCTGGCCGAAGCGGAGACCTGCACCGATCCCGACCGTCTGGGCGACGTTCACGACCGGCTGCTGGCGATCGATGCCTACAGCGCCCCTTCGCGCGCCGCGCGCATCCTGATCGGGCTGGGCTTCGACGAGGCAATGCAGGCCCAGCCGCTCGACAGCTTCTCGGGTGGCTGGAAAATGCGCGTCGCGCTGGCCGCGCTGCTGTTCTCCGCGCCCGACCTGCTGTTGCTGGACGAACCGTCGAACCACCTCGACCTCGAAGCGACGTTGTGGCTGGAGAACTTTCTCAAGTCCTATCCCGGCACGCTGATCGTCATCAGCCATGAGCGCGACCTGCTGAACAACGTGGTCGACAACATCCTGCACCTGCAGGGTGGCAAGATCACGCTCTATCCCGGCGGCTATGACAGCTTCGAGCGCCAGCGTGCGGAGCGCGCCGCCCAACTGGCCGCCGCGCGCGCCGCGCAGGACGCGCAACGCGCCAAGCTGCAGGACTATGTCGCCCGTAACAGCGCCCGCGCCTCCACCGCCAAGCAGGCGCAATCGCGCGCCAAGATGCTGGCCAGGATGCAGCCGATCACCGCGCTGATCGAAGACCCGACGATGCGCTTCGATTTCCCCAGCCCCGACGAACTGCGCCCGCCGCTGATCACGCTGGACAAGGCGGCGGTCGGCTATGCCCCCGGCGCACCGGTGCTGCAGCGGCTGAACCTGCGGATCGATCCGGACGACCGGATCGCGCTGCTCGGCCGCAACGGCAACGGCAAGACCACGCTGGCGCGCCTGCTGGCCGGGCAGCTCGAGGCGATGGACGGCGTGATGCGCCTCTCCGGCAAGACGCAGATCGGCTATTTCACGCAGTATCAGGTCGAGGAACTGGCCAGCGCCGCCACCCCGCTCGAACTCATGACGCGGGCGATGGAGGGCAAGACGCCCGCCGCCGTGCGCGGCCAGCTCGGCCGCTTCGGGTTTTCGGGCAATACCGCCACGGCGCAAGTCGGAACGCTTTCGGGCGGGGAGCGCGCGCGGCTGGCGCTGGCGCTCGTCACCCGCGATGCGCCGCACCTGCTCATCCTCGACGAGCCGACCAACCACCTCGATGTCGATGCGCGCGAAGCGCTGGTGCAGGCGCTCAACGCCTATGACGGCGCGGTCATCCTTATCAGCCACGACCGGCACATGGTGGAACTGACGGCAGACCGGCTGGTGCTGGTCGATGGTGGTACGGCGACCGAATACGCCGGGTCGATGGAGGACTACATCGACTTCATCCTCGGTCGCAACCAGCCGCGCGAACCGCAGGCGAATGGCGGCAAGGACGCCAAGCCGCAGCGCAAGGCCGGCGCGCAATGGCGCGAGGACATTCGCGCGCTGAAGAAGCAGGTCAGCGAAGCGGAAACCCGGATGGGCCTGCTGCAGAAGCAGCTTTCGGCCTTCGACGCCGCACTGATCGATCCGGCTTCCGCGCCGAAGGATCTCGCCCAGCTCAACATGGGCGAACTCTCCCGCCGCCGCGCCGCCGTTGCCGACGATCTGGAAGACGCAGAGGCCGCATGGCTGGACGCCAGCGAGGCGCTGGAAGTGGCGCAGGCGGGAGGCTGAAGCAACCGCCATTGCGTAGCCGTGTGGAGGAATTCGGGTGATCTGACCGGCATCCAGTTTTGAGAAACTTCGTCCGAATAGCAGTCTTTCCCGACACGCCCACATTGCGAACCGAATTCGTTATGCTAGCTTCTGAATTGCCGGATGACTGAGGTTAGTGAGGCGAATGTCGAAGATTGTCTATATCACGTCCGTCATAGCGCTTTTTTCCTTGTATTTCGCCTCTCTCTATCTGACGTTTCTGGCATATGATTATTCCAGCTTGCCCACCAAATATGAGTTTCTCGCCCCCCTTCCTGTAACGTCGGTTTGGATAATCCTGCAAAATAGGTTGAGAGAGGCCTACAAATCAGCGCGACGTTAGTGTCCCCCCTGCCATAACTGCCGTTCAGCCGCCCGCTTTGCTTCCCGGACCCTACCGGCTGTCTGGGCGGGCGATTTGTCCAGGGAACCTATGCATCCGCGGCAAAGGCGTGCGCCTGCAGTGCCGCCGCATCGGGCACTTCGATCGCGCCGTATCGGCGGCGCACCAGCCCGCGTTGCTCCAGATCGGCGAGGCAGGCGTTCACGGTCTTCCGGCTGAGGCCGACCATCTCGCCCAGCGCCTGCTGGCTGAGAGGCAGTTCCGCCCCCATGCGCGCGTCGGAGGCAAAGCGCGCCAGCCGCGCCGCCAGCCGCTGCCGGGGCGGCAAGGCGGTCGTTTCGGCCAGCAATTGCACCATCATCCGCAGTTGCGCGTAGTTGAGGCTGGCGATGACCTGCCATATCAGGGGTTCGTCGCGGGCAATGGCCGTCAGAGCGGCGTCGGTCACCTGAAGAACCAGGCTGGCCGCCGTGCTGATCGCGGTGACCAGCCGGGGGCCGCCACCGAATCGCGCCGTCTGGCCGATCGCGTTGCCGTGGCCGATCTGGCCGATCAGCACTTCCCGGTCCCCCGGCGCCTGCGCATAGATCTGCAACGCGCCCCGCACGACGACGAGAATGCCGCTGTCGTCATCCCCTTCGGCATAGGCCCACTGGCCCGGAGACAGCGGCCGCAACGTGCCGTGGGCCAACAGGCGGCGGCGCAGGTCATTGCCGTGCCCGTCGAGCCAGCCGCACCGGTCGAGCGCGGCCGCCGCCATCGCATGATCGTCTTCGCCCATGGCCACGCAGCCTAGGGCCTCAGGATGCACCTGTCATCGCCCGCGGCAACGGCAACCGCATCCCGCCCGGCCTACTTTCCGGTGGTGAAGCCGATCTGCACCTTGGGCGGATACTTGCGCAGCACCTGCTGGTAGCGCGCGATTTCAGCCCCCACCGGAATGGCGATCGGCAAGTGCCGGATCGCCACCGAATTATCCTCCTGCGGATTGGCATAGAGGTTGAACATGGTGCCGCCCGCTGTCTGGCTGACCGTGCCGGTGAACCCGCCGTGATTGCCGTTGGGCGTCATCGAATAAGGATCCTGCGTCAGCATGGTGAACTTGAACTCGTCCATCCGCACCGCCGCGAACTGGTTGTTCCAGAAATACAGGATGCTGCGCCGGTTCGAGGCACCGTTGTCGGCGAGGAGGAACGAGGTCTGGTCCACCCCGTCGAGATAGTTGCCCGCGCCCATCTTCTCGCCGATCGCGGCCCCCTTCACGCCGGCAAGGCTCAGGCTGGTGGGCAGGATGTCCGCGAAATCGAACAGGCCGTCGGACTTGCGCGGCCCGATCATGCCCTTCCAGTACACGAAGGTCGGCACGCGCACCCCGCCTTCCCAGGTCGATCCCTTGCCACCCCGGAACGGCGTGCGGCCGTGGGGATCGATTTCCTGTTCCGGCCCGTTGTCCGACGTGAACACGATCATCGTGTTGTCGATCTCGCCCGTCTCTTCCAGCGTCTTGTAGAGCCGCGCAAAGATGTCGTTCATTTCGACGAGGCAGTCGGTGTAGTCGTTTCGCGCGGGCGAACGGCCGGCGTAGAAAGCGTTCGGATAGTTGTCGAAATGGCAGCCGCGCGTGCCGTAATAGAGGAAGAACGGCTTGCTGCCGCCCTTCTGCCGCTTGAGGAAATCGACGGCGTAATTGGCCCAGCGCTGGTCCAGATCGCGGCTGTAGTCCACCGTGATAAGGCCCACGTTCTCGATCTTGCCGCCCTTCGCGGCGTGAACGTCGTACTTGTTGAACGGCGCTTCCTCGATCAGCCGGCTGCGCGTGGGGCTGAGCGCCACTTCCGGATTGAAATTGGGATCGCGCCATTCGGTGTACATGTCGGAAACCGAAAGGAACCCACGGAAATCGTCGAAGCCGGCATTTTGCGGCTGCGACCCTTCGTTTTCGCCCACGTGCCACTTGCCGATGGCCTGGGTGACATAGCCCTGCGCCGAGAGCATCGAGGCGATCGTCGGCTTGCCGTTCAACCCGCCCGCCTCGCCATACATCGGGGGACGCAGCAGGCCATGATGGATCGGCAATTGCCCGGTGAGAATCGTCGCGCGCGAGGGCGAGCAGCTTGGCTGCGAATAGGCGGAGGTCAGCACCAGCCCCTGCGCCGCCACCTTGTCGACATCGGGCGTCGGTGCCCCCAGCGTCACGCCGCCGCCGTTGAAGCCAAAGTCCATCCAGCCCACGTCATCCATCAGGAACACGATGATGTTGGGCTTCTTTCCGGTCTTGCGCTGCAAATCGGCCAGCTTCTTTCCGGCTTCCGTCGTCTGGTCCGGATGATCGATCATCGGCTCCATGTTGTCGGCGACGGACTTGCCGGGAATCCCGATGTACTGGTCCTGGAAGTCATAGCCGGGCGCCTTGCCGCGCTTGATCGGGCCGGGCGTGCCTGGTCCCTGCACCAC
This sequence comes from Novosphingobium sp. SCN 66-18, assembly GCA_001725355.1. Taxonomy (GTDB): domain Bacteria; phylum Pseudomonadota; class Alphaproteobacteria; order Sphingomonadales; family Sphingomonadaceae; genus Novosphingobium. The sequence goes on from MEGD01000018.1 coordinate 53,384, forward strand.
ACCGCCGCCCACCGGCACGCTTTGCGCCCATGCGGCATGGCCGCCCGTGGCCACTGCCAGCGCAATGGCGGCACACCGCCAGAACCTGCCGGTCCGCTTCCTGCCCATCAGAACCTCCGCCTGCTTTCCGTGATCTCCCATCCGCACCATAGCAGACGGAGAGAACAGGATTGTCACGAAGGTTACATTTGAACGCCGCCCGGCAAATCCATCAATACGCGCCGCCGAGCGCGTTCACGAGCGCGACGCTGGCGCGCATCTGCTGCGTTTCCACGTTGAGCAGTGCGCGCTGGGCATCCAGCGCCTGCGTCTGCGCCGTCACCACTTCCAGATAGTCCGCGCCGCCATCCCGGTAGCTCGCCAGCGCCAGGGTGCTGCTGCGCACCGCCGCATCGGCCGCCGTCTTCTGGTCCACCACCTGCCGCCCGAGCAGCCGCCCGGCGGCGATGGCGTCCTCCGTCTGCCGGAACGCCAACAGCACCGTCTGGCGGTACTTTTCGGCCTGTTCGGTATATTGCGCGCGCGACAGCCGCAGTTTGGCCGCCCGCCGCCCGCCATCGAACACGGCCAGCGCCGCCGCGATCGGCCCCAGCCCCCAGAACGTGTTGGGCGCGATCAGCAACGAACCGTCCGTGGTCTGGAAGCCGCCGGAAAGGCCAAGCGTGACCGTGGGGAAGAACGCGGCCCGCGCCACGCCGATCCGCGAATTGGCGGCAGCCATGCGCCGCTCTGCGGCCGCAATGTCCGGCCGGCGCTGGAGCAGTTCGGAGGGAACCCCGGTTGCCAGCGCCAGCGGCAGCAAGGGCTGCGCGCGGGGCGCGATGGAAAAGTCGGAGGCGACCGCCCCCACCAGCGCGGCGATCTCGTGCTCGGTCGCCGCGCGCTGGCTGGCCACGGCGGCAACTTGCGCACGCGCATTGCCCAGCACGGTCAGGGCACGGCTGACATCGATGCCCGAAGCAATGCCGCCATCATGGCGCGTCCGCGTCAGGTCATAGGCCCGCTCGAACGCCGCCACCGTCTGCCGCAGCAGTTCGGCTTCGGCATCCAGACCGCGCAACCGGGCATAAGCGTCCGCCACCGAGGTCTGGAGGCTGAGCCGCGCCGAGATCACGTCCTCGTCGCTCGCCTGCGCTTCCGCGCGTGCGGCGGAAACCGAGGCGCGGATGCGCCCCCACAGGTCGACTTCGTAGCTCAACCCACCACCGATGATGGCATTGTTGTAAGTCTCCGCGCTGCCGTTGGAGAGCGGGCGGTCGGCAGACACGCGAGTTCGCGCGAAGCTGCCGCTGGCATCAAGCTCCGGCACCAGCGAGGCCCGCTCGCCTTTGACCACGGCCTGCGCCTGATCGTAGCGGGCGAGCGCGGCGGCCAGCGTTGGGCTAGCCTTTTCGGCGCGGTCTTCCAGATCGTCGAGCACCGGGTCGTTGAAACCCTTCCACCATGTCCCGCGCGCAGCGCCGTCCATCGGCGTCGCCGCCGCCCACCCCTTCACTTCCTTGAAGGCATCCGGGACCGCCACGCTGGGCGGATGGTAGGCGGGCGTCATCGAACACGCTGCCAGCAACGCCGGCAGCAGCGCGGCGGAAACCACCTTGCCCGCGCGCATTACTTGCCGGCCTTTCCGCTTTCCGAAGCCTGCACGTGCACCCGATCGCCGGTCTGGATCGCGTCGGGCGGGGTATCGACAATCCGTTCCCCGCGCGCGATGCCGGACGAAAGCAGCACCGTGGCGCCTTCGTCCCGCGCGATCGTCACCGGACGGACGGTCACGCGGCTGTCCTGCCCGACCACCACCACGCTCGGCCCCTTGTTGCTGTAGAGGATCGCGCTGCCCGGCACCGACAACGCGTTCCCGCCTCCGCCGCCGATCTTGAAGCTGACTTGCGCGAAGGCACCCGGTTTCAGCGCACCATCGGGATTGTCCGCCTGCAGTTCGACCAGCACGGAGCCCGACTGCGCATCCACCGCGCCGGCGCTGCGCGTCAGCACCGCGTGGAATGTGCGACCAGGATATTCGGGCAGGCTCAAATCCGCCGCCATGCCGGGCGAGACATCGGCGGAATAGTTCTGCGGCACCTTCACATAGATCCGCATGCGGTGCGTGTCCGACACCGTGAACAGCGGCTGTGACGAGGCGTTTCCGGCCACCACCAGCGCGCCGATCTGCGCGGAGCGGCTGGTGACGGTGCCGGCGAACGGCGCCGAAAGCCGGGTGAATCCCTGCAGCGCCTGCAACCGCTTCACGTTGGCCAGCGCCGCGTTCGAGACCGCCGTGCGCGCGGCAAGATCGCCCGCCTTCTCGTCGGCCGACTGCCGCGAAACGGCATCCTGCACCAGCATCGCGTGCCAGCGCGCGGACGTGGTGGCGGCCAGCCGCTGGTTGGCCAAGGCCGTCTGGTAATCGGCACGCGCGGCGGCGAACTGCTGATCGACTTCCGGCGCATCGAGCACCGCCAGCACCTGCCCCGCGCGAACGCGATCGCCGATATCCGCCAGCCACTGCCGCACATAGCCGTTGGTGCGCGCATAGATCGCCGCGCTGTTGAACGCCTGCACGTTGCCCGGCAGCACCAGCGGCGCGCCATCGGCGTCGGCCTTGGGCACGACCACGCTGACGGTAGGGATCGCCGCCTCGGCCGCGGTCTGGCGCAGCGTGCCGGTCGCATGAATCCGCACGCCCACGCCCACGGCCACGACGGCCAGCGCCGCCGCCACTGCGCCCATCCCGGCGCGCTTCAACGCGCGGCTGTCCGGGCCGGTGGAGATGGAAGGCTGGATTTCCTGTTCGGTATGCGAAGTGGTGTCATGCATGGCTGGGTTGCAGCTCCGGGGACGTGGCCTCGACCGACCGCTTGCGGTGGGCGAAGCTGAAAACAACGGGAACGAAGAACAGCGTGGCGATGGTGGCGCAGATCAGGCCGCCGATCACGGCGCGGCCAAGCGGGGCGTTCTGTTCGCCGCCCTCGCCCAGCCCCAGCGCCATCGGCGCCATGCCGATGATCATGGCCAGCGCCGTCATCAGCACCGGGCGGAAGCGGACGAGACCGGCTTCCAGCGCGGCCCGCCTGGCATCGCCGAACTCCGCCAGTTTCTCGCGCGCGAAGCTGACGACGAGGATCGAGTTGGCGGTGGCCACGCCCATGCACATGATCGCGCCGGTCAGGGCCGGCACGGACAAGGTGGTGCCGGTGCCGAACAGCATCCACACGATCCCGGCCAGCGCCGCCGGCAGCGCGGTGATGATGACGAAGGGATCGACCCAGCTCTGGAAGTTGACGACGATCAGCAGGTAGATCAGCACCACCGCGCCGATAAGACCGAAGCCAAGGCCCGAGAACGCCGTGTTCATCGTGGCGAACTGGCCACGGATGGTCACGTTCACGCCCTTGGGCTGCTCCTTCTCCAGCGCCTTGATGGCCGCCTGGATGTCGCCGGAAACCGCGCCCAGGTCGCGCCCTTCGGTCGTGCCGTAGATGTCGAGCGTGGGCTGGATGTTATAGTGCGAGATGACGGGAACCGTATTACCGCGCGAAACGCCGGCCAGGCCGCCGAGCGGCTGGATCGCGCTGCCGGCCGCGCCGGAGACCGGCACGTTCGAAAGGGCGCTGACGGAATCCAGCAGGTATTCCGGCGCCTGCGCCACGACCGGGTATTGCACGCCGTTTTCGGGATTCACGAAGAACACCGGTGCGGTCTGCGAGGTTCCCGCCAGCGAAGCGGCGAGACTGTTGGTCACGTCGCGCTCCGTCAGGCCATATTGCCCGATACGGGCGCGACTGACGTCCACGTTGAGCTGAGGCGCATTGGCCGGTTGCTGGATACGCGCATCGGCAAGGCCGGGTATCAGCTTCATCCGCGCCAGCAGCTTCTGGGCATAGGCGCGCGATGCCTCCACGTTCTTGCCCGTCACCTGCACGTCGATCGGGGCCGGGGCGCCGAAGTTCAGGATCTGGCTGGTTATGTCGGCCGGCAGGAAGGCGAAGGTCGTGCCCGGAAAGCGGCGCGCCAGTTCGGAGCGCAGGCGCGATACCACGCGATCGGTCGGCTCGTGCCCTTCCTTCAGCGCGATCAGGATATCCCCGTCCTGCGGACCGATCGTGCCGCTGTTGTTGTACACCGTGTTGATCGAGCTGACCGGCAGGCCGATGTTATCCGTCAGCGATCCCAGTTGGTCCGCGGGGATGATCTGGCGGATCGCGGTTCCGATCCGGTCGAAGCGCGCCGCCGTATCCTCGATCCGCGCCCCCACCGGCACGCGAACATGCATCGCGATCTGCCCGGAATCGACGCTGGGGAAGAAATTGCTGCCCAGGAACGGCAACAGCCCGAACGAGAGCACCACCACCGCGAGGAAGCCGATGATGAATGGCCTGCGGGCCTCCAGCGCACGTTTCAGCAGGCCGAGATAGCTATCGCGGATTTTCTCGAAGCGCCGTTCGAACCCGCGCTGGAAGCGGACCAGCGGATTGCGCGATCGCGGCGCGCCGGCAAGGTGGGGGTTCTCGCCCTCCGGCTGATGCGGCTTCAGCAGGTACATGGCCATCGTCGGAACGAGCGTGCGCGACAGGATGAACGAGGCGATCATGGCGAAGACCACCGACAACGCCATCGGCACGAACAGGAAGCCCGCCACGCCCGGCAGAAAGAACATCGGCACGAACACGATACAGATGCACAGCAGCGAAACGAACGCCGGCGTCACGATCTGGGCGGCGCCATCGAGGATCGCCTCCATCACGCCCTTGCCCTGTTCCAGGTGCCAGTTGATGTTCTCGATCGTCACCGTCGCATCGTCGACGAGGATGCCGACCGCGAGTGCCAGCCCGCCCAGCGTCATGACGTTCATCGTCTGGCCGAACGCCGCCAACGCCGCGACCGCGGCAAGGATGGCCAGCGGGATCGACAGCGCGATGATGACGGTGGAGCGCCAGGAACCGAGGAACAGCAGGATCATCAGCGACGTCAGCGCCGCCGCGATGGCGCCTTCGTGGATCACCCCGCTGACCGCCGCCTTCACGAACAGCGACTGGTCGCCCACCGGTACGATGCGCAGGGCATCGGGCAGCCCGGCGGCGATCTTGGGCAAGGTGGTCTTGACGCCATCGATGATGGCCAGCGTCGAGGTCGCGCCGTTCTTGAGCACGGTGAGCAGCACCGACCGGCGGCCATCGACATGCACCACGTTCTGCTGCGGCGCGCTGCCATCGCGCACGAAGGCCACGTCGCGCATGGTGATCGTGGCCCCGTTGACGACCTTGACCGGCAGGTCGTTCAGCGCGGCGACGGAATCCGGCGCATTGTTCAGGCGCACGCTGTACTGCGTCGGCCCGATCTTGACGAAGCCGGCGGGGTTGATCTGGTTCTGCGCCGCGATCGCGTTGCCCACGTCCTGCGCCGAAAGGCCTTTGGACTGGAGCGCCAGGGGATTGAGATCGATCTGGATCTGGCGCTGCTTGCCCCCCGACGGATAGGGCATGGCAAGGCCCGGAACTGTCACGAGTTGCGGGCGGATCTGGTTCTGGCCGAGATCGAACAGTTGCTGTTCGGACAAGCCCTTGCCCGACATGGCAAGCTGGATGATCGGCACGGTGGAGGCATTGTAGTTCAGGATCAGCGGCGGCGTGATCCCCGGCGGCATCTGCTTGAGCACCGATTGCGAGATCGACGTGACCTGCGCGGTCGCGGTGCGGATGTCCGCGCCTGGCTGGAAATAGATCTTCACAATGCCAATGCCCTGGAAGGACTGGCTTTCGATGTGCTCGATATCGTTGACGGTGGTTGTCAGCGTGCGTTCGTAAGGGGTGATGATGCGCGCCGCCATATCGTCAGGCGGCAGGCCGGAATATTGCCACGCCACGGCGATGACCGGGATCCGGATGTCCGGAAAGATATCGACCGGAGTGCGCAGCGCCGCCAGCACGCCACCGATGGCGATCAGGATCGCCATCACGATGAAGGTCAGGGGCCGGTGCAACGCGATCTTGACGATATTGAACATTCACGACTCCACGCCTTTTCCGCACATCGCGGAAAAGTCCGTTCACGCTTCCTCACCCCGGATACACCTGCTTGCCGCCCGCGCTGGAAGCCCGACCCCAAGGCTTCCGCGACCGTATGCGACCGCCAACTGGAACGTGGCGGCGGTTGGTGACGCTCCCATGCGCTTCCAGTCATGTTGCGTCTAATATATAATACGGCATGATTGATATGCTGGACAACATGAACTGATGGATCTCAGGCACCTTCGCTATTTTCTGTGCGTGGCTGATGAAATGCATTTCGGCCGCGCCGCCGCGCGGCTCGGCATTTCGCAACCTCCCCTGAGCCAGCAGATCCGCGCGCTGGAGGATGAACTGGGCGTGCGGCTGTTCGATCGGACCAGCCGGCGCGTGCGGCTGACCCGCGCGGGCGAACTGTTCGCGCCCGAAGCGAGGCTGGCCTTGCAGCAGGCGGAATATGCCGCACACACCGCCCGCCGCGCCCAGAGGGGAGAGATCGGCCACCTTGCGCTGGGCTTTACGGCATCCGCACCGTTCGTTCCCAAGGTGTCGCAGGCGCTTTACCGTTTCCGGCAGGAACATCCCGAAGTGGAACTGAAGCTGGAGGAACTGGGGCGCGACGAACAGCTTGAAGCGCTGGCGCACAACGAGATCGAGGTCGCGATTATCCGGGGGTTCGGCAAGCCTTCGGTATCGCCCGACCTTACCGCAACGTGCCTCATCCACGAGACCATGGTGCTGGCGCTGCGCGAGGATCACATGCTGGCGACACGGGACCTCGATCCCACCATCGCCGACTTGCGCGACGAACCGCTGGTTCTTTACAGCGCGGCTGCCGGCGCGGGGTTCAATGAACATTTCTTCTGGATGTGCGAGCAGGCCGCCATCCAGCCCAGGGTGGCGCACGAAGCGAACGGGCTGGCCACGCTGCTCGGTCTCGTCGCCGCCGGCTTCGGCGCGACGATCCTTGCCCAGTCGCTGGTCCGCCTGCACGTCGACAACCTGGTCTATCGCCAGTTTTCCCCGCCGCTCGAAACGCGGCTCTGGCTCGTGCACCATGTCCAGCTCTCGCCCACGGCCCGCAATTTCGTGGAGCTTGTCCAGCACTCCAACGGGGCTGACCCCATCACGGCCGGACGGGCGGATCACCCCCTTTCGCCGCACGCTTGAACGGCTATGCTGATCCCCGACGATCGCATCGGCCGGGAAGAAACGGCCGGACGACGAACGGGAGGGTGAGAGCTTGCGCAAGAGAACCATCGCGCTAGGCATTGCGATCGTGGCACTGGCAGCGGGAGGCGGCTGGTACGCCAGTCTCGACAAGGAAACGCGCGGCATCCTTGCCGCGATGCCGACCAATGCCGATGTGCTGATGTGGTCCGAAAGCCAGCGCGATGCCGCGTTCCGGGCAATGGACCGCCTGCCGTTGCTGGCGCAGGCCAACGAGATCGCGCCATCGCCGCATCCGCTGGCCCTGCCCGAAGGGAAACCGCTGACGATTCCCGGGATCGATGACTATCTCGCCAAGCAGCGCGAAGCGGGGATCGTGATCCTGCAGGATGGCAAGATCCGGTTCGAACGCTACGGGCTGGGTTTCGACGCCCAAGGGCGATGGACCAGCTTCTCGGTCGCGAAGTCGTTCACCTCGACGCTGGTCGGCGCGGCGATTCAGGACGGCGCGATCCGGAGCCTGGAAGACAAGGTCAGCCAGTACATTCCCGACCTGCGCGGTTCCGCCTATGACGAGGTCAGCATCCGCCAGTTGCTGACGATGAGTTCGGGCGTGCGCTGGAACGAGGACTACGAAGACCCCAATTCGGATGTCGCGCGTTTCAACACCGCGAAGCCCGATCCCGGTGTCGACGCCACCGTCAGCTACATGCGCAAGCTGCCGCGCGCGCACCCACCTGGCGAAGTGTGGCACTACAACACGGGCGAGACGAACCTGATCGGCGTGCTGGTTTCCTCGGCGGTGAAAAAGCCGCTGGCGCAGTACCTGCAGGAAAAGGTCTGGCAGCCCGCCGGCATGGAAGCCAAGGCGACATGGCTAAAGGGCCAGACGGGGCATGAAATCGCCGGTTGTTGCCTCCAGGCCGCCACGCGCGATTTCGCGCGGTTCGGGTTGTTCGTGCTGGCCAACGGCAAGGCGGGCGACCGGCAGATCGTGCCCACCGACTGGTTCGCGCAGGCAACAACCAAACAGAAGGACATCGGCCGCCCGGGCAAAGGCTATGGCTTCCAATGGTGGACCTACGACGATGGCTCGGTCGCCGCGCAGGGCATTTTCGGGCAGGGTATTTTCATCGATCCGAAGCGGAAGCTGGTGATCGCGTCAAACGCCGACTGGACGCGCGCGAGCAAGGGGCCGGAGCCGGCCGCGCGCGAAGCCTTCTACAAGCAGATCCAGGCATTGATCGACGCAGGGAACTGAGCCACAGCGCCGCCGGGCGTCAGGCTACCATGTCCACTGCAAGATCATCGTCCGGCCGCGGACCGCTGGCAACCACGCAATCGCGGCCCCGCCGCTTGGCCTCGTACAGCGATCGGTCTGCCTGCCGGTACAGACTCTGGAAATCCGCATCCTCTGTCGCGCTGGCAATACCGATGCTGACGGTGATGTCCCCCCCGCCGATAACCGCGTCGTAATCGGCGGCGGCGATGTCTTCGCGCAGGCGTTCGGCGAACTGCGTGGCCGCGAAAGTGTGCAGCCCGCTCAGCGCCATGGCGAATTCCTCGCCGCCGAAACGGGCGGGCAGGCACAGCGCCCCCTCCCACCGTTCCAGTTGCTGCGCGATGATGCACAGCACCTGGTCGCCGGCATCGTGGCCGTGGGTATCGTTGACCGCCTTGAAGCGATCCACGTCGATCAGCAGCAGCGCGAACGGACTTTCACCCGCAATCGCGCGCGCCACCATCGGTTCGACCGCCTCCGTAAAGCCACGCCGGTTGCGCAGCCCCGTCAATGGGTCGCGACGGGCCAGATCATGCGCTATCGCTTCGGCCCGCAAGGCATGATCGCGCTCTACGCGCAGACGGCCCAGGCGGCGCGTCGCCGAAACGGAAACCCAGATCGTCTGCCAGGTCGCCGCCAGCAGGACCAGCATCTGCGATCCCCCGCCCCAGAACAGCCGGTCCGTCGGCAGGAACTGCGTCACCCCCAGCGTGATCATGGGCACTGCCCAGGCAGCGGCGAAATCGCGCGCCAGCGCGTTGCCGCGCCGCCATGCGATGGTCAGGCTGACCGTGATCGCCGTCAGATCCGCCAGCACCAGCATGCCAAGCACGGAGGCCCAGAATTCCAGCGGCCCCGTGCGAATGAAGCTCAAAGGCACGCCCAGCGCGCCGATACCGATGCCGAGCGCCAGCGTCGCAATCCGCAGGGCAACGGGTATCTCCCGGCGGTCGAGCGCGGTGATCGCGCCGAATGTCGCCAGCATCACCGCAAGGCACGATAGCCCGGTGCAAAGCTGCGCGGAAAAGCTGCCGGCCATGCCGGGCAGCACGAACAGGTTGAGTTGCGACCAGACGGCCCCCCAGATCACCATGCAACCCGCCCACGCGGCCTGCCAGGCCGGGAATTGCCGGCGCACCGCGAAAGACAGCGAGATATTGTACAGGGCCGCGATGAAAAGCAGCATCAGCGCGGCGCCCACGCAGGCGGCCAGCGCCACCACTTCCAGCGCACCGTCACCTTGCGTCGCCAGCCGCATCCGCAGCAGATCGTAGCTGGTCAGGCGGTCGAATTGCAGCACGATCGTGCGCAACGGCGCTTCGCGAGCGGGCGCCGCGAACGCAATCTGCGCGCCGGGGCGCCAGTGCGTGCCGAAATCGCCGCCGCGCACGCCCTGCCACGCGGTTACGCCATCGGCATAGACGAAGCCTACCGACAAGGCGTCGAACCGGGTGTTATGGATGCTGAGAACCAGGTCGTTTCGCGGGATCGGAATCGTGTCCAGATCGACCCGGAGCCACAGCGTTCCGCGTTGATAGCCGGTTGGCTTACCGTTGCAGGAATAGGAGGAACGCGGCGCGGCACGGGGCGATTGCGCCATCACGCTGACGGCGTGGCAAAGGGAGTGCGGCAACGGCCAGTGCGCGGCCTGAACCGCAGGTCCGAAACCAATGGCGAACACGGCGGCAAGCGCCAGCAAGGCGCGCCGCAACCACATCCCCCATCCGCCAGGCGAATCCTTCATGGTTCGCTATTGGCATATCTTCATCATCAAATTCTTACTGCCGCGCAGCCGTCCGGGCGCGGCGACGGCTGGATCATCGCTGCACCACCGCGCCACCCGCTTCGAGTGCGGCAAGTTCCGCATCCTCCAGCACCAGCCATTCGTGCAGCAATTCACGCGTGTTTTCACCGATGCGCGGCGGACGATGGCGATAGTCGGCCGGCGTGGCGGACAGCTTGGCCGGAAAGGCCACGGCGGGAATTTCGACGCCGTCCTCACGCACGAACCGGTGCACCGTCTTGCGCGCGGCGATGAACGGATCGGCGAAAATATCGCGGATGGTGTTCACCGGTCCCGCTGGCACATTGATCGCGACCAGCCGTTCCACCAGTGGTCCGCCTTCCAGATCGGCCACGATATCCTGGAAGATGCCCTCGATCGCGTCGCGGTTGATCAACCGCTGCGAACCGGTGACGAAGCGGGGATCGTCCGCCAGTTCGGGCCGCCCCATCTCCACGCAGAAACTGCGGAACTGGCCGTCGTTGCCCACCGCGATGATGATCTCGCCATCCTTCACGCGGAAAGTCTTGTAGGGCACGACCGTAGGGTGGCGGTTGCCCATCCTTACGGGATCAACGCCGCCGACAAGCCAGTTCGACGCCTGGTTGGCCAGCGTGGCGATCTGCGTATCGAGCAGCGAGATATCGATATGCTGCCCCTCGCCCGTCCGTTCGGCATGACGCAGCGCGGCCAGCATGGAAACGGTGGCGTACATGCCCGTGGAAATATCGGCCATGGCCACGCCGGCCCGCAGCGGTCCGCCGTGTTCTTCCCCGGTGATCGACATGAAACCGCCCATGCCCTGCGCCACGAAATCATAACCCGGTCGATCGGCGTAAGGGCCGGTCTGGCCGAAGCCCGTGATCGAGCAATAGACAAGGCGGGGATTGATCGCCCGCATGCTGTCGTAATCGAGGCCATACTTGGCCAGGCCGCCGACCTTGAAGTTCTCCACCATGATGTCCGCCCGCTCGGCCAGCCGCCGGATCAGGGCCGCGCCATCGGGATGGGCCAGATTGATCGCGGCCGAACGCTTGTTGCGGTTGGCGCAGAGATAATAGGCGCTTTCGCGCGGATCGTCGGAACCGTCCGGCAGTTTCAGGAAAGGAGGCCCCCAGCCACGGGTATCGTCTCCCTTCCCGGGCAGTTCGACCTTGAGCACGTCCGCGCCCAGATCCGCGAGAATCTGCGTGGACCAGGGGCCGGCCAGCACGCGGGAGAGATCGAGCACCCGGACGCCTTCGAGCGCTCTATGCTGTTTGCCTGCCTCCACGCCCCGCCTTCCTTGTCCCGTTGCCGGATCGGGCTAGGGATCGCGACAGGAAAACTCAAGCCGCATTGGCGCAATCCTTCATGCGCGGTTGCGCCAATCGCGCGGGGTGATGCCATGATGATGCCGGAACCAGGTGCTGAACGCCGATGCGCTGGAAAAGCCCAGGAGGTCGGCGATCTCGGCAAGACTTCGCGCCTTCGCCTCCAGTTGCCGCCGCGCCACGTCGATTCGCGCCTCGTCCAGCAGCGCAAGAAAACGGGTTCCTTCCACCTCCAGCGCGCGCGTCAGCGTCCGGCGCGACACGCCCAGTTGTGCGGCGACATGCTCCGCCGTGCAACGGCCGCTGGAAAGGAGCAGGGACAGGACGCGGCGGACACGGTCGGCCATCGCTTCCGGTTGCCCCGGATCGCCGATCCGCAACAGCCGGCTGGCGTAGGAGCGCAGTCCTTCCTCCGCCATGGGATTGGGCCGCTCCAGCAGATCGGACCGGACGACGATGCCATCGAATTCGGCATTGAAGCGGATGTGCGGCCCCAGCACGCGCCGGAAGCGGGAGATATCCGCGGGCGGTGAACGGGTCAGGCATACCTCTTCCGCCTCCCAAGCGGGTCCGGCAAGCTGCTTGAGAATGCGATGCTGCATCGCGACGGCAATATCGCGCGCCTGCACTTTCGGTCCGGGCACGAGGATGACGGAGCGCAGGACGACAACATCGCCGAAGTGTTCGCGCGTTACGGCCAAGGCATCGTTATGCAGGGGCAAATAGGCTTCGATCGCGGCCAGCGCCGATCCCACGCTGGGTTCATCGCGTGCGATCAGGCCGATCGGGCCGAGATTGGAAAAGCCGCGCAGTTCGGAAAGGCGCAGCCCGAAATCATCGCGACCGCACGCCACGGCAGCCCGCTCCAGCGCTTCGTTCACGGCCGTTACCGGCACCCGCCGGTCCGGCTGCGCCTCGATGTCCGCGGGCAATCCCGCCGCACGCAACACGCGCCCCGCATCCACGCCATAACTGCGGCAAAGCGCGGTCATGCCGGTAATGGCTGCGGCGCGAACGGTCAGGCGGGCGATATGGCTCATATCAAAAATATTATAGCGCAAATCAGAAAGATTGAACACCCCGTCCCGCCTATTCCGAACAACGACGAACGAAGGGAGGAAGGATGAGCCAGACACCGGTTTGCGACGCCATGCGCGCGCAGGGTCAATGGAACCCCGCCTGGGACGAAGCCGCCGCCATCGATGCCGAGTGGATGGAGCGCTTCATGGCGATGGGCACGCACCCGATCGCCAGGGGCGTACTCGATCCCAAGACCTACGAACTGATCGCCATCGCGGTCGATGCCTCATGCACGCACATGTACGCACCGGGTGTTCGCCGCCACATCGCCAAGGCGCTCGATCTGGGCGCCTCGCCCGCGGAAATCATGGCCGTGCTGCAATGCGTGGCCGTGCTGGGCATTCATTCGGTGGCGCTGGGCGCCCCGATGCTTGCCGAAGAAATGAAGGCGCGCCGCCTCGCGGCGGAACCCGTGACTGGCGCAGCTTAAGGAGGCCTGACATGCATTTTCTCGACGACAGCCTGCTTCCCGAGAACCAGGAAAAGCTGGTGATCCAGGTCGCCCCCTATGGCCCGCAATGGCTGCCGGGCGATTTCCCCGAAGACATCCCGGTTTCGATGCAGGAACAGGTGCAGAAGGCGGTGGACTGCTACAACGCCGGCGCCTCGGTGCTGCACCTCCATTGCCGCGAGGCCGACGGCCAGGGATCGAAGCGCATTTCGATGTTCAACGAAATGGTCGACCGCATCCGCACCGCCTGCCCCGACATGCTGATCCAGGTGGGTGGATCGATCTCCTTCGCGCCCGAAGGCGAAGGCGCGGAAGCCAAGTGGCTGAGCGACGATACGCGCCACATGCTCGCGGACCTTTCGCCAAAGCCCGATCAGGTGACGATCGCGATCAACACCACCCAGATGAACATCACCGAACTGATGATGGACGGCGATGTCGACGGCACCATCCTGGAAAATCCGGCCTATGCCCTCGCCTATCGCGACATGTACCTCGAATCCGGGCCGAAGTTCTATCTGGAGCATCTCCGGCGTCTGCGCGACGCACAGATCCAGCCGCATTTCATGCTGGCGCATATCGCCCAATTCGAAACCGTGGAGCGGCTGATCCGCAAGGGCGAATACATGGGGCCGCTGATCCTGAACTACGTAGCCATCGGCGGCGGTGCATCGGGCACGCACCCGGCCGACCTGATCGAGTTCGCCCGCCGCGTGCCCGATGGCGCGGTGCTGACGATCGAATCGATCATGCGCAACGTGATCCCGTTCAACACGATCGCCATCGCGCTGGGCCTCCATGTCCGCGTGGGGATCGAGGACAATATCTGGCGCCGCAAGGGCGAACGGATGACGTCGGTTCAGCAGATCGAACAGATGGTGCGCATCTCCGAGGAAATCGGGCGCGAAGTGGCCGGTGGGCCGGACGCCAAGCGGATCTACCAGATCGGCAGCTGGTACCAGTCGGCCGACGAAACGCTGCGCAAGCTCGGCATGCCGCCCAACCGCAGGATGGGGCAGCGCGGCAACCCGATGTGGGAATACGCCTGAGAGCTGGAGGGGGCCTTGCCGGGCGTCTCCGCGCGCCCGGCAAGCGTCGTCAGTTCACCTGCCGCTCCCGACCCTGCCAATAGGGTTCGCGCAGTTGGCGGCGCAGGATCTTGCCGGACGGGTTGCGCGGCAACGCCTCGATCACGTCCACGCTCTTGGGCACCTTGAAGCCGGCCAGCCGTTCGCGCGCCCACGCGATCACGCTGGCCGGATCGATCACATGGCCCGGCTTGGGCGCGCAGACCGCCTTCACCGCTTCGCCCCAGGTTTCGTCGGGCACGCCGATCACCGCCACTTCCAGCACATCGGGATGCCCGTAGATCGCGCTTTCGACCTGCGCGGGATACACGTTCTCGCCGCCCGAGATGATCATGTCCTTGATGCGATCGTGCATGTAGACATAGCCGTCGGCGTCGATGTAGCCGGCGTCTCCGGTCGCGATCCAGCCATCCGCGCTGACCGCCGACCGCGTGGCATCGGGCAGGTTCCAGTAGCCCAGCATGTTGTTCGATGACCGGGTCTGGATTTCGCCGATGCCACCCTGCGGCACTTCCCGGCCTTCGCCATCGACCACCCGCACTTCCACGCCGGGCAGCGGCTTGCCGGCCGATCGCATCCGCTGGTTGCCGTCCACCGAATGATCCTCGGGCGGCAACATGCAGATCGTGCCGGTGGTCTCCGTCATGCCATAGGCCTGGATGAACTGCGCATCGAACATCGCGATGCACTGGCGCAGAAGCTCCAGCGGGATCGGCGACGCGCCATAGATGATATAGCGCAGCCGGCTATAGTCCACGCTGGCGCAATCGGGATGGTTGAGCAGCATCTGCAAGGCGGCGGGCACGATGAAAAAGCGCGTCACGCCCTTCTGCTCCACCGCATCGAACACCGCGCGCGGCTCGAATTCCGCCAGGATGATCGCGGGCAGGCCCGCCGCCAGCGCCATGACGCCAAGGCCGGTCCCGCCGATATGCGCGCAGGGCATGGCGACGAGAATGGCCTCGTCTTCGCCCAGCACATTGTGCGGCAGTTCCTGCCCGCGCGACTGCTTGCGCAAGCCGAACAGGTTGTGGTTGGACAGCACCGCGCCCTTGGGGTTGCCCGTCGTGCCCGAGGTGTAAAGCTGCAGCACCGCGTCGTTAAGCCCGGCCGCGTCGAAAGGACGCGGCTCCGCAGCGGCCATCCATGCACGCGCTTCGTCGGCGGTGATGCACCGGGCGACGCCCTCCACGGCCGCGAAGGTATCGCGCATCGCATCGAAGCCGTCGCCCAGAAAGACCGCCTTCGCCTGGGCGTTCTGGACGATCCACGCCGCCTCGGGCGGGGCGAGCCGCCAGCCGACCGGCACCATCACGATGCCGGCACGCGCCACCGCAAAGAACAGCGAAAAGTACAGCGCGCTGTTCTTGCCGAACCACGCGATGCGATCGCCCGGCGCCAGCCCCATGTCGAGCAAGCCGCTGACGATGCGGCGCGTCACCTGTTCCAGTTCGCGGTAAGTGATGACGCCGTCGGGCCCATCGAGCGCGACGCGGTCCGGCCTGTCTTCCGCCCAGAACGCGATGAATTCGTCGAAGGTGAAAAGCTCCGCCGTCGGTGCTGTCGTGATGGCCTCTGTCGGCGCCATATTCCTGTCTCTCCCTGTCCCCGCTTTCCGCAAGGTTTTCGCGCCTGCCCCCTCGGGTCAGGCCGCCACGTCGTTCATTTCAAAAGCGCAAGCACCACATCGACGAAGGTCACCCCCGCAATGGGCGCCGCCAGCACGAGCAGGAGGTTCGCTCCCACCACGCCCAACAGAAGCTTTTCGCTCCGCTTGCTCAACGTCGGCCGGCGTTCCGGCCCTGGCCTGATCGGCTCCTGCGGCGGCCAATAGTTGTCCAGATCAAGAAACACGCATCCTCTCCATGGATTCGTGGCCCCATGATGGCGCGATCCGCGCGAGACACCAAGCACGTTCCACAGCTACGGCCGCCATCACGGCCGGCCGCGTTATCCGGCTGCATCGCCTTTCGGCGTGAAGCGCGCCACAAGATCGAATGCGTCGGCCGCAAACAGCTGCCTGACCCAGGTCACGTGCGCATCGCCGCGCCATGTCCGGCGCTCCAGCATCAGGCACGGCGCGCCCTTGGCAATGTTCAGCAGCTCGGCAGCGTGCGCATCGGCGGCTCGCGCACCGATGCGATGCTCCGCCTCGGTCCACGGCACATGCGCCAGCAGCCACGTACCCGGCGGAGTCCTGCTGAAATCCGCTTCCGCTGCGGCAGGAACGACGGCCAGGCTGATCAGCCGGTGTTCAAATGCGAACGGAATGCCATCCGCCAGATGGAGACAATCGATTTCCAGCACATCGCCGCTGCCGCCAAAGCGATCTTCCTCCGCCCCCGCTGCCGCCACACGTCGCCGCGCGGACAGCAAGCGCAGACCATAGGCCTTGCCGCGCTCGGCGATTGTCGCCGGAATGTCTGGAATGCCCAGCACGGCGGATTCCATGCGCGGTTGCGCCACGAACGATCCCGCGCGCTTGCGCCGCACGATGAGGCCGGCTTCGGCCAGCGCTTCGGTTGCGCGCGTCACGGTCATGCGCGCGCAGCCGTATTGCGCGGCGAGTTCGTGCTCCACGGGGATGCGATCGCCCGGCCGCCATGCGCCGGACATGATCTTTTCCTCGATGTCGGCACGGATGCGCTGGCTCAGCGACAGCGTTTCCGCACCCTTTTCCCGCTTCATGCCTCCAGCAGCCCCCTGACCACCCGCCGATACCGCGCCTCGATAGCCGCACGATCGCGGTGACGTCCATCGATCACGACACGCGCGCCCGCGCGCCACACATCGGCAATGTCGCGCCGACCACCCGCGAAGACGTAGGTATCGAGCATCGCATCGCCCGTGCGCGCCAGCGCAAGGTCTCCATCATCGCGCAGCACGACCAGATCTGCCGACGCGCCGACCGCAAGGCCGCCGGGCACGCCCAGCGCCTGTGCGCCGCCCGCGACCGCACGCTGCCACAGGCTCCGCCCGGTCGACAGACCCGGCTCGCCCAGCACATTGCGCGCCCGCGCGGCAAGGCGCTGGCCATATTCCAGCAGCCGCAGTTCCTCGCCCAGATCGATGCGGACGTTGGAATCCGATCCCACCCCGAAGACGCCGCCCTCATCGACGAACGCGCGCGCGGGAAAGATGCCGTCGCCAAGATTTGCCTCCGTGATCGGGCACAGCCCGGCCACCGCGCCCGCGCCGGCCATCCTGGCCAGCTCGCCCGCATCGACATGCGTCGCATGGACCAGGCACCAGCGCCGATCGACCGCCGCATGGTCCAGCAGCCAGCGCACCGGCCGCGCCCCGCTCCATGCCAGGCACTCCTCCACTTCGCGCACCTGTTCGGCAATATGGATATGGACCGGCCCGTCGCCGGCCAGCGGCAGGATTTCCGCCAGTTCCTCCGGCGTCACCGCGCGCAGGCTGTGCGGGGCGATGCCGAGCACCGCATCGGGCAGACCCGCCAGCGCGGCGCGGCTTGCGGCGAGCAGCCGGGCGAAGCTGTCCGGGGTGTTCAGGAAACGGCGCTGCGCCGCGCTGGCCGGCTGCCCGCCGAAACCACCGTGCGCGTAGAATACGGGCAGCAGCGTGAGCCCGATGCCCGTTGCGGCCGCGGCGGCGGCGAGGCGCGCGGCCATTTCGCCCGGATCGGCATAGGCGCGCCCTTCGGGATCGTGATGCAGGTAATGGAACTCGCCAACCCGGCAGAAACCCGCCTCCAGCATGTCCATATAGGCCCGGGCGGCAATCGCCTCCATCGCATCGGGGCCGATCGCGCCCACGAAGCGGTACATCAGATCGCGCCAACTCCAGAAGCTGTCGCCTTCGTGCCCGCCGATTTCGGTGAGCCCGGCCATGGCGCGCTGGAACGCGTGGCTGTGGAGATTGCCGACGGCCGGAACGCCGATCCCGATCCGCTCATCGCCGGCCCGCGCCGGCTGCCCCGCATCGATGGAGGCGATCTTGCCGGCCATCACCGTGATCCGCACGTCGCTCGCCCAGCCATGGGGCAGCAGCGCGCGCGCCACATGCCAGACCGTCGCCTCCACCGTCATTCCGGTCACGCTGTCCATCCTCGCCGACTCCGCCTTGCGTGTATTTTGTCTATACATTATTGAGAGTGCTGCCAAGAACAACGACTCACGGGAAATGCGATGCGCTGCGACACGATCTGGCAAAATGCCCGTCTCTGCACGCTGGCCGCGCACATGCCGGGTTTGGGCATAGTCGAGGACGGGGTGATCGCCGCTGACGATGGCCGCATCGTGTTCGCCGGCGCGGCCACTGACGCCCCCGCTTTCGAAGCCACGCGCACGATCGATTGCGGCGGGCGCTGGATCACGCCGGGGCTGATCGACTGCCACACCCACCTCGTTCACGGCGGCAATCGCGCCGGCGAGTTCGAGATGAAGCTGGCCGGCGCGCGTTACGAGGACATCGCGCGCGCCGGCGGCGGCATCCGCGCCACCATGCGGGCGACGCGCGCTTCGAGCGAGGCCGACCTGGTGGCCAGCGCCCTGCCCCGGCTCGACGCGCTGATCGCGGAAGGCGCCACTACCATCGAGATCAAGTCGGGCTATGGCCTTTCGCCGGAGAGCGAGGCGCGCATGTTGCGCGCGGCGCGCACGCTGGGCCGCGAACGCCCGGTCACGATCCGCACGACCTTCCTGGGGGCGCACGCTGTGCCACCGGAATTCGACGGCGATGCCGATGGCTATACCGATCTCGTCTGCGATCGGATGCTTCCGGCGGTCGCCGCCGCCGGTTTGGCCGACACCGTCGACGGGTTCTGCGAAGGCATCGCCTTTTCGCCCGCGCAGATCGAACGGGTCTTCACCCGCGCGCGGGAACTGGGCCTGTCGGTCAAGCTTCATGCCGAACAGTTGTCGAACCTTGGCGGCGCGGCGCTGGCAGCCCGCCACGGCGCGCTTTCGGCCGATCACCTCGAACATCTGGACGCCGACGGCATCGCGGCGATGAGGCGGGCCGGCACGGTGGCGGTGCTGCTGCCCGGCGCCTTCTATTTCCTGCGCGAGAAACAGGTGCCGCCGGTCGAGCAGCTCCGTGCGGCCGGCGTGCCCATCGCCATCGCCACCGACTGCAACCCCGGCACCTCGCCGCTCACCTCGCTGCTGCTGACGATGAACATGGGCGCCACGCT
>MEGD01000019.1 GCA_001725355.1 Novosphingobium sp. SCN 66-18
CGCGTCCGGGTTCAACGCTACGAGATAGGATGCCCGCCAGAGCATCCTGTGGAGCAGGAGGATATATGGCACGTATTGCGGGGGTCAACATCCCCACCAACAAGCGTGTTATCGTTGCGCTGACTTACATTCACGGTATCGGCCCGTTCAAGGCGAAGCAGATCGCCGACAAGCTGGGCATTGATCACAGCCGCCGCGTGCAGGATCTGTCGGACGCCGAAGTGCTCCAGATCCGTGAAACGATCGACGCGGAACACACCGTGGAAGGCGATCTCCGTCGCGAAACCGCGATGAACATCAAGCGCCTGATGGACCTGGCCTGCTATCGCGGCCTGCGTCACCGCAAGGGCCTGCCGGTCCGCGGCCAGCGCACGCACACCAACGCCCGCACCCGCAAGGGCAAGGCCAAGCCGATCGCCGGCAAGAAGAAGTAAGATCGCGCCTTACAAGGCAGATCTTCCAACGGTTTCTCGACAGGATTTCAAGAAATGGCTCGCGAACCTCAGCGTATCAAGCGGCGGGAGCGCAAGAACATCACCAGTGGTGTCGCGCACGTCAATGCCAGCTTCAATAACACCATGATCACCATCACCGACGCCCAGGGCAATGCCATCAGCTGGTCCTCGGCCGGCATGATGGGCTTCAAGGGCAGCCGCAAGTCGACGCCCTATGCCGCGCAGGTTGCGGCGGACGACGCGGGCAAGAAGGCCGCCGAACACGGCGTCCGCACGCTCGAAGTGGAAGTGAAGGGCCCCGGTTCGGGTCGCGAAAGCGCGCTGCGCGCGTTGCAGGCGGTCGGCTTCACGATCACCGCGATCCGCGATGTGACGCCGATCCCGCACAACGGCGTTCGTCCGTCGAAGCGCCGTCGCGTCTGATCCTGCCCTTGGCGGCGCGTCACGGTACCTGACGCGCCCGCCCAATTCCGATCGGTCCGCGGCTCCCTCAGTCGACGGCCGGCGTCCCGACAAACCCCAGGGGAATTCCATGACTGTCAACATCAAGAACTGGCAGGAACTGAAGAAGCCCAACAATCTCGAGATCAAGCCCGGCTCTGATCCGAAGCGCCGTGCGACGTTCGTCGCCGAACCGCTCGAGCGTGGCTTCGGCCTGACGCTCGGCAATGCGCTTCGCCGCGTGCTGCTCTCGTCGTTGCAGGGTGCTGCCGTCACCTCGATCAAGATCGAGAACGTGCTGCACGAGTTCTCGTCGCTCGCCGGGGTGCGCGAGGACGTGACCGACATCGTCCTCAACGTGAAGCAGATCGCGCTGAAGATGCAGGGCGAAGGCCCGAAGCGTCTCCAGCTTTCGGCGACCGGACCGGGCGAAGTGAAGGCCGGCGACATCGCCGTGACCGGCGACATCGAGGTGATGAACAAGGATCTCGTGATCTGTCATCTCGACGAAGGCGCGACCTTCAACATGGAACTGACGTGCGATACCGGCAAGGGCTATGTCCCCGCCGTGTCGAACCGTCCGGCCGACGCGCCGATCGGGCTGATCCCGATCGACTCGCTCTATTCGCCGGTGCGCCAGGTTTCCTACAAGGTCGACAACGCCCGTATCGGCCAGGAGCTTGACTTCGACAAGCTGAGCCTGACGGTCGAAACCGACGGCACCGTGACCCCGGAAGACGCCGTGGCCTATGCCGCGCGCATCCTTCAGGACCAGCTGGCGCTGTTCGTCCACTTCGACGATCAGGTGCCTGCCGGCCACGTGCCCGCGATGGCCGGCATGGCCGCGCACACGCCGGAAGAGAACGACGCCAACCAGCTCAACCGCTACCTGCTCAAGAAGGTGGACGAACTGGAGCTGTCGGTGCGTTCGGCCAACTGCCTCAAGAACGACAACATCATCTACATCGGCGATCTGGTCCAGAAGACCGAGGCCGAGATGCTGCGCACGCCGAACTTCGGCCGCAAGTCGCTCAACGAGATCAAGGAAGTCCTCTCGTCCATGGGCCTGCGCCTTGGCATGGACATCCCCGGCTGGCCGCCGGAAAACATCGAGGAAATGGCCAAGAAGCTCGAACAGGAGCTGCTGGGCTGAGATCGCGCGTCGCCCCAGCGGAAGCTGGGGCCTCGTTCGGCTACAGAGCTTCTGTAGCGGCCTGAGATCCCGGCGTTCGCCGGGATGACGGATGGGGCAATGGGCGGCGCCCCGCATGGCCGCCTGGATCGGGGTACCTGATACGGCCCCCCTACGAACGGAGAAAGAATCATGCGTCACAAGCTGGGCCAGCGGAAGCTGGGTCGTACCTCGTCCCACCGTATCGCGCTGCTGCGCAACCTGTCTGCCTCGCTGATCAAGCACGAGCAGATCACCACCACGCTGCCCAAGGCGCGCGAACTGCGCCCCTATATCGAAAAGCTGATCACGCTGGCCAAGAAGGGCGGCCTTTCCAACCGCCGTCTCGCCCACGCCCGTCTGCTGGACGATGCGCAGCTGGTGAAGCTGTTCGACGTGCTGGCCACGCGCTATGCCGATCGCAACGGTGGTTATACCCGCATCATCAAGGCCGGTTACCGCGCTTCGGACGCCGCGCCGATCGCCGTGATCGAACTGATCGACCGCGATGCCTCGGCCAAGGGCCAGGATTCCGGCCCGGTCATCACGGCCGACGAGGACGAATACGAAGCCGCCTGATCGCGCTTCGCGTCATCGCGATACAGGAAAACGGGCGGGGCCACGCGGCTTCCGCCCGTTTTCTTTTGTTGCCGCGACCAGGCTGGCCTTGCCGGATGGAGGCGGCGAACTACGTTGGAAGTCCGGTTGCGGGCAGAGACAACGAGGGCGCATGGCGAAGGTTGGCACAGCAGGGCTTTTCGTATCGGCGGCGGCGCTCGCGCTCGGGGCCGCCCCACTCTTCACCGCACAGGCTGCTTCCGTGACATCCCAGACTCCCGTTCTTCCCGCCTATCCCGCCACGGCACGCGGCCCCGTCGTCGACGAAGCCTTCGGCGAGCAGGTGCCCGATCCCTATCGCTGGCTGGAGGCGGACGTCCGCACCGATGTGGCTGTGGAGCAATGGGTGGCCACGCAAAGCGCATTCACGGCCGCCTATCTCGCGCAATTGCCCGAGCGCGCGGCGTTCGAGAAGCGGTTGCACGGCCTGTTCGATTACCAGCGCTATGGCGTGCCGGTGGAAGAGGGTGGCCGGCTGTTCTATGCCTATAACAGCGGGCTGATGAACCAGGCGCAGCTGCTGGTGCGTGACAAGGACGCGCCGGCGGACACCGCCCGCGTGCTGCTCGATCCCAACACCTGGGCGAAGGACGGGGCGACCGCGCTCGATGCGTGGAAGCCTTCGCCGGACGGCACGCTGCTGGCCTATACGGTGCAGGATGGCGGTTCGGACTGGCGCACGATGAAATTCGTGCGTGCGGCGGACGGCTCGGCGCTGGTGGACGAACTGCGCTGGGTGAAGTTCAGCGGGATCGCCTGGGCGGGCGACGATGGCGTGCTCTATTCGCGCTTTCCCGAACCGAAGGAAGGGGCGGCCTTCCAGGCGCTGAACTACGACCAGACGATCTACTATCACAAGCTGGGCACGCCCCAGGCGCAGGACCGGGCTGTCTATGCGACGCCGGACAGCCCGAAGCTGGGGCATGGCGCCAGCGTGACCAGCGACGGGCGCTGGATGGTCGTCTCCAGCCATGAAGGGACCGATCCGCTGGCGATCGTGCATGTCGCGCCGATCGGCCGGGGCGACTGGACCGTGAGGCCGCTGGTGCCGGACCTGAAGGCGCAGTGGGATCTGATCGATGGCGTGGGCGACCGGTTGTGGTTCGTTTCGGGCGATGGCGCGCCGCTCAAGAAGATCGTGCGGGTGGACCTGTCCGGGCCGGAGCCGGTGTTCACGACCGTGGTGCCCGAAAGCGACAGCAATCTCGAAGAAGCGCATATCGTGGGCGACCGGATCGTCGCCTCCTATCTCAAGGACGTGAAGTCCGAATTGCGGCTGTTTTCGCTGGACGGGAAGCCGCTGGGCACGGTGGCGCTGCCAGGGCCGGGCACG
Source organism: Novosphingobium sp. SCN 66-18 (assembly GCA_001725355.1). Lineage (GTDB taxonomy): Bacteria > Pseudomonadota > Alphaproteobacteria > Sphingomonadales > Sphingomonadaceae > Novosphingobium. Next base: position 4,019 of record MEGD01000019.1, read on the forward strand.
GTGGCGGGGGTGAGCGGTGAGCCGGGCCGGGTCAACGGCTACTTCGCCTTCACCAGCTTCACCACGCCGGGCACCGTCCACGCGTTCGACAGCGCCAGCGGCAAGACAGCGGTATGGCAGCCGGTGAAGCTGACCTTCCGGCCGGAAGACTACCGCATCGACCAGGTGTTCTACCCTTCGAAGGACGGCACGAAAGTGCCGATGTTCGTGGTGCGGCGCAAGGATGCCAGCGGGCCGGTGCCGACGATCCTCTATGGCTATGGCGGTTTCAACATCGGCCTGCCCCCCGCCTATTCCGCCGCGCGCATGGCGTGGCTGGAAAGCGGCGGCGCCTATGCCGTGGCCAACCTGCGCGGCGGGGGCGAATATGGCGATGCCTGGCACGACGCGGGCCGGCGCGCGAAGAAGCAGAACGTGTTCGACGATTTCATCGCGGCGGGCGAATGGCTGATTGCCAACGGGGTGACGCCCAAGACCGGCCTTGCCATCGAAGGCGGCTCCAACGGTGGGTTGCTGGTGGGCGCGGTGGTCAATCAGCGGCCCGACCTGTTCGCCGCGGCGCATCCGGCGGTGGGCGTGATGGACATGCTGCGCTTCGACCAGTTCACCGCCGGGCGCTATTGGGTGGATGACTATGGCTATCCGGAGAAGGAAGCCGACTGGCGCGTGCTGCGCGCCTATTCCCCCTATCATAATATCCGCGCGGGCGCGGACTATCCGGCGATCCTGGTGACCACCGCCGATACCGACGATCGCGTGGTGCCGGGGCACAGCTTCAAATATGCGGCGGCGCTGCAGGCGGCGGACATCGGGCCGAAGCCACACCTGATCCGCATCGAGACGCGCGCCGGGCACGGATCGGGCAAGCCGGTGGCCAAGCAGATCGAGGAAACCGCCGACGTCTATGCCTTCCTGGCGCACTGGACGGGCCTGTCACCCCGGCCGTAACCGGTGCAAATCGCGCTCGCCTTGGCGCCGTGGTCGGTGCTAGATTGTTGAAACAAGCAGATAGAAATACTGCGCAAAACGCTTTGGGAGCAGGACACAGGAACATGCCGCGCGTGCCACGCCTCTGGCTGGGTGCCGTGTTGGCGCTTCTTTCGCCGACGGCGTGGGCCGCCGGCGGGAGCGCGAACGACGGTATCGATATGGACGTTGCGCCCGTCCATGCCGAGCATGCGCCCGTTCCATCTACGCGCCTGGTGCTCCCCAAGGCCGCCTATCCCGTTACCCGGCGCGATCCGCTGGTCGAGCACGTTTTCGGGCAGGACGTGGCCGATCCCTATCGCTGGCTGGAAGGCGATCTGCGCAGCAATCGCGATGTCGCGGACTGGGTGAAGCGCCAGAACGCGACGAGCGCGTCCTATCTTGCGCAACTGCCGGGACGCGGCGCGATGGAAGCGCGCATCCGCGCGCTGTTCAACTTCGAGCGCTTCAGTCTGCCGCGCAAGGCGGGACGCAGCTATTTCTATCTGCGCAACGGCGGCTTGCAGAACCAGTCCGCCCTCTATGTGCAGGGTGCGGAGGACAAGCAGGGGCGCTTGCTGATCGACCCCAACGGCTGGTCGAAGGACGGCGCCCTGGCGCTGGATGCCTGGGTGCCTTCGCGCGGCGGCCGCTGGCTGGCCTATACGGTGCAGGAAGACGGCAGCGATTGGCGCACGGTGCGCGTCGTCGATGTCGCGAACGGCAAGGTGCTGGACGACCGGCTGGCCTGGGCCAACGATACGCAGATCGGCTGGATCGGCGATGAGGGCTTCCTCTATTCGCGCTTTCCGCAACCGGCGGCCGGCGAGGAATACCGCGCGCCGACCTATAACAAGGCGATCTGGTACCATCGCGTCGGCACGCCGCAGGCCGAAGACCAGCTTGTCTATGCCACGCCCGACCATCCCGAATGGTCGCACAAGGCCATGGTGAGTTCGGACGGGCGCTGGGCCGTCATCACCAGCGAGATCAGCACGCTGCCCCGCCATGCCGTCCACGTGATCGACTTGCGGCATCATGTGAAGGGCGAATGGCCGGTCCGCGCGATCATCCCCGATTTCGAACACGACTGGAAGTTCGTGGAAGGCATGGGCGACCGGCTGTGGTTCATCACCAATGCCGCCGCGCCGCATTACCGGATGACGCGGCTGGACCTGTCGCGCGAGACGCCGGCCTGGCAGGACGTGATCCCGGAGCGTTCCGATACGCTCGACAGCGGGGCTATCATCGGCAACCGCCTGATCCTGTCCTACCTGCACGACGGCGCGCGGACGGCGATGGTCACCGATTTCGCCGGGCGTCCGTCGCGCGCGATCACGCTCGACACGATCGGATCGGCCAGCGGGTTCGTGGGGCGGCCGGGCGATCCCGAGACGTTCTACCAGTTCTCCAGCTTCAACCAGCCACCGGCGATCTTCCGTTTCGACATGCGTTCGGGCAAGGCGACGCCTTTCATCATGCCGCGCCTGGCGTTCAATCCGGCCGACTACGTGGTGGAGCAGCGCACCTATCCGTCGAAGGACGGGACGATGGTGCCGATGTACATCGTGCGCAGCAAGGCGCTGGTCCAGGCGAACAAGGCCGCGCCCACGCTGCTATACGGCTATGGTGGCTTCGACATCTCGCTGACGCCGGGCTTTTCGGCGGTGCGCATGGCCTGGCTGCAATCGGGCGGGGTGTTCGCGCTGGCCAATATTCGCGGGGGCGGGGAATTCGGCAAGGCCTGGCATGACGCCGGCCGGCTCGACCGGAAGCAGAACAGCTTCGACGATTTTATCGCGGCGGGCGAATACCTGATCCGCCAGGGGATCACCCCGCGCGACGGGCTGGCGGTTCAGGGCGGCTCCAACGGCGGGTTGCTGGTGGGCGCGGTGGTCAACCAGCGCCCGGATCTGTTCGCGGCGGCGAACCCCGACGTTGGGGTGATGGACATGCTGCGGTTCGACCGGTTCACATCGGGCCGGTTCTGGGTGGACGACTACGGCAGCCCCGAAAAGGAAGCCGACTGGCGCGTGCTGCGCGCCTATTCACCCTATCACAACGTGCATGGCGCGGCCTATCCGGCGGTGCTGGTCACCACGGCGGATACCGACGACCGGGTCGTGCCCGCGCACAGTTTCAAGTACGTGGCCGCGCTGCAGGCCGGGGATACCGGCGACAAGCCGCATCTGCTGCGGGTGGAAAGCAAGGCCGGCCACGGATCCGGCAAGCCGGTGGAGAAGATCATCGCGTCCGGCGCGGATGTGCTTTCGTTCCTGGCCTACTGGACCGGTCTGAAGGTGGAATAGCCGCCCGTGGTGGCGAAAACCGCGATGCGCCCTTGCGGGCTGGCCGCTGGCTCACTATCCGCTTCGGGATAGACCGAAGGGACTGACTGGCCATGACGATGTTTGACGATCGCGAGCGTGCCGAGGAAGCGAAGTTCGCCCGTGACGAGGAAACGCTGTTCCGCATTCATGCGCGGCGCAACCGCCTGCTGGGGCAGTGGGCTGCCGAACGCATGGGCCTCGATGCCGCGGAAACCGAAGCCTATGCCAAGTCCGTCGTCCAGGCGGATTTCGAGGAAGCCGGTGACGAAGACGTGATCCGCAAGCTGCTGGGCGATCTGGTATCGGCCGGTGTCGAAACCGACGAGGCCGAGATCCGCACCGCGATGGACGCCAAGGCGGTGGATGCGCGCCGCCAGCTGATGGGCGAAGCCTGATGGCGATGGCCGCGGCCGAGATCGAGGCGATGATCCGCGCCGCGCTGCCGGACGCGGAGGTGACCATCACCGATCTTGCCGGCGATGGCGATCACTATGCTGCCCATGTCGTGTCGTCCTCGTTCCAGGGGCTTTCGCGCGTTGCCCAGCACAAGGCGGTCTATGCCGCGCTGGGTGGCCGCATGGGTGGCGTGCTGCACGCGCTGCAACTGACCACGGCCGCCGCCTGAATACTGAGACGCTTGTGACCGGGGCGCTTGTAACTGGCGTCCGCAGTTCCCAGTTTGAGCGGCGAGAAAGGATTCCTCCGCCATGTCGACCCAGAATGCCACGCAGGCCCGTATCGCCGAGATCGTGAACGGCAACGACGTTGTCCTCTTCATGAAGGGCACGCCGCTGTTTCCGCAATGTGGATTTTCCAGCAAGGCGATCGCCATCCTCGATCACCTGGGCGTGGAATACGCCAGCGTCGATGTGCTGCAGGACATGGAAGTCCGCCAGGGCATCAAGGAATTCTCGGATTGGCCGACGATTCCCCAGCTCTACGTCAAGGGCGAGTTCGTTGGCGGTTCGGACATCATGATGGAAATGTTCCAGGACGGCGAATTGCAGCAGCTCCTGCAGGATTCGGGCGTTTCCGCGCAGTAACGCCATTTCGCAAGCCCGATCGGGCGTTTGCGCCGCGGATGTAAAATTATCCGACAGATCGTTTTCCATCGGTCGCCAATCGAATGAACGCGGTTCCATCTCCGGATGGGCCGCGTTTTTTCTGGAAGCCGTGGTGGAGGGGGAAGGCCCGGGAAGAGGCGGAACCCTTGGGAGACCAGGTCGGGTTCCGCCCCTCAAGAAGACTATTCTCGGGACATCTCTCCATAAGCATGACCCGTGCCAGTTTTCAAATGCCCTTGAAAATGGAGGTTTTGGCTCGATACGCCGCCTCCCATTTCGCTCCATTGTCAAGGTTTCCGACACCCCGAGAAAAGGGGCAGCTTGGCAAGCTGCGGCGGCACGAGCATGATGCCGCAAAACACGCGCGGGATGGCTGGGACTGCATGGAAGATTTCGACGACGCCGATGATTTGCCTCTCGCCATTCCGGCGGCAACGCTGGTGGTGTTCCGCCGCGACCCGGCCGGCGGCGCGGCGCAGGTGCTGCTGCTCGAACGCTCCGGTGCGATGCGGTTCGCGGGCGGCGCCACAGTCTTTCCTGGCGGAAGGATTGACCGGGCGGACTACGAACTGGCGGAGCGTGTTCGAAGCGATCTTGATCTGGACGATGCCGCCGCGCGCGTGGCGGCGATCCGCGAGACGCTGGAGGAATCCGGGCTGGCCATCGGCCTTGTCGGAAACGTGACGGCGGAGACGGCGGCCACGGCCCGCCGGATGCTGATCGAACAGGGCACGCTCGCACCAGTTCTGGAAGCATTCGGCTGGCAACTTGCGCTCGATCGGCTGACCCCGTTCGCGCGATGGTTGCCGAAGCACCGCGCGCCCCGCGTCTTCGATACGCGCTTCTACATTGCCGATCTGGGAACGGGTGCGGTGGACGTGGCGGTCGATGCCACGGAAAACACGCACCTGTTCTGGGCCAGCGCGCGCGAGGCGTTGCGGCTGGCCGAAGCCGGCGAAATCCAGGTGATCTTCCCGACGCGGCGCAATCTCGAGCGGCTGGCCCAGTTCGATGACTTCGCCGCGTGTCTCGAACACGCGCGGGCGACGCCGGTGGTCACGATCACGCCTTCGGTCGCCGTGCGTGACGGGGCGCGATGGCTGACCATCCCCGAGGACGCGGGGTATCCGGTCCATGGGGAGCCGATCGAGAGCGCGATGCGTGGTTAGGCCATTTTCCGCGCTTTCCCCGTATTTCTCCTGAGGGGCAAAGCGTATGGTGCGCATAGGCAAATAGGCGCACGAAGCGGGCATATTACGGGCTGGAGATCACCCTATGCCAGCCGAATGCCAGCACCCGTTCGATGTTTCTTTCCCCTCTTCCGAAAGCGGTGGCGGGCCGGATGCGGAATTGTCCCGCATCGAAGGGCGTCGGGATGGCGTGCGCGTTATGCTTGCGGCCGTGCGCATGACCGCGCCGCTGATGCTGTCGACCACGCTTTGGGCCATCGTCGGCTGGGCGATCTGGATGGGCGGCTGACAGGCCGCCATCGGCGCGTCCTCAGGCAAGTGCGTTCGCGCAGGCCAGCCGCAGGGCGGACCGGGTATCCTCGCGCGGCGTTGCGCCGCCGATCAGGCCAATGCGCCGCCGGAAATCGTAACCGTCGAGCGGCACGGCGACCACGCCTTCGCAACGGAGCGATTCGGGCGCCGTGGTCACGCCCATGCCGGCGCGCACCATCGCCATGCAGCGATCGTCGTTGGCGCTGCGCAGCAGGAAGCGGGGCCGCACCCCGCGCTGCGTGAAGAAGCGGCTGGTTTCGGCAAGCAGTTCGCAGGACCGGCGCGCGATCATGGTGTCGCTCGCCAGTTCGGCCGGATCGAGCGTCGCGCGCCCCGCCAGGCGGTGGCTTGCCGGCAGCATCATGCGATAGCCTTCGTCGATGATCGGCTGGGCATCCTCGCCTTCGCGCAGCAGGGTCAGCGCGGCGTCGATCTGCCCTTCGCCCAGCTTGCGCCGCAGTTCGGCATCGCTCCCTTCGGTCAGCATCAGCGGTTCCGGCCCGGCGAAGCCCGTGCCCAGCCGTGCCAGAAAGGCCGTTGGCAGCGATGCGAGGACGCCCAGGCGCAGCGGCGGGGCGAGGTCGGTCTCGCTGCGCAGGCTGGCTTCGGCCAGCCGGAACTCCCGCTCGATCGCGCGGGCATGGGCCAGCAGGCGGTTGCCGGCTTCGGTCAGCCGCACGTTGCGCCGGTCGCGCACGAACAGCGGCGCGCCAACCAGCCGTTCCAGTTCGGCGATCCCCACCGACAGCGTGGGTTGCGTCACGTTGATGCGGCGGGCGGCGGCGGTGAATCCGCCGGTTTCCACAACCGCCAGGAACTGCCGCAAATGGGTGCGTTTCATCATAGAATTTATCTATCGAACTTCGCGCGACGTTTCAATTTCACCGGCAATATCATCGATGGTATCAAGCGGCGTGGGAGACGATGCGCCGGGCCTTGCCTGGCTGCGGCTTTTCCCGTCGATTGTTGATGGCTGCGGGATGCGCTGTCTCCAGCGTATCCTGATCAGCCGTGGGAGGATGCCATGCGCGCGACGCCTGATTTCGATTTCGGCCTGCCTGAAACCGCCCTGATGATCCGCGAAAGCGCCGCGCGCTTCGCCGACGAGAAGATCGCGCCGCTGGCGGCGAGGATCGACGCGGAGGACTGGTTCGCGCGCGAACTGTGGCCGGCGATGGGCGAACTGGGCCTGCACGGCATCACCGTGGAAGAGGAATGGGGTGGCCTGGGCCTGGGCTATCTCGATCACGTGATCGCGGTGGAGGAAGTGAGCCGGGCGTCGGCCTCGATCGGCCTGTCCTATGGCGCGCATTCCAACCTCTGCGTCAACCAGATCCGCCGCTGGGGCACGGATGAGCAGAAGGCGAAGTACCTGCCGGGGCTGATCTCGGGCGAACACGTCGGCAGTCTGGCCATGTCGGAAGCGGGCGCCGGGTCCGATGTCGTCGGCATGAAGCTGCGCGCCGATGCCACGTCGGGCGGCTATGTCCTCAACGGCACGAAGTTCTGGATCACCAACGCGACCTATGCCGATACGCTGGTGGTCTATGCCAAGACCGCGCCGGAATCGGGATCGCGCGGGATCACGGCGTTCCTGATCGAGAAGGACTTCGCCGGGTTCGCGATCGGCCAGAAGATCGACAAGATGGGCATGCGCGGCTCGCCCACGGCGGAGCTGGTGTTCAGCGACTGCTTCGTGCCCGAAGAGAACGTGATGGGGCCGCTGCACGGCGGCGTGGGCGTGCTGATGTCGGGCCTCGATTACGAGCGCGTCGTGCTGGCGGGCCTTCAGCTCGGCATCATGCAGGCGTGCCTCGATACGGTCATCCCCTATGTCCGCGAACGCAAGCAGTTCGGCAAGCCGATCGGCGCGTTCCAGCTGATGCAGGCCAAGATCGCGGACATGTACGTCGCGCTGCAATCGGCCCGAGCCTATGTCTATGCCGTGGCGCGCGCCTGCGATGCCGGACAGACCACCCGCTTCGACGCGGCCGGCGCTATCCTGCTGGCCAGCGAGAACGCGTTCCGTGCGGCGGGCGAGGCGGTGCAGGCGCTGGGCGGGGCAGGCTATACCAAGGACTGGCCGGTCGAACGCTATCTGCGCGATGCGAAGCTGCTCGACATCGGCGCCGGCACGAACGAAGTTCGCCGGATGCTGATCGGGCGGGAATTGATCGGGGCGGCGTGATGCGCTGTGGATGCCCAGGGCGCGCGGCGGCGGGGCAGCAAGGGAATCTCGACTTATGACTGCACCCACGCTCACCTCGAATCTCGACCTTTCCAGCCCCGAGGCGCAGGCCCGCGCCGCGCACAACCGCGCGCTGGCGCGGGACTTGCGCGATCGCGTGGCCCGCACGGCGCTGGGCGGCGATGCGCGATCGCGCGAGCGGCATGTCGCACGGGGCAAGCTGCTGCCACGCGATCGGGTGGAGCGGCTGCTCGATCCCGGATCGCCCCTGCTGGAACTGAGCCAGCTTGCCGCGGGCGGTCTCTATGGCGACGAGGTGCCGGGCGCGGGCGTGATCACCGCGATCGGGCGCGTATCGGGCCGCCAGTGCGTGATCGTGGCCAACGATGCCACGGTGAAGGGCGGCACCTATTACCCGCTGACGGTAAAGAAGCACCTGCGCGCGCAGGACATCGCGCGCCAGAACCGGCTGCCGTGCATCTATCTGGTCGATAGCGGCGGGGCCAACCTGCCGCACCAGGCGGAGGTCTTTCCCGATCGCGATCACTTCGGCCGCATCTTCTTCAACCAGGCCAACATGAGCGCCGAAGGCGTGCCGCAGATCGCCTGCGTCATGGGCAGCTGCACGGCGGGCGGCGCCTATGTGCCGGCGATGTCGGACGAGACGGTGATCGTGCGCAAGCAGGGCACGATCTTCCTGGCCGGCCCGCCGCTGGTGAAGGCGGCCACCGGCGAGGAGATCAGCGCCGAAGATCTGGGCGGCGGCGATCTCCACGCGCGCAAGTCCGGCGTGGTCGATCACCTGGCCGAGAACGACGAGCACGCGCTGACAATTGTCAGGGACATCGTTTCGCATCTGGGGCCGGCGGGGGACGGCGGCATCGAACGCCGCGCGCCGCGCCCGCCGAAGTACGATCCGGAAGAGCTTTACGCGATCGTGCCCGAGGACGTGCGCGCGCCCTATGACGTCAAGGAAGTGATCGCGCGGCTGGTCGACGGCAGCGAGTTCCACGAGTTCAAGGCCCACTACGGCACCACGCTGGTCTGCGGCTTCGCGCACATCTGGGGGATGCCGGTGGCGATCCTGGCCAACAACGGCGTGCTCTTTTCCGAAAGCGCGCAGAAGGGCGCGCATTTCATCGAACTGGCGTGCCAGCGCCGCATCCCTCTGCTGTTCCTCCAGAACATCTCGGGCTTCATGGTCGGCGGCAAGTACGAGGCCGAGGGCATCGCCAAGCACGGCGCCAAGCTGGTCACGGCCGTCGCCACCGCCAGCGTGCCCAAGATCACCGTGCTGATCGGTGGCAGCTTTGGCGCCGGCAACTACGGCATGTGCGGCCGCGCCTATGAGCCGCGCTTCCTGTTTTCCTGGCCCAACAGCCGGATCAGCGTGATGGGCGGCGAACAGGCGGCTTCGGTGCTGGCCACGGTCCATCGCGATGCCGCGACGTGGACGGCGGAGGAAGCCGAAGCCTTCAAGGCCCCGATCCGCCAGAAGTACGAGGACGAGGGCAACCCCTGGTACGCCACCGCCCGCCTGTGGGACGATGGCGTGATCGATCCCGCGCAGACGCGCGATGTGCTCGGGCTGGCGCTGGCGGCAACGCTCGAGGCCCCTATTGCGGAGGCGCCCCGGTTCGGGGTGTTCAGGATGTGATGGAAGCTTGCCCCTCCGTCAGCGCTGCGCGCTGCCACCTCCCCGAGACAAGCTCTGGGAGGGATTGGGGAGTGACTGCTTCATTCCTCCCCAAGCTTGTCTTGGGGAGGGGGACCGCCCGCAGGGTGGTGGAGGGACAGGCGCTCCAGGCAAGCCGCGATAATGCCCTGAACCACCGCCCCCGGATCCGCCAATACCTCGCGCGCCGGGATGCGCAGGGTTTCGATCCCGGCTTGCGCAAACCACGCATCGCGCGCCGCGTCGCGAGCGGCGCGGTCGCCCGCGCCATGGGTTTCGCCGTCAATCTCGATCGCCAGCCGCGCGTCGCTGCAATAGAAATCCATCACATAGGCGCCACTTGGATGCTGGCGTCTGAACTTCAGGCCCGCCGGTCGCGCTCGCAGCGCCCGCCAGAGCAGCCCTTCCGGCAAGGACAGCTCGCGCCGCAACCGCCTCGCCTTGGCGATGGTGCCGGATCGCGGCTTCGGCGCGATGTCCTTGAGCATCGGATTTCCCCCTCCACCATGCTTCGCATGGTCCCCCTCCCCGAGACAAGCTCGGGAAGGAATTTTGGGTAAAGCGCATGATCCAGTCCCTTCTCATCGCCAACCGCGGCGAAATCGCCTGCCGCGTCATCCGCACCGCCCGGGGCCTCGGGATACGCACGGTCGCGGTCTATTCCGACGCCGATGCCAGGGCGCTGCACGTGCGGCAGGCGGACGAGGTCGTGCATATCGGGCCTGCCCCGGCTCGCGAAAGCTATCTCGTGGGCCAGCGCATCATCGATGCCGCGCTGGCCACGGGCGCGGAGGCGATCCATCCGGGCTATGGCTTCCTTTCGGAGAATGCGGAATTCGCCGAGGCGGTGATCGCGGCGGGGCTGGTCTGGGTCGGCCCGAAGCCGTCCTCGATCCGTGCCATGGGGCTGAAGGACGCGGCCAAGAAGCTGATGATCGCGGCCGGCGTGCCGACCACGCCCGGCTATCTGGGCGAGGACCAGTCGCCCGCGCGGCTCCAGGCGGAAGCCGACGCGATCGGCTATCCGGTGCTGATCAAGGCGGTGGCCGGCGGCGGCGGCAAGGGCATGCGCCGGGTGGAGCGGACGGAGGACTTCGCCGATGCCCTCGCCTCGTGCCAGCGCGAGGCGGCGTCCTCTTTCGGCGACGATCGCGTGCTGATCGAGAAGTACATCCTCTCCCCCCGCCACATCGAGGTGCAGGTGTTCGGGGATAGCCACGGCAATGTGGTCCACCTGTTCGAACGCGATTGCTCGCTGCAGCGGCGCCACCAGAAGGTGATCGAGGAAGCCCCCGCGCCGGGCATGGACGACGCGACGCGCGAAGCGGTCTGTGCGGCCGCCGTGCGCGCGGCGAAGGCGGTGGATTACGAAGGCGCGGGCACGATCGAGTTCATCGCCGACGGTTCCGAAGGGCTGCGCGCGGACCGCATCTGGTTCATGGAAATGAACACGCGGCTGCAGGTCGAACATCCGGTGACGGAGATGATCACCGGCGTCGATCTGGTCGAATGGCAGTTGCGCGTGGCGAGCGGGGAGCCGCTGCCCAAACGGCAGGACGAGCTTTCGATCAACGGTTGGGCGATGGAAGCGCGGCTCTATGCGGAAGACCCGTCCAAGGGGTTTTTGCCGAGCATCGGCCGTGTGGACAGCTTCCATTTCTCCGAAGCGCAGGCGCGGATCGATACCGGCGTCGAGGCCGGCGCCGCGATCTCTCCGTTCTACGATCCCATGATCGCCAAGGTCATCGTCCATCGCGACAGCCGCGCCGAGACCATCGCCGGGCTGCGCGATGCGCTGGCCGATGGCGTGGTCGGTCCGCTGGTGACGAACAAGGGCTTCCTCTGGCGGCTGCTCGGCCATGCCGGGTTTGAAGCGGGCGTGGTCGATACTGGTCTGATCGAGCGCAATCTGGAGATGCTGACGGCGCGGGCCGAACCTTCGGCGGAACAACTCGGTTATGCCGCGATGCGGCTGGTGGGCACGCCGGGGCAGACCCCGTGGACCAGCCAGTCCGGGCTGCGGCTGGGAGCCGAGCCCCGGCTCGAAGTGCGCCTGACCGACCAGTTCGGGCGGCACTACGCGATCGACCTGCCCCCAGAGCCGGCGTTCGATGACTGGCCGGCCGAAGCCGAGACCGCCATAGACGAACAGGGCGAACGCTTCCTTGTCCGGCTGGCGCGGACCGAAGGCCACGCCGGTGGCGCGGCCTCCGACGGCGCCATCCTCGCCCCCATGCCCGGCAAGGTGATCTCGGTCGATGTCGCGGCGGGCGACAAAGTGGCCAAGGGGCAGAAGCTGCTGGTGCTGGAAGCGATGAAGATGGAGCACGCGCTGACCGCGCCGTTCGACGGGACGGTGGCGGAACTGACCGTCACCCCCGGCGCGCAAGTGCAGGTTGAGGCATTGCTGGTGCGCGTGGAGCAGGGGGAAGGCTGATGGCGGGGCGCTATTTCGACGAATGGAGAGTGGGCGACCGGATCGAGCACGACATCCGCCGCACCGTGACCGAGACGGACAACCTGCTGTTCTCGACCATGACGCACAACCCGCAGCCGCTGCACATCGATCTGGAAGCGGCAAAGGCGAGCGAGTTCGGCCAGATCCTGGTCAACGGCACCTTCACGTTCGCGCTGATGGTCGGCCTGTCCGTGGGCGATACCACGCTGGGCACGCTGGTCGCCAACCTGGGCTATGACAAGCTGGTCATGCCCAAGCCGGTGTTCATCGGCGACACCATGCGCGCGACGAGCGAGGTGGCCGAGCTGAAGGAATCGAAAAGCCGGCCGGGCGCGGGCATCGTCACCTTCACGCACGAGCTGATCAACCAGCGCGACGAGGTGGTGTGCCGTTGCCTGCGCAGCGCCTTGCTCAAGAAACGGCCGGCGTAAGGCGGCTTATGGCTGCGCGGGTTCCGCGCTCAGCCCGCCGCCCAGGCTGCGGTACAGCTCCACCATGTTGCTCGCCGCCGTCAGCCGCGTGTTCACAAGGCTGAGACGCGCGCTGTAGAGCGTGCGCTGCGCGTCCAGCGTGGCCAGGTAGGTATCGATCCCGTTGCGGTAGCGCGATTGCGACAGGGTGAGCGCGCGACCGGCGTTATCCGTCAACGCGACTTGCGCGGCCAGCTTGTCGTCGATCGTGCCGCGCCGGGCGAGCGCGTTGGCCACCTCGCTGAACGCGGTCTGGATCGTCTTTTCATAGGTGGCGACGGCGGCGGTGCGCGCCGCCTTGGCCGAGGCGAGGTTGCCGCTGCGCGCGCCGGCATCGAACACCGTCTCGCTGGCGTTGCCCGATGCGTTCCAGCGGAAATCGCCGTTGTTGAACAGGCCGGAAAGGCTGCCCGAGGCGACACCGAGCGCGGCCGTCAGCGAGATCGTGGGGAACCATGCCGCGCGCGCCGCGCCGATGTTGGCATAGGCCGCGCGCAGCCGGTGTTCGGCGCCGAGCACGTCCGGCCGTTGCAGCAGCACGGCGGAGGAGAGACCGACCGGCAGCGTGGCAAGCGTCTGCCCGCCGTTGCCCAGCGTGTCTGCCAGCATGGCCTCGGTGACCGGGGCGCCGGTCAGCAATTCCAGCGCGTTGCGCGCTTGCGCCAGCCGGGTCTTGTAGTCGGCGACGTCCGATCGCGCGGTCTGGAGCGCGGTCTGCGCCTGCGCGATATCGAGCCGGGTGCCGATCCCCATGGCCTCGCTCCGCTGCGTCAGCGCCAGGCTCTGTTCGCGCGATTGCAGCGTTTCTTCCGCCACGCGCAGCAGATCAGCGTTGGCGGCATAGGTCAGCCACGCGATCGCCACTTCGGCGACGAGCGTGATCTGCGTGGCCTTGCGCCCTTCGTCGGTGGCGAGGAAGGTCTGGAACTGCGCCTGCGTGAGATTGCGCTGCCGGCCGAACAGGTCGAGCGTGAACGACGAAATGCCGATGCCGGTGGACAGGGTATCGACGGTGAGACCGTTGGTGCGCGCTTCCGATCCCGTCGCGGTGGCCGCGACGGTGGGGAACAGGGCGGCGCGCTGCACGCGATAGAGCGCCTGCGCCTGTTCCACGTTGGCCACGGCCACGCGTAGGTCGCGGTTGTTGGCGAGCGACAGCGCGATCACTTGCCGCAGCCGGTCGTCGAGGAAGAAATCGCGCCAGCCGATCTCGTCGATCCGCGTCTCGCCGGCGGCCAGCGCGGGATAGGATTCTCCCTGCGGCAGCGCAGGGGCGACGGGCGCTTCGGGGCGGACGTATTTCGGCGCCATATTGCACCCTGCCAGCGCGGCGAGCGGCAGCGCGGCAAACAGAAGGCGGCGGTTCATGCTCCGGCCTCCTGCCCGGCTGCGGGCGCGGGCGTGGCCTTGCGCGCGAACCAGCGCTTCACCAGCACGAAGAACAGCGGAACGAGGAAGATCGCCAGCGCCGTGGCCGACAGCATCCCGCCCATCACCCCGGTGCCGATCGCGCGCCGCCCGTTCGCGCCCGCGCCGCTGGCGATCACGAGCGGAACCACGCCAGCGATGAAGGCCACGCTGGTCATGATGATCGGGCGGAATCGCAGCCGCGCGGCTTCGAGCGCGGCCTCGAGCGGCGGCACGCCGTCTCGCAGCGCGGCTTCGGCGAATTCGACGATCAGGATCGCGTTCTTGGCGGAAAGGCCGATCGTGGTGAGCAGCGCCACCTGGAAATAGATGTCGTTGTCGAACCCGCGCAGCGTTACCGCCAGCACCGCGCCGATCACGCCCAGCGGAATGACCAGCAGGACCGAGAACGGCACCGACCAGCTTTCGTAGAGCGCGGCAAGGCACAGGAAGATGAAGAAGATCGACACGGCATAGAGCACGGGCGCCTGGCTGCTCGACCGGCGCTCCTGATAGGACAGCCCGCTCCACGCGACGGTGAACCCGCCGTCGAGCTGGCTGGCCATCTTCTCGATCACGTTCATGGCGTCGCCCGAACTGGTGCCCGGCCCCGGCGCGCCCTGCACCTGCTGCGCGGAAATGCCGTTGAAGCGACGCAGGATCGGCGCGCCGATCGTCCAGCTCGTTTCGGCAAAGGCCGAGAAGGGCGCCATGTCGCCATCGGCGGTGCGCACGAACCACTGGCTCAGGTCCGATGGCTGGCTGCGGAACGGTGCATCGCCCTGGACATAGACGCGCTTGACGCGGCCGCGGTCGATGAAGTCGTTCACATACGTGCCGCCCCACGCGGTCGAGAGCGTGGAATTGACGTTGGCGGGCGTGATCTGGAACGCGGTGAGCGCGGCGTCGTCCACTTTCACCTTGAGCTGCGGCGTGTCCTCAAGGCCGTTGAAGCGCACCTGGCCAAGACGGGGCTCGTCGGCCGCCTGCGCCAGCAGGTCCTTGCGCGCGGCGGTCAGCGCGGCGGTGCCCTGTCCTTCGGCGTCCTGCAGCCACATCTCGAAGCCCGAGGCGTTGCCCAACCCGCGGATGGCCGGCGGCGAAAGGACGAGAATCTGCCCATCGCGCGAGGAGGCGAAGTGCTTGTTGATACGCTGCGCGATGGCGGAGGCGCTGTTCGCGCTGCCCACCCGTTCGTCCCACGGCTTGAGCAGGATGAAGCCCTGGCCGGTGTTCTGCCCGCTGCCGCCCTGTCCGCGGCCGACCACGGTGAACACGGCCTGGATGTTGTGGCTTTCCGTGCGGTTGATGTAGTCCGAAAGCTGGTCGGCCACGGCTTGTGTCTGTTCGATGGTCGATCCGGCGGGCAGCGTGTAGCTGAGCGAGAGGTTGCCCTGGTCCTCGTCCGGCAGGAAGCTGGTGGGCAGCCGCGCATAGAGCAGCGCCATGCCCAGGCAGATGCCGGCGAACACCAGCATGCCCGGAAGCGGCCGGCTCACCACCCGCAGCAGCCGGCTGCGATAGCCGCCTTCCAGCCTTTCGTAGCTGCGGTTGAATTTGGCGAAGAACCATCCGCGCGGCTTCTCGTGCTCCTTCAGCAGCGTGGCGCACAGCGCCGGCGTCAGCGTCAGCGCGACCATCACCGACAGCGCCATGGCGGACACGATGGTGACCGAGAACTGGCGATAGATCACGCCGGTCGATCCGCCGAAGAAGGCCATGGGGATGAACACGGCGGTCAGCACCAGGGTGATGCCGATGAGCGCCGAGGTGATCTCGCCCATGGATTTCACCGTCGCCTCCAGCGGGGGCAGGTGTTCCTCGTGCATCACGCGTTCGACGTTCTCGACCACCACGATGGCATCGTCGACCAGCAGGCCGATGGCAAGGACGAGGCCGAACATGGTCAGCGTGTTGACCGAATAGCCCACGGCGGCGAGGATGCCGAAGGTGCCCAGCAGCACCACCGGCACGGCGATCGCGGGGATCAGCGTGGCGCGCCAGTTCTGCAGGAACACGAACATCACCACCACGACGAGGCCGATCGCCTCGATCAGCGTCCAGACCACTTCCTCGATCGAAATCTTCACGAACGTGCTGCTGTCGCGCGGATAGGCGACCGCGTAACCTTCGGGCAGCTCGGTCGACAGTTCGGCGACCTTTTCCTTGACCAGCCGCGCAGTGGCCATGGCGTTGGCGCCGGATGCCAGATTGATGGCGAGGCCGGTGGCGGCGGCGCCGTTGAACTTGTTGATCGAGCCGTAATTCTCCAGCCCCATTTCGACGCGGGCGACATCGCCCAGCGTGACGGTGGAGCCATCGGCCTGGGTCTTGAGCACGACCGCCTTGAACTGGTCGATCGTTTCCAGCCGCGACCGGGCCGTTACCGTGGCGTTGAGGCGCTGGCCCGGCTGCGAGGGCAGGGCGCCGATCTCGCCGGCCGAAACCTGCGTGTTCTGCGCCTGCAACGCCGAAATCACGTCGGCCGGCATCAGCTTGACCGCGTTGAGCCGGTTGGGATCGAGCCAGATGCGCATGGCGTACTGGGAGCCGAAGATGTCGGCGCTGCCCACGCCTTCCACGCGCGAGATCGGGTCCTGGAAATGGGTGGCGAGATAGTCGGCGATGTCCGCGTTGTCGCTGCGGCCGCTGGTGTCATAGAGCGAGACGACCATCAGCTGGTCCGCCTGCGCCTTGTTCACGTTCACGCCCAGTTGCTGCACGATCTGCGGCAGCCGCGTGACGCCGCGCGCGATCGCGTTCTGGACCTGGACCTGCGCGGTATCGGGATTGATGCCCTTTTCGAAGGTCACCGTGATCTGCGCCGAACCGTTGCTGCTGCTGGACGTGAAATAGAGAAGCCCGTCGATGCCCTTGAGCTGCTGTTCCAGCACCTGGGTCACGCTGTTCTCGATCGTCTGCGCGTCCGCGCCGTTGTAGCTCGCGTTGATCGAGACGGTCGGCGGCGCGATGTCCGGATATTGCTCCACCGCCATCGTGGTGATCGAGAACCCGCCCGCCGCCATCACCACGATGGCGATGACCCAGGCGAAGATCGGGCGATGCGCGAAGAATTTCGACAGCACGGCGTTTACTTGCCAGCGGCGGCCGGCGCGCCGGCACCTTTCCCGCCACCCTCTTCCGCTGCCTTGCTGCCGGCCGGCACCGCCTTCACCTTGGCGCCGGGGCGGGCCTTGAGCAGCCCTTCGACCACGATCTTCTCGCCGGGCTTGAGGCCGCTGGTGATCAGCCAGTTCGTGCCAACGGCGGTATCCGCGGTGACGTTCCGCGTTTCGATCATGCTTTTGGCGTTGACCACCAGCACGGTCGCGGTGCCGCGCGGAGACCGCGTGACGGCCGTTTGCGGGACGAGGATGCCGTCAGGCACGGTGCCCTGGCCCACGCGCGCGCGCACGAACAGGCCGGGCAGCAGATCGCCACGCGGATTGGGCACGGTGGCGCGCAGCGTGACCGTGCCGGTCTGCTCGTTCACGTCGATATCCGCGAAGTTCAGCTTGCCCTCGACCGGAAATTCGCTGCCGTCCGACAGGATGATGCGCACCGGCGTCGATCCCGCCGCGATGCGTCCGGCGTCCATCGAGCGGCGCAGCGCCATGAAATCGGTGCTCGATTGCTGGATGTTGACCCAGATCGGATCGAGCCGCTGCACCTTGGCCAGTGCATCGGCCTGATTGGACGTCACCAGCGCGCCCTTGGTCACGGCGGACCGGCCGATCCGGCCGCTGATCGGGGAAGTGATCCGGGTGAAGCCCAGGTTGACGTTGGCGGAAGCCAGCGAGGCGCGGTTGAGCGCCACTTGTGCGCGGGCCTGGTTGTAAGCCGCGATGGCGTCCGCCGCGTCCTGCTTGCTGATCCCGCCTTCCTCGGCCAGCACGCGATAGCGCTCTGCCTTCAGGCGGCTGGCTTCGACCGATGCCTGCGCGTTGGTCAGCGCGGCGCTCGCCTGTTGCTGGGATGCGGCATAGAGGCGCGAATCGATCTGGTACAGCGGCTGGCCCGCGCGGACGTTGCTGCCTTCCTCGAACAGCCGCGCCATGACGATGCCCGACACCTGCGGCCGCACTTCGGCCACTTCCGACGCCTGCGTCCGTCCGGCCAGGTCCGCGGTCAGCGTGACGGGTCCCGCGCGGGCGGCGATCACGCCCACGGTCGGCGTCGGGGATTGTTTGCCTCCGCCCTTTTCGCCGCATCCGGCAAGCAGGAGAGCGGTGCAGGCCAGGGGCACAAGGAAACGCAATTTCGGCTCGCAATCTTTCATCGGACCATGCGGACAAGGGAGCAACGGCAGCATCGGCGATGGCATTTCCCGCGAATCAGAACGACAGCCCCGTGCGGACAGCGGCAAGGTCATGTTCCGACATGGTCTCCCCCGAAAGCCCCCATGGCTCTCAATCGTGATTCGCAGCTTGCTAGCACATCGCGCGGCGACTGCGCCTGCCTATGCTGCGTTGCCGCATCGATGCGACACAATGATACAAATGGAGATTGTGCACACTTCCTTTTTGGACGTTTGTCAAAAAAGGTGGCGGTGAGCCGCCGGTCGCGGGAAGCCGGCGGGAGGCGCAGTCAGCGCGCGGCGAACAGCAGGCGGCCGGGGCCGAGCCGTTCGAGCACATGGGCGATGTCGTCCGCGGAGACCGCGAAGCAGCCCTGGCTCCGGCCCACGCGCCCCTGGCTTTCCGCCAGATCGGGCGCGACATAGCGCGCGGCGTGGATCACGATGCCACGGCTGGAGGCCATGCTGTTTTCCATATCCAGCCCTTGCAGCCGGCGCGACCGGCCGTGCTTGCCGCTGTAGATTTCGCCGGTCAGGAAGGCGCCGCTGCACGAGGCATTGGAGCCGGGACGGTTCGACAGACGCTGGACCCAGCCGCTGTTGCCGGGATCGGAACCGCTGCCGTGCGCGACGAGATGGTCGGAAATGACCTTTCCTGCCGCCACGTCGACCAGCTGGAAGCGCGGCAGACGCGAAGGCGCGGAAAAGTCGACAATGCCGATCACGTCGCGGCTGGCGACGCGATCGTGATGCTGCTGCAAGGCTGCCAATGCGCGGGACAACAGCACGGACCTGTCCGCACCCGCCGGAAGGTGTTCCGGCTGGGGGGCGATCGCCTGCGCAAGATCGCGCGGCATGAACAGGCTGGCTGCCGACCCGGCAATGGCGCCCAGAAAATGGCGCCTGCCCAGGTACATGCTATTCCGAGACCCCGATTTTGCTCTTGCCCGGGATGTATGGAGCAGCCTGGCGAATTTCAAACCGCAACGGAGGAAAGTGCGGCGAGCGGTGCCAGGGATCGCGTGGGGCGAGCCGCGGGGCGGGAACTTTTGCCGCCGCGGCTCGCTTCGCCGCCCGGTTTTCAGGGCAGGGCGTCGAAGGCTCCCGGGGCGGCAATCGTACCCACGGCCTTGCGACCGCTCGGCGCTTCCTTGGCGCGCAGGCCTTCGGGCAGCACGTCCGGCGAAGCCTTGCGGCCGATCGCGGCGGCGGCTTCGACGCGGAACCTTTCGGGAATGCCGAGTTCCGAACGGATGCGGTCGAAGTCGATCCCGGTCATGCCATGGGCGTGATAGCCCATCGCCGTGGCTTGCAGGGCCAGCTGCGCCCAGGCGGCGCCCGCGTCGAAGCTGTGGCTGTGCGATGGCCGCGCTTCGTCACCGCTACCCATATGCGTTTCCGAGAGGATGAAGACCAGCGCGCCGGCTTGCTTCGCCCAGCTGGCGTTGAACGGAATCAGCAGCGAAAGGAACAGATCCCAGTGCGCATCGCCGTTCACGGCATAGAGAAAGCGCCAGGGCTGGTAGTTGAAGGCGGAGGGGGCGAGGCCGGCAGCCTCCAGGATCACGTCGAGGTCTTCCTGCGGCAGGGCGCTGCCATCGAAGGCGCGCGGCGACCAGCGGTCGATCAGCAGCGGAACAAGGCGGGGATTGGTGGTTCGGCTTTCCATGGCGGGGCCTTTCGGGAAGGGAGTTCGTGGATGGTGGCAATGCGTCCGGGCGGCCGATGGGGCCGCCCGGATGCGTGGCCTCAGGTGCGTGGACTCAACGGCGGTCGAGCGCGAAGCGGCCAGCGCCGAAAGCGACAACCTGCAACAGCCCCCCAGCCATCGCCACGTTCTTGAAGAAGTGGATGAACTGGTTCTGGTCCGCAAGGTGGTTGTGGAAGGCGAGCGCGGTTGCCAGGCTGAACAACGCCAGTATCGCGGCGACGAACCGGGTCCGGAAGCCGGCCACAAGGGCCAGACCGCCGCCCAGTTCCACGATAACGGCGATGGCCAGGCCGACTTGCGGCAAGGGCAGGCCCGCGCTGGCGATATAGCTGATCGTTCCGGCGGGCGCGGCGACCTTGGACAGGCCGCTCAGCACGAAGATGGCGGCAAGGAGGATGCGACCGGCAAGAGCGGCGACATCGCTGGCGGAAGTGCCGGGGCGGGCGGTAGTGGTCTGAATGGTCATGGGATGGGATTCTTTCTGTTCGAAGGGGGGGAGGAGGGCAGTCAGGCCGCGTCGACGAGGACGATCTCGCTGTCTTCGAGCGCGGTAATTTCGATAGTGGCGATGCCGGTGATGGCCACGCCATCGCGGGCCTGGGCTTCTGCCTCGCCGATGCGGATGCGGCCGGTGGCCGGAACCAGATAGGCATGGCGATCGGGATCGATGGCGTAACGCAGGCTCTGGCCTGCCGGCAGCGTCGCGCCCAGTACGCGGGCATTGGCGTTGATGCGCAACGCGTCCTCGTCACCGGCGACGCCCGAAGCCAGCACGTCGAAGTGGCCGGTGCGGCTGTCGCGCGGGAACGGTCGCGTGCCCCAGCTTGGCGCATGGCCGCGCCGGTCGGGCATGATCCAGATCTGGAACAGCGTCGTTTCCTCGTCTTCCAGATTGTATTCGGCATGCTGGATGCCGGTGCCGGCGGACATGACCTGCACGTCTCCCGCCACGGTGCGACCAGCGTTGCCCAGGTTGTCGCGGTGCGAGATCGCGCCGGTGCGGACATAAGTGACGATTTCCATGTCGCTGTGCGGGTGCGGCGGGAAGCCGCTCTTTGCCGCGATGGTATCGTCGTTCCACACGCGCAGGGCGCCCCACTGCACGCGCTGCGGGTCGTAATAGTCGGCGAACGAGAAATGGTGGTGCGCGTCGAGCCAGCCGTGGTTGGCGGCGCCAAGCGAATGGAAGGGGCGAACTTCGATCACGGGATGTCTCCAAAAATCGCGTTGCAGCGAATGACCTCGGTATGGCCCTTGAAAGGCAATCTGAAAATTCCGATAAAATTGATGGGAATGTTCAGGAGTATCGAACGTGGACGTCGGCCAGCCAACCATTGACCAGATCCGCATCTTCCTTGCCGTGGTCGATGAAGGCAGTTTCAACGGCGCCGCGCGCAAGCTGGGCCGGGCGATCTCGGTCATCAGTTACGGCATCGCCAACCTGGAGGCGCAGTTCGGCGTCACCCTGTTCGAGCGCGAGGGATCGCGCCGGCCGACGCTGACCGAAGCGGGCCGCGCGGTGCTGGCGACGGCGCGGGCGGTGGCGGACGACATCGATGCCCTGATGGCCTCGGTGCGCGGCTATAACCAGGGGCTGGAAGCGGAACTGACGCTGGCCGTGGACGTGATGTACCCCACGGCCTGGCTGGCGCGGTTGTGCCGGCAGTTCCAGGCCTATTTCCCGACGGTGGACCTGCGCCTGCATGTGGAAGCCCTGGGCGCGATCGCCGGAATGCTGCTGGAGGGGCGGGCGCATGTGGGCGTGACGGGGCCGGTGGTGATCGAGGATCCGGTGTTGGACCGGATGCGGATCGGCGAGGTGGAACTGCTGCCGGTGGCCGCGCCTTCGCACCCGCTGGCACGCCTGGCGGAGATTCCGCCGGGGGCCGGACGGCAGCATCTGCAACTGGTTCTGACCGACCGTTCCAGCCTGACCGAGGGCCGCGATTTTTCGGTGCTCAGCGCGCGCACCTGGCGATTGGGCGATCTCGGCGCCAAGCATGCCCTGCTGCTGGAAGGCATTGGCTGGGGCAACATGCCGCTGCATCTGGTGCAAGACGATCTCGATGCCGGGCGGCTGGTGCGCTTGCCGATGCAGGAAGCGCCGGGCGTGGCCTATCCTTTCAACGCGCAGTGGCGGCGCGATTGTCCGCCGGGGCCGGCGCGTTCCTGGCTGATCGAGGCGCTGAAAGCGGGGTGCGGTGGCGATCACGCCGGCCCCATTGTCATATAGCGCGCACAAATCCGCCTTTGAAATGAAAGGAAAACTGCACGATCGTGCAACACCGGCCGTCTAGCGGCGCATCTCGAGTCCAGGCCCATGAGGGGAAAAGAGATGCGCTGTGTGACTGCCTTGTTCGTGACGACCGCCATGGCCGTCGCCGCTCCCGCCTTTGCCGCCGAAGCACCCGCTGGTGAAGCTGCGCCGGCACCCGCCGATGCGTCCGCCGGTGCGGAAATCGTCGTGTTCGGTGCCGGCCAGACGCGGCAGGTCCAGGAAATTTCCAACGCCGATCTGACGGTGCTGGCCGCGGGCACCAGCCCGCTGAAGGCCATCGAGAAACTGCCGAGCGTCAACTTCCAGTCGGCCGATCCTTTCGGAAACTACGAATGGTCGACCCGCATCACCATTCGCGGGTTCAACCAGAACCAGCTTGGTTTCACGCTGGATGGCATTCCGCTGGGCGACATGACCTATGGCAACGTCAACGGGTTGCACATCAGCCGCGCCATCACGTCCGAAAACATCGGCGTGACCCGCGTGTCGCAGGGGTCGGGTTCGATCGACACGCAATCGACCAACAACCTGGGCGGCACGCTGGAGTTCGAATCGATCGATCCCGCGCGCGTGCTGGGCGTGGACGGCAACGTGACCTACGGTTCCTCGAACACCGTGCGCGTCTTCGGCCGGGTTGGCCTGGGCACTGCCGATGGCCTGCGCGCCTTTGCTTCCGTGCAATACCAGAACCTCGACAAGTGGAAGGGCGATGGGCAGCAGCGCACGCTGATGGCCAACGCCAAGGTGGTGGCGCCGCTGGGCGATGCCACGGTCGATGCCTATCTCAGCTATTCCGACCGGGCCGAGCAGGACTATCAGGATCTCTCGCTCGGCATGATCAAGCGGCTCGGCTACGACTGGGACAACTTCGGCCCATCGCAATACGCGCTGGCGGTGCAGGTGGCGGATATCGGCGCCAATCGCGGCGACAGCGGTACCACGCCGCTCAACCCGACGGCGGGCAAGGTCTATCCGGCGCCGGTCCAGTCGCTCGACGATGCCTATTACGATGCGTCCGGCCTGCGCCGCGACTGGCTGGGCGCGGTGGGCCTCACCGCCCCCGCCGGCGACAAGGTGACCTTCAAGTTCAAGACCTATTACCACCACAACTCCGGGCAGGGCACCTGGGGCACGCCCTATGTCAACAGCCCCACCGGCGTGCCGATGGCGGTGCGCACGACCGAATACACGATCGACCGCGCCGGCATGTTCGGCAGCGTGAACCTGGACCTCGGCGCGAACCAGGTGGCCATCGGCGCGTGGTACGAGAACAACAATTTCGAGCAGGCGCGGCGCTTCTACGCCTATGAAAGCCGTACCAA
Organism: Novosphingobium sp. SCN 66-18; assembly: GCA_001725355.1. Taxonomy (GTDB): domain Bacteria; phylum Pseudomonadota; class Alphaproteobacteria; order Sphingomonadales; family Sphingomonadaceae; genus Novosphingobium. The sequence goes on from MEGD01000019.1 coordinate 27,687, forward strand.
TCCGGGCCGCAACCACCTGGATTTCATGCGCAACCCGTTCTTCACCCAGTGGGACATCAAGTACAACACCGCCACGGTGCAGTATTACGTCGAGGACCAGATCACCCTGGGCGATGCGCACATCAACCTTGGCTGGAAGGGGTTCCAGGTCAACAACAACGCCAATCCGGTGGTGCTGGCGGACCGGACGATCGGCCGCCTGTCCGCGCGCGACTGGTTCCAGCCGCACGTGGGCGTGAACTACAAGTTCGGGCGGGGGCTGGAAGCGTTCGCCGGTTTCACCTCGGTGACGCGGGCCTTCGTTTCGTCGGCGACGACGGGGCCGTTCTCGTCCACCCAGGCCGGGTTCGATGCGATCAAGGGCAAGCTGAAGCCCGAACAGTCCGACACCTATGAAGGCGGCCTGCGCTACAACACCGGCGTGGTGAACGCGGTGCTGGCCGGCTACTACGTCGATTTCCGCAACCGCCTGCTGACCATCCCCACCTCGGTGGGAATCGTTGGCGCGGCCAACGCGCTGCAGAACGTGGGCAGCGTGCGCGCGGTGGGCATCGAGGCGGCGCTGGACGTGAAGCTGCCGATGGGCTTCGGCGCGTTCGCCTCCTACAGCTACAACGACACGACCTATCGTGACGACATCAAGGACGCGAACGGCAACTTCTATGCGACCAAGGGCAAGACCGTGGTCGATGCGCCCAAGCATCTCCTGCGCGGCGAAATCTCGTATGACAGCGACGGGTTCTTCGGCCGCCTTTCGGCCAACTACATGTCGAAGCGGTACTTCACCTACCTCAACGACCAGCAGGTGCCGGGGCGCACGCTGATCGATGCCTCGCTGGGCTATCGCTTCAACGTGGGCTGGCGCAAGCCGGTGGAACTGCAGGTCAACGCCACCAACCTGTTCGACAAGCGCTATGTCGCGACGATCGGTTCGAACGGCTTCGGCTTCCAGGGCGACAACCAAACCCTGCTGGCCGGCGCGCCGCGGCAGGTCTTCGTGACGCTGAAGACAGCCTTCTGACACTGCCACCATTTCGGAGCCGGGTACCGGCTCCGACCAAACAACGCGAAGCGCCTTCCATCCTTCGGAGTGGGGGGCGCTTTGTTGCAGGCGGCGGGCCTCGGCGTCGCTGATTATGGCGTCAGGGACGGACGATTCGCGGAGCGGCATCCGCATTTTTCCCAACGGGAAACATCTGGAAACGTTCTGAAATTCCTGGGTTTCGTCACAGCTCCGTCGCAATGCGCGAACATTTCCCGAGAGAATCGGCGGGACCGTAACAAAACTGCATTGGAAGGCGGCTAGACGCGGCCTCGCCCGAGGACACAAGTCCTCACAAGTGAGGGAAACATGAACTTCCAGACCTGTCTGCGTGCCGGCCTGCTGGCCGGAACGGGAGCGCTTGCGCTTGCCGTCAGCCCCGCCTTCGCCGCTGAAGCCGCCGCACCCGCCGCCGATGCCGCTTCGCCCGAAACCGACAGCACCGGCCTGACCGAAATCGTCGTGACCGCCACCAAGCGCGAGACGAACCTCCAGCAGACGCCGATCTCGATCTCGGTGATGGGCGCGGACGATCTCAAGAAGCGCCACGTCCAGAGCCTGATGGACCTTGCCGACGGCTCGGTTCCGTCGCTGCGCATCTCGACCTTCGAAGCGCGCCAGTCGGCGCTGACGATCGGTATTCGCGGCATCGTTCCCGACGACGCCAACCAGCCCGCGCGCGAACAGGGCGTCGGCGTCTATCTCGATGGTGTCTATCTCGGCCGCCAGCATGGCCTGAATGCCAGCCTCTATGACGTCGAGCGCGTCGAAGTGCTCAAGGGGCCGCAGGGCACCCTGTTCGGTCGCAACACCGAAGGCGGCGCGGTTTCGATGGTGCTCAAGGCGCCCACCGGCGAATTCGGCGGCCGCCTGCAGGCCGGCGTGGGCAACTACGGTTCGTACAACGCCCAGTTGCACCTCGATCTGCCCGAATACCACAACATCTCGATCAAGCTCGATGGTGTGCTTCAGCACCAGGATCCGACGATCAAGAACCCGCTGGCGGGCCAAGCCGGCTGGAACCAGTATCACCGCTACGGCGGCCGCATCGCGGCGCGCTGGAAGCCCACCAGCGATCTGACGATCGATCTCGCGTTCGACAAGTCGCGCGACGAGAACACGCCGTTCTACAGCCAGCTCGTGACGATCACGCCGTCCGCGCTTGCCAACATCCCCAAGGATGCCAACGGCACGCCGCTGATCCAGTACGGCTATGGCCGGGCCACCTCGGCCGATATCGGTGTGCCGCAGCAGCCGAGCATCGACATCACCAAGGGCTTCACCGGCCACATCAGCTACAAGGTGTCGCCAGGCCTCGAACTGCGCTCGATCACCTCGTGGCGGACGGTCAGCGACGAACAGTGGGACAACTCGGGCGGCGCGCACCGCACGCCGATCTGGGGGCCGAACGTCAACTTCAGCCGCTATTCGCTGGCCGGGTTGCAGCAGCGCCAGTTCAGCCAGGAACTCCAGGCGGTCGGTTCGGCCGGCAAGTTCGACTACGTGTTCGGCCTGTATTACTTCAACGAACGCGCCAGCGACTGGGCGCGCACGCCGAACACCAACAAGTGGAACGCGGCGCTCAACGGATACACCATCAACGATCCGTCGACGTACCTCAGCGCCACGCTGGCCCGCGCCAGCACGGCCTATGCCAAGAGCTATGCCGCTTACGGCCAGGTGACCTACAACCCGTTCGATCCGCTGCACATCACCGTGGGCGGTCGCTACACCAAGGACGACAAGAACGGTCTGCTCTACACCGTCAACGGTGCGGCAACGAACTTCACGTTCAATCAGTCGAACAGCCGGTTCGATCCGCTGGTGGTGCTGGCTTACGAGGTCAACCCCGACATCAACGTGTACGCCAAGTATGCCACCGGCTACCGCGCCGGCGGCGCCAGCTCGCGCTCGCTGAATTACCGCTCCTTCGGACCGGAATCGGTGAAGTCCTACGAAGTGGGCCTGAAGACCGAGTTCTTCGACCGCAAGGTGCGCTTCAACGTGGCCGGTTACATCATGGACCGCGACAATACGCAGGTGGACTTCAACTATTTCATCCTGCAGCAGAACGGCACCGTTCGGAACACGCTGGAAACCGTCAACGCGCTTGGCACCACCAAGATTCGCGGTGTCGAGGCTGACCTGACCGTGCGTCCGGTCGACGGGCTGTCGATGGGCCTGTCCTACGCCTACACCTACACCCACGTTCCGCCGGCGCGGAACACGGTGCAGGAAGCGCTGAACGCCTCGCTCAATCCGCCGGTGACCACCCCGGTCTTCGAGACGGTCTATATCCTGTACACGCCGAAGAACGCACTGTCGGGCTCGATCGATTATGAACTGCCGGTCGGCGGCGCCGGCACCGAACTGCGCTTCCACGTCGATGGCAACTACAGCGATCCCGTCCACTCGTTCGCCGGCGAAGCGCTGATGACCGACAAGAGCTTCATCGTGAACGGTCGCCTGTCGCTGGCCGACATCCCGATGAGCGATGGCGGCCAGAAGCTGACCGTTTCGGCCTGGGCGCGCAACCTGTTCAACGAAGAACACATCTATCGTCGTTCGGGCGCCAACACCTCGCTGGGCGATTACGCGAACTACAACGCGCCGCGCACCTTCGGCATCGATGCGACGGTTCAGTTCTGACGCGTGACGAACAAGGCCGGGGCGGGCTGCTGGCCTGCCCCGGTTCACTTCTGACCACCCTTTGCGGCGGCGGGCCTGTGCCTTGCCGCCGCTTTTTTGCGCGCGTCGGAACGCGCCGGAAGGACCGGCGGTTGCGCGTGTGAAAAAGGTGGCTGCCGTCAGGCCGCGCGGCGGTGTGGAACAACCAGGCGTTCGTAAGAGGCGAACAGTTCCGCGAAGTGATCGTCCATCGTGCGTGGCGGCGGGATGATCGCGTGCGGGCCAGTTTCGCCGCGTTCGCGCGCCGCGGCATAGTCAGCGATGGCATCCGCAGCGGCGGCGGCGCTGGCCGAGGCATAGGTCCAGCCGCCGGAAGCCCGGGCCTGATCCGCCGCGCCGCCTTCGTCGGGCGCGATCAGCGGCAGGCCGCTGGCGCGCGCTTCGGCGGCGACCATGCAGAACGTTTCCGCCTCGCACCCGTGGACCAGCGCGTCGGCGCTGGCCATCACGCGGGCAAGTTCGCCACGATCGGTGATCGGCTTCAGGATGCGGATATGCGGATTGGCCGAAACGCGGCGCACGATCGCCTTGCGGTCCCGCCCCTGTCCCACCAGCACCAGCCCGACCGGATGGCGCGAGCCGGCGGCCTCGACCGCCTCGACCAGCATCGGCCAGCGCTTTTCGGGCGCGAAGCGGCCGACGCCGAGCAGCAGCGTGGCGCTTTCGGGCAGCTCGCACATCGCCAGCAGGCGGCGGCGCAGGTCTTCATCGCGCAGGCGCGGCGAAAACACGCCCGGATCGACGCCCATCGGGTTGGTCACCACGTGGCGCAACCCGCCTTCGACCAGCCGCGCGGACAGCCCGGGGCTGGCGCTGACCACCATGTCGTATTTGCCGTCAAGCCGGCGCAGGTGCCGCCAGTAACGGTCGAACGCGCGATCGATCGTGGGCCGCTTGGCCACGGGATCGAGCCAGCGATAGGCATAGGCGGATAGAGGATCGGCGTGCATGATCAGCGCGCGCGGGGCATTGCCCGGCCAGTCCGCGATCGTGCTGGCGCTGCGCCAGGGGGATGAGGCTTCGACGAAATCGGGCGCCTCGCGATCGAGCGCGGCATAGAGCGCTTCGGTATCGTTGAAATAGCGGTAGTTGAAATCGAGCGGGAACAGCTGCGATTTCAGCCACACGATCCGGGCATTGGGGCCACGCTGCTCGACATGATCGTGGGCGCCGGGCGCAATGACCACCACTTCGTGCCCCAGCGCGGCGCCGGCCTTGAGCTTGCGGTCGATATAGGTCCGCACGCCGCCGCCCTTGGGAGCATAGAAGGCGCAGACATCGACGATCTTCATTTACGCCGCCTTTTCCTTGCGCACCGCGTCCAGCACCGTCAGCGCCAGAAACAGGATGACGTGCGTGGCCAGGATCAGCATCGAGACCATCGCGATCATCACCCCGATCTTGAGATGTTCGCCCACCAGCAGGGTGGCGACGCCGGCAAAGGCGATGTCCTTGTTGGGGATCAGCGGCAGGCGCGAGATCAGCAGGCGCATCGTGGCCAGCAGCAGCCACGATCCCAGGCTCACGCCCGGCAGGATCAGGTGCCAGGCCAGCGCCGCGAAGCCGGTGTTGGCAATCACGCGCAGGCAGTGGACGACGAAGGTATAGATCAGTTCGTCGCGCGGCAGGCTGAGCAGCCCGTTGCGGAAGAACATGATGACCAGCGAGGTCAGCAGGACGATGCCGATCGACATCGCCATGAGGTTGCCGTCCTTGCCGAAGCCCAGCAGCCCGATCAGCGGCCAGGCCAGCGCCAGCATGGCCAGCGTGAGGATGTTGCCCGCCAGCGCCGAGAGGATGGCCACGTCCTTCACCGCGCCGAAGGGTGAACCTTCCATCTTCACATGCTTGCGCGCCCAGTCGTAGAAATAGACCTCGCCGACGTAACCGAGCAGCAGCTCGTTGCCGATCATCTTCTTGACCAGCGGGATGAAGCCCGCCGCCGGGATGTTCCACAGGCGGCGGAAGATCAGCCAGTCCGCGGCCGGCGCGGCGAAATAGCTGGCCGCAAGCACCAGCCACACCAGCGGCGATCGGGGGATGATCGACCAGATCATCGACCAGTTCAGTTCGCGCAGCTGCAGCAGGACCGCGGCCAGAATGGCCAGCGAGATGGCGGGGCCGAGCAGGGGACTCCACTTGCGCAATCCGGCGCCGGCGGCGATCGGATCGGGCAGGCTCATCCCGGGTGCGGAGACATCGGACGCGCTAGTCATCGCGAAAACCTTGAGAGAAACAGCATGGCCGCAACTCGGTGGCGGGCCGGTAGCAGGATCGTGCCGCGCCTAGGGCGGCGAACCTTGCGGCCGGATGAACGGTCCGCGGTGGAGGCGGCGGGCGGCGCGTCACGCGGCCAGCGCCTTTGGCGCGGCGGCGACCGAATCGTAGCGGCTGGCCCGGTGCGTGCGCAGGAAGCGGCGCAGCGTGCTGTCGATGCTGGCAAGTAGGGCCGGTACGCCGCAATCGCCGGGATGGACCGCCAGGCGCAGCGTTGGCAGCACGTGCGGCAAGGCCGTGCGGGCCAGCGCCGCGAAGGCGATCGAACTGGCGATGCGGGGGCGGCTGCGGCTGGCCCAGGTGACCACGGGGCCACGGGCGACGACGGCGCCGGTGGCCGGCTCCCACACCTTCATGTGATCTTCCGCCAAAGCGAAGCCGGCGTCGCGCGCGGCCTCCAGCGCGCCATCGCTGTACAGCCAGGCCGGCGCGATGAAGCCGGCGACCGGACGGCCGATCGCCTGTTCCACCAGCGCCCGCCCTCGCGTCATGCGCGCCAGGGCCTCGGTGCGGGAAAGGCTCAGGAATTCGCCTTCACCAGCGGTCATGCGCTTCGCCTTGAAGCCGGCCACACTGCCCCGGGGTGGGGTTTCGTCGATGTGCGACCAGCCGTGCAGGAACATTTCCACGCCCGCATCGGCCCAGTCCCGCAAGCGGCGCTGAAACGCCCGCGCTTCGGCCAGCGGCGCGCCGTGCCAGTGATCGGGAATGACCAGCATGGCAAAGCACGGTCCGCCCAGATGCGCGGCAAGCCGTTCGGCCAGTGCATCGACCTGCCGCTCGAAACGCGGCGAGACATCGTGGATCGACACGAGCAGACGGCGGGAGGGAGGGGAGCTTGCGGTCATCAACGGCGGTTTGGCGCTGGGTATGATCTGGCGTCAGAAAAAGGCCTGCGGAGCGCAAGCCCATGCCCGATAGACGTCGCCGATCGTGTATTCCAGCAAGCGAAACATCCTTCCGGCTCATGGCACCGCGAGTGTGCCATTATTGTGACGCCGGTACCGGCGCCTGGCTCCAAGGACAGGCGACTGGCCCGAAAGCCGGTCGTCTGTCCCGGGATTGCTGCGCACTTTGGCCCCTATCCGCTGAAGTTGGAATTCAAGGCCGATACCGCGTCTAGCCGCTCGCTTCTTCCCGCGATGTGTCAGGGCAATTACAGATCGTTAATTCTCCGTCGCGCGGATCGGATCAGGCACCCCAGATGCCAAGCCCGCGCTTGGGCCTGAAAAGAAATCATTCCGTCGCCCGACGATTGTCTACTTCATGGGTTGAGTTATCTTGAGGGCGTCGGGACGTATTCCGAGTCGACCGGCCGGCAATCCTTCAGGAGATGCAATCATGGCCACCCATACGCTGCTTTCGGGGCTGCCTTCCGGCACCAACACCGATCGAGAACCCCTTGTGCTCACCGTTCCCGGGCTGAACAACAGCGGCCCCGGCCACTGGCAGACCATCTGGGAACAGGAATTCGACAATTGCCATCGGGTCGACCTTGGCCTGTGGGACGATCCGCATCGCAACACCTGGGTCAACAAGCTGAACCTGGCGATCCAGCGGGCCGACCGCCCCGTGGTGCTCGTCGCGCACAGCCTGGGCTGCCTTGCCGTGGCATGGTGGGCCGAATACGAACAGCCCGGCCGTGACGGGCCGGTGGTTGGCGCGCTGCTGGTGGCGCCGCCGGACGTGGAGGAGCGCCCGCTTGACCGGCGGCTGACCCGGTTTGCGCCGTTCCCACCCGCCGAACTGCCGTTTCCCTCGATTCTCGTCGCCAGCCGCAACGATCCCTACCTGCGCTTCAGCGCGGCGCGGCGCCTGGCCACGGCATGGGGCAGCCGTTTCGCCGATGCAGGGCCGGCCGGCCATATCAACGCGGAATCCGATCTGGGCGAATGGACCTTCGGCCAGTTGCTGCTCTCGCAATTGCTGCCGGACGGCTTGCGTTCGGCGGTCGCGGGCAAGCGGCCGTTGCCGCGCATCGGTTCCATCGGCGATGGGCGGGGGTCGCGTCTGGCGGAGCGCTGATCCGCGGACCATTGCCTGCACCACGGCCCGCGCGTTAAGCCCCGGCGATGGAAATGGCCGGCACAGCACGCGCGGGCGAGCGCAGGATCGATGGCGAACGCCGCGCCGAAATCGGGCGCGAGCGCAAGGCGCGCACCCGCACGCGGATTCTGGCCGCGACGTTCGATCTGTTCGGGCGGCAGAACGGCCTGTTCACCCGCGTCGAGGAAATCTGCGACGCGGCGCGGATCACCCGTCCCACGTTCTATAACCATTTCGCCGGGATGGAGGATCTGCGCGAGGCGCTGTCCTGGGAAGTGACGCACGATTTCCTGGCGGCGGTGGTGCAGGCGATCGGTACGCTGCCCGATGCCGCGCAGCGCACCGCCACCGCGATCCGGTACTACCTGCGGCGCGGGCAGCAGGATGCGCGCTGGGCCTGGTCGATCGTCAACATCAGCGCGTGCGGGATCATCTTCGGCGCGGAGACGCACCAGCAGGCTCAGCGCACGGTGGAAGAGGGCATGGCGTCCGGCGCCTTCCGCATCGCCGACGCGCGCATCGGCCGCGATGTCGTGCTCGGCGCGACGCTGTCGGCGCTGGTGACCTTGCTGCGCGAGGAGACGGGGGAGGATTATCCGGCCCAGATTGCCGAGTCCGTGCTTGTCGGGCTGGGCATGGCTCCCGCAAAGGCGGCCGTGCTGGCGCGCACGCCGCTCGCCGATCTCTGATCCGCGTTTTCGGGGCACCGGACCGCATTTCGCAGCGTGACACGCGCGGCGTTCGCAGCGCTTGACTCCCTGTCCTTCCCGCGTTCAAATTTTACACATAGTAAGATACGAAAAGGGGGCAAACAGCCCCCGGACGGGAGTTCTGGGATGCTTCGCTTGTATGGAGGCATGATCGTGCTGGCGCTGGCTGGCCCGGTCGCGGCGCAGCAGCGGCTGGGAGAGGCGCAGGCGCCGCGCGCGCCCGAGCAGGTCTATGCGAAAGTGTGCGGGTACTGCCACGGCCGCAACGTCGGGCCGATCCTGCTGGGCCGTCACCTGCCCGCCGAAACCGTGAAATACGTGGCACGGCACGGCCAGAACGGCATGCCCGCGTTCCGCCCCACTGAAGTGACGCCGGCAGAGCTTGACGCGCTGGCGGCATGGATCGCGGCGGCGCCCGCGCGCAAGGAGGAGCACGGCCAATGAGCGGCTTTTCGATCGATCGTCGTGGTCTGCTCGGCACCGGGCTGGGGGCTTCGCTGGCTGCGGGGCTGGGCACCGGTGCCAGCGCGGCCAATCCCGCGCCGCTGGCGCCGGGGCGCACCAGGGCGGACTTCGCCGGCGCGATGAAGGCGTTCCGGGGCGTGGTCGGCGCGGAATGGGTGTTCGGCGACGAGGACGCGGTCGCGCCCTGGTCGAAGACCTACATTCCCGATCCCGCGCACCAGTACAAGCCGGTGGGCGCGGTCTGCCCGCAGTCGGTGGAGGAGGTGCAGGAGATCGTCCGCATCGCCAACACCTACAAGCAGCCGCTGTGGACCGTCTCGACCGGCAAGAACATGGGCTATGGCATGACCGCGCCGGCCACGCCGGGACAGGTCGTGCTCGATCTCAAGCGGATGAACCGCATCCTGGAAGTGGACGCCGATCTCGGCACGTGCCTGCTCGAACCGGGCGTCACCTATCAGCAGCTCAAGGATTACCTCGAGGAGCACAAAATCCCGCTGTGGATCGACGTGCCTACCGTCGGCCCGATCGCCTCGCCAGTGGGCAACACGCTCGATCGCGGGGTGGGCTACACGCCCTATGGCGAACACTTCATGTTCCAGTGCGGCATGGAAGTGTGCCTGCCCGACGGGCGGCTGATGCGCACCGGCATGGGCAGCATCAAGGGCAGCACGGCCTGGCAGGCGTTCAAGTGGGGCTACGGGCCCTATCTCGACGGCCTGTTCACGCAGTCGAACTTCGGCATCGTCACCAAGATGGGCTTGTGGCTGATGCCCAGGCCGCCGGTCTACAAGCCCTTCATGGTGCGCCATGCCAATATGGAGGACGTGCCGAAGATCATCGAGGCGATGCGGCCGCTGCGCGTGTCCAACCTTGTCGCCAACTGCAACCTGATGATGAGCGCATCGTACCAGCTCGCCATGTTCAAGCGGCGCAACGAGATCGTGCCCGATGGCGCGCCGCTGGACGAAGCCTCGCTGAAGAAGGCGGCCAGCGCCAACGGCCTTGGCATGTGGAACACCTATTTCGCGCTCTATGGCACCGAACAGACGGTGGCGGGGGTGGAGCCGATCATCCGGGCGACGCTGACCGCCAGCGGCGGCGAGGTGCTGACGGCGGCGGAGATGGAGGGCAACCCCTGGTTCCACCATCACCAGACGCTGATGCAGGGCGGCCTCAACCTGGACGAAGTGGGCCTGCTGCGCTGGCGCGGGGCGGGCGGCGGCCTGGCCTGGTTCGCGCCTGTGGCGGCGGCGCGCGGCGTGGAGGCGGAACGGCAGACCGCGCTGGCGAAGGAAATCGTCGAGAAGCACGGTTTCGATTACACCGCCGCCTATGCGATCGGCTGGCGCGATCTGCACCACATCATCGCGCTGCTGTTCGACAAGGCCGATCCGGCGCAGGAGCAGAAGGCTGACGCCTGCTATCGCGAACTGGTCACGCGCTTCGGCGCGCAGGGCTGGGCCAGCTACCGCACCGGGGTCAATTCGATGGACCTCGTCGCGCAGCAATACGGCGAGGTGAACCGCGACTTCAATCTCACGCTCAAGCGCGCGATCGATCCCAACGGCATCCTTTCACCGGGCAAGTCGGGCATTCATCCCTGATTATCGGCGGGCCGCGCGAGCCGGGCGGCCCGGTCGATCGTCAGCGCGAAGGGGCGGGCCGGATCGTGCGACGCGTAGTGGAAGCCTTCCGTTTCGGGGGCTTCCCACAGCGCCGCATCCATCGGGCGGCCATCGAGCGATGACCACTGCCCCTCCTCGGGAAAGCGCGTGAACCAGTCCGCCCGCGCGCCGCGCCATGCGGCGAGGGCGGCCACCCAGTCTTCCAGCGCGCGGTCGCGGCCGGCCCAGTCGACCCAGCCGATCGCGTTGTCCTGCGCATAGGCGTTGTTGTTGCCCTGCTGCGTGCGGCCGAACTCGTCGCCGGCGGTCAGCATGATCGTACCAGTCGAGCCGAACAGCGTGCCCAGCAACGCGCGTAGGTCCGCGGCGCGGCGGGCGAGCACGACAGGATCGCCGGTCTGGCCTTCCACGCCGTTGTTCCACGAGAAGTTCTCGCCATGGCCGTCGCGGTTGTCCTCGCCATTGGCCCGGTTGTGGCGGTGCTCGTAGGCTACGCTGTCGGCCAGCGTGAACCCGTCGTGCGCGGCGAGGAAGTTCACGCTGCGGCAGCTTTGCTTGCCGAACACGTCGGACGACCCGGCCACGCGCGTCGCCAGCACGCCCACGCCTTCGTCGCCGCGCCAGAAGCGCCGCACATCATCGCGATAGCGGTCGTTCCATTCCAGCCAGGTGTCGGGAAACCGGCCCAGCTGGTATCCGCCGGGGCCGATGTCCCACGGTTCGGCGATCATCACGCGGTCGGCCAGCAGAGGATCGGCGGCAATCTCGGCGAAGATCGGCGCATCGGCGGCAAAGCCGGGGCTGCGCGCCATGATCGGGGCAAGATCGAAGCGGAAACCGTCCACGCCGGCGTGCCGCACGAAATGGCGCAGCGTGTCGAGCGTCAGCCGGCGTACCGCCGACTTGCCGAAATCGAGCGTGTTGCCGCAGCCGGTGTCGTTGATCAGGCTGCCGTCGGGCGCGTGGGCATAGGCGGCGTTGTCCAGCCCGCGCAGCGAGAGGATGGGGCCGAACACATCGCTTTCGCCAGTGTGGTTGAACACCAGATCGAGCAGCACGCCGATCCCTTCGGCATGCAGCGCGGCCACGGTATCGCGCAGTTCGGCCACGCCGCCGGGGCACAGGCCCGGATCGAGCGCCATCGGCGCCACCGGGTTGTAGCCCCAGGCATTGCACAGCCCCAGCGGCGGCAGGTGCCGCTCGTCGATCCACGCCACGATCGGCATCAGTTCCACCGCGCCGACGTGCAGCTTCTTCAGGTGGGCGAGCACGGCGGGATGGGCCAGCGCCGCCACCGTTCCGCGCAGCGCCTCCGGCACATCGGGGTGCAGCATGGTGAAGGCGCGCACGTTGACTTCGTAGATCAGCCCGCCGCGCGCGAAGCGCGGCGCTTCGTGCGCGCAGTCCGGGAGCGCGCCCGGAACGATCGCCTTGGGCACGAGTGGCGCGGTGTCCACGCCGAATTGCGACAGGCGCGGATCGTAGGCGAAGCGGTGGTCCAGCTCCACCGCGTAAGGATCGACCAGCAGCTTGGCCGGGTCGAACCACAGCCCGCGTTCGGGCGCCCACGGACCTTCGGCGCGATAGCCATAGCGCGCCCCGGCAAGCTCACCCGGCAGTTCCACGATCCACGTTTCACCGAAGCGCGCCATGGGTTCGCGGCGTTCGCCGGCCGCGTCGAACAGGCACAGCCACACCGCCTCCGCCAGAGGGGCGCGCACGGCGAAGCGCGTGGCGCCGGACCCGATGCTGACGCCCGCCGCCGCGCTCACGTCACCCCCCTCACGTCACCACGTCGGGCGCGGTCCGGCCGGTGTGGCGCACGATGCCGGCGACGGCGTCGGCCGCCGCGATCAGGTCGGCCAGCATGGCGGGCGTTTCGCGGTCCAGATCACCGCCGGCGGGTTCGTAGCGCTCCAGATAGACGCGCAGCGTCGCGCCCTCGGTGCCGGTGCCGGACAGGCGGAACACGATGCGCGATCCGCCTTCGAACAGCACGCGCAACCCCTGGTTGGCGCTGGTCGAGCCATCGACCGGATCGAGGTACGAGAAGCTGTCGGCCTGCGCGACGGTCAGCGGGCCGAAGCGCTGGCCCGGCAGCGTCGCCAGCTTGCCCTGCAGTTCCGCGATAAGCGCATCGGCGATGTCGGTCGGCAGGGCCTCGTAATCGTGCCGCGCATAGTAGTTGCGGCCATAGTGCGCCCAGTGTTCGCGCGCGAGCTGGTCCACGCTGATGCCGCGCTCGGCCAGGATGTTGAGCCAGAGCAGCACCGCCCACAGCCCGTCCTTTTCGCGCACGTGGTCCGATCCGGTGCCGGCGCTTTCCTCGCCGCAGATCGTTGCCATGCCGGCATCGAGCAGGTTGCCGAAGAACTTCCAGCCGGTGGGCGTTTCGAAGCAGGGCACGCCCAGCGCTTCCGCCACGCGGTCCGCCGCGGCGCTGGTGGGCATGGAGCGGGCGATGCCTTTCAGGCCCGCGCTATAGCCCGGCGCAAGGTGCGCGTTGGCCGCCAGCATCGCCAGCGAATCCGATGGCGTGATGAAGCGTCCGCGCCCCACGATCAGGTTGCGATCGCCATCGCCATCCGACGCCGCGCCGAAATCGGGCGCGTCGGGGGCGAACATCCGGTCGAACAGCGCCTTGGCGTGAACCATGTTCGGATCGGGATGGTGCCCGCCGAAATCGGGCAGCGGCGTGCCGTTGCGCACGGTGCCGGCGGGAAAGCCCAGCCGGTTCTCGAGAATCTCGATGGCATAGGGGCCAGTCACCGCGCTCATCGCGTCGAACGCCATGGTGAAGCCGCCGGCTACGGCCTGCCGGATCGCGCCGAAATCGAACAGCGTTTCCATGAGATCGGCATAGTCGGCCACGGGATCGATGATCGACACGATCGTATCGGCCACCGCGCTGGAACCGCAGGTGTCGAGATCGATGTCTTCGGCATCCACCGTCAGCCAGCGGTCGATCACCTGCGTGCGGGCATAGACCGCCTCGGTCACGCCTTCGGGCGCGGGGCCGCCGTTGGCGATGTTGTACTTGATCCCGAAATCCTCGTCCGGGCCGCCGGGATTGTGGCTGGCCGAGAGGATCAGGCCGCCCGATGCCTCGTACTTGCGGATGACGTGGCTGGCGGCGGGGGTAGAAAGGATGCCGCCCTTGCCTACCAGCACGCGGCCATAGCCGTTGGCGGCGGCGATGCGGATCGCCTGCTGGATCACGGTGCGGTTGTGGTAGCGCCCGTCCCCGCCGATCACCAGCGTGGCGCCGGGTGCCGGCTGCACCACGTCGAACACGGCCTGGATGAAGTTTTCCGCATAGTTGGGCTGCGCGAAGACCTTCACCTTCTTGCGCAGGCCGGACGTTCCCGGCTTCTGTCCGGCATAGGGTGAACTCGGAACGGTAACGGTCATCGGTCCTCCGCGATCAGTTCGGAATAGAGGTCGGCATAGGCCTTGCCGCTGCGGCTCCACGAGAAATCCGCTTTCATGCCGTTGCGTTGCAGGCTCTGCCACAGGTCCGGCTGGCGGTGCAGCGCGGCGGCGCGGCTGATCGCCTCGGTCAGCGCCTGCCAGTGGACGCCGGTGAACTGGATGCCCGTGGCGACGCCCGCATTGGTGGCGGCAAGGTTGGCGTCGATCACCGTATCGGCCAGACCGCCGGTGCGCGCCACCACCGGTACGCAGCCATAGGCGAGGCCATAGAGCTGCGTCAGGCCGCACGGCTCGAACCGGCTGGGCACGAGAATCGCGTCGCCGCCCGCCTGCATCCGGTGCGACAGCGCCTCGTCATAGCCGATGCGCACGGCGACGCGGCCGGGATGGCGCGCGGCGGCCTGGTGGAAGCCCGTTTCCAGCGCCGCATCGCCCGACCCCAGCAGCGCAAGACGCCCGCCGATCCCGACGAGATGGTCGATCGCTTCGAGCAGGACGTCCATGCCCTTCTGCCAGGTGAGCCGGCTGATCACCACGAACAGCGGACCGTCGCCGGGTTCCAGCGCGAACTCCTGCTCCAGCGCCCGTTTGTTGGCGGCGCGTTTTGCCAGCGTGCGAGCGCTGAAATTCGCCTTGAGCGCGGGATCGACCTGCGGGTTCCATTGCTCCGTGTCGATGCCGTTGACGATGCCGCGCACCCGATCGCCCCGGCTGACGATCAGCCCTTCCAGACCCATGCCGAATTCGGGCAGGCGGATTTCACGGGCATAGGTGGGGCTGACGGTGGTGACGGCGCTGGCCGCTTCCATCCCGGCCTTCAGGAAGCCGACGCCGCCGTGATATTCCACGCCGTCCATGGCCCAGGCTTGGGGCGGCAGGTCGAGCAGCGGGAAAAGGTCGCCTCCGAAATAGCCCTGGAACGCCATGTTGTGGATGGTCATCACCGAGGGCAGGGCCTTGCCGTCAAAGGGCGCGAACCGCAGATAGGCGAGCGCCATGCCCGCCTGCCAGTCGTGCGCGTGGACCAGGTCGAAACCGTGCTTCTTCACCGCGCCGCCGGCGATATCGGCCGCCGCGCGCCCGAACGCGGCATAGCGCCGCCAGTTGTCGCCCCAATCGTAACCGAAGGGATCGACATAGGGGCCGCCGTCGCGCTGGAAAAGGCGCGGCGCGTCCAGCACCAGCAGCGGATGATCGCCCAGCTTGCCGGCCAGCAGCCGCGCCGGCTCCCCCAGCAGGGCATCCCAGGCGTGGATCGCCTTCGCCTTGCCCAGCGCCTTCAACACGGCGGGGTAGCCCGGCAGCAGCGTGGTCATCTCCACGCCATGCGGGGCCAATGCATCGGGTAGCGCGCCGGCCACATCGGCCAGGCCGCCGGTCTTCACCAGCGGCACGGCTTCGGAGGTGACGGACAGGACGCGAATCGTCATGCCAGGCGCTCTATCATGTCCTTGGTAATCAGACAGACGCCGTTGTCGGTGCGGCGGAAGCGGCGTGCGTCGAGTTCGGGATCCTCGCCGACGACCAGCCCTTCGGGAATGCGCACGCCCGAATCGAGGATCACGCGGCTGAGCCGCGCACCGCGCCCGATGTTGCAATAGGGCAGGATCACCGCTTCCTCGCACGACGAGAAGCTGCCCATCTTCACGCCGGTGAACAGCAGGCTGCGCCGCGCCAGCGCGCCCGAGACGATGCAGTCCTGCGAGATCAGCGAGGAGATCGCCATGCCGCGCCGCCCTTCCTCGTCATGCACGAACTTGGCGGGCGCGGCGATGATCTGGTCGGTCCAGATCGGCCAGTCGCGATCGTACATGTTCAGCTTGGGCACGGTGTCGGTCAGGTCGAGATTGGCTTCGAAATAGGCGTCCAGCGTCCCCACGTCGCGCCAGTATTCCTCGATCTCCTCCGCCGCGCGGATGCAGCTGGCGGTGAAGCGGTGCGCCACGGCCTTCCCGTGCTTCACGATGTAGGGGATGATGTCGTTGCCGAAATCGCGCTGCGAATCCGGGGTTTCGGCATCGCGGCGCAACTGGTCGAACAGGAACTTCGTCTCGAACACGTAGATGCCCATCGAGGCGAGCGAGAAACCGGGGTTGCCGGGAATGCCCGGCGGGTCCTTCGGCTTTTCGACGAAGGCGGTGATCGCGTCGTTTTCGTCCACCGCCATCACGCCGAAGCCGGTCGCATCCTTGCGCGGCACGACAAGGCAGCCGATCGTGACGTCCGCGCCCGAGTTGACGTGCTGGCGCAGCATCATCTCGTAGTCCATCTTGTAGATGTGGTCTCCCGCCAGGATGACCATGTACTTCGGCGCATGGGCCTGGATGATGTCGATGTTCTGGTACACCGCGTCGGCCGTGCCTTCGTACCACAGCATTTCCGAGATGCGCTGCGAAGCGGGCAGGATGTCGAAGCTTTCGTTGCGTTCGGGGCGCATGAAGTTCCACGCGCGCTGCATGTGGCGGATCAGCGAATGCGCCTTGTACTGCGTGGCCACGCCGATGCGGCGGATGCCCGAATTGATCGCGTTGGACAGGGCGAAATCGATGATCCGGCTCATCCCGCCGAAATAGACCGCCGGCTTGGCGCGGTTGTCGGTCAATTCGCGCAGGCGGCTGCCGCGCCCCCCGGCCAGCACATAGGCCATCGCATCGCGCGCCAGCGGCTGACCATATGTTTCCCGTGCCATGTCCTCTGCCCCTTTCCGTTCAGCCTTCGTATTCGAAATAGAGTGTCGCCAGCGGCGGCAGCACCACCAGCGCCGCGCCGTCGTGCGCGGTGATGCGGCCCATGTTGCCCCGGCCGCTGCCGCCATAGACGGCGGCGTCGCTGTTCAATACCTCGCGCCACGCGCCGTCGTGCGGCAGCGGCAGGCGGTAGTGATCGTGGACGGCGGGCGTCATGTTGCAGACCACGGCCACCGGCTTGTGCCCCGGCGCCTTGCGCAGCCACGCGAAGACCGAGGCGAGTGCATCGTCCACCACCAGCCAGGAAAAGCCTTCCGCCTCGCAATCGCGCGCGTGCATGGCGGGGGTGGACGTGTAGGCACGGTTGATGTCGCGCACCCAGCGGCGGACGCCCTCGTGCGCGGGCGCTTCCAGCAGTTCCCAGTCGAGCGACCGCGCCTCGCTCCATTCGCGGCGCTGGGCGAATTCCTGCCCCATGAACAGCAGCTTCTTCCCCGGATAGCCCCACATCATTCCGTAGTAGGCGCGCAGCGAGGCGAACTTCTGCCAGTCGTCCCCGCTCATCTTGGTCAGCAGGGAGCCTTTGCCGTGGACCACCTCGTCATGGCTCAGCGGCAGCACGAAATTCTCGCTGAAGGCGTAGACCAGGCCGAAGGTGATCTCGTCGTGATGGTAGCGGCGGTGGATGGGCTCGCGCGCCATGTACTGCAGCGTGTCGTGCATGAAGCCCATGTTCCACTTGAACCCGAAGCCCAGGCTGGTCGCGCCGGGGCCGCCGTCGCCCACCGGCAGCGTCACCCCCGGCCAGGCGGTCGATTCCTCGGCCACGGTCACGAAGCCGGGATGGCTGCCATAGACCGCCTTGTTCATCTTCTGGAGGAAGGCCACCGCCTCCCAGTTCTCGCGCCCGCCCTGCTCGTTGGGAATCCATTCCCCGGCCTCGCGCGAATAATCGCGGTAAAGCATCGAGGCGACCGCATCCACGCGCAGCCCGTCGACATGGTACTGTTCGGCCCAGAACAGCGCGTTGTTGACCAGGAAGCTGGACACCTCGCGCCGCCCGAAGTTGTAGATCGCAGTGTTCCAGTCGGGATGGAAGCCCAGCCGGGGATCCTCATGCTCGTACAGCGCGGTGCCGTCGAACCGGGCAAGGCCGTGTTCGTCGGTGGGGAAGTGCGCCGGCACCCAGTCGATCAGGACAGAAATGCCGGCGCGGTGCGCGCCATCGACGAAGCGGGCGAAACCGTCCGGCCCGCCAAACCGCGCGGAAGGGGCGTAGAGGCCGGTCGTTTGATACCCCCAGCTCGGGTCGTAGGGATGCTCGCTGACCGGCAGGAACTCGATATGGGTGAAGCCCATCTCGACGACATAGGGGATCAGCAGGTCGGCCAGTTCGTCCCAGGTGTGGAACGCGTCCTCGCCGGGCTTGCGCCACGATCCGGGATGGACCTCGTAGATCGCCATCGGTTCGCGCCGCGCATCGACCGAGGCCCAATGCGCGCGGTGCGCGGCATCACCCCAGTCTGGCTTGGCCGGACGCGCGGTGAGCGAGGCGGTCTTCGGCCGCATTTCCGATGCGAAGGCGAAGGGATCGGCCTTCAGTGGCAGAACCTCCCCGGTCGGGCCGACGATGCGGTACTTGTAGGCATGGCCCGGCCCCACATCGGGCACGAAGATTTCCCACACGCCGATGTCCGCGCGCTTGCGCATCGGATGGCGGCGGTGATCCCAGTCGTTGAAATCGCCGACCACGGCGACATGCCGGGCATTGGGCGCCCAGACCGCGAAATGGACGCCGGAAACGCCTTCGTGTTCGATGCAATGCGCGCCCATCTTGTCGAACAGGCGGAAATGGGTGCCTTCGTTGATGAGAAAATCGTCCAGCGGCCCCAGCACCGGGCCGAACGAGAAAGCGTCGGTCACCCACCATTCGTGCGTGCCGGCCTTGCAGCGATACTTGACGGGTTGGGCCTTGCCCGTCACCGCGCCTTCGAACAGGCCGCGCCCGTCCACGCGTTCGAGCGTGCCTAGCTTGCGTCCCTTCAGCGAACAGGCGGTCACTTCGTCCGCGCCGGGCAGGAAGGCGCGGGCGAACGCGCCTTCGGGGCCCTGATGCACTCCCAGAAGCGAAAACGGATCGGCGTGCGTCCCGCTGAGCAGGGCTTCGATGGCGCGCGCCGATGGTTTCATGATGCTCCTCAGACTCCCCAGATCTCGCGGGCATATTCGGCGATCGTCCGGTCGGACGAGAACCAGCCTACGTTGGCAATGTTGCGGATTGCCGCCGCCCGCCAGCCGGCCGGGTCTTCCCAGCGGCGATCCACCGCGCGCTGCGCGGCGGCGTAGCTGTCGAAATCGGCCGCGACCATGAACCAGTCGCTGTCGTAAATGCCGCCCATCAGGCCGGCGTAGCGATTCGGATCGTCGGGCGAAAAGACGCCGGTCGCGATGGCGGACACCGCCTGCTGCAATTCGCGCGAACCCTCGATCACCTCGCGGGGATTGTAGCCCTGCGCGCGCTTGGCCAGCACTTCCTCCGCCGTCAGGCCGAATATGACGATGTTGTCGTCGCCGACGCGATCCTTGATCTCGATGTTCGCGCCATCGAGCGTGCCGATGGTCAGCGCGCCGTTCAGCGCGAACTTCATGTTGCCGGTGCCCGATGCTTCCATGCCGGCGGTGGAGATCTGTTCGGAAAGGTCCGCTGCCGGGATCAGGCGTTCTGCCAGCGTGACGTTGTAGTTGGGCACGAACACCACCTTGAGCAACCCGCCCACTGCCGGATCGGAATTGACGCGCCGGGCGATGTCGTTGGCCAGTTTGATGATCAGCTTGGCGTTGTGATAGCTCGACGCCGCCTTGCCGCCGAAGATCTTTACGCGCGGAACCCAGTCGCGTTCCGGGTGGCTGCGGATTTCGTCGTAGAGCGCCACCGTCTCGATCAGGTTCAGCAACTGGCGCTTGTATTCGTGGATGCGCTTGATGTGGACGTCGAACAGCGCATCGGGATCGAGCCGGACGCCGGTGATCGCCTTGATGTGCGCGGCCAGCGCCACCTTGTTCGAACGCTTCACTTCGGCGATGCGTTCGCCCAGCAGCTTGTCGTCGGCCAGCGCGTTCAGTTCGACCAGCTTTTCCGCGTCGTCGAGAAAACCGTCGCCGATCGCGTCCTTCAGCACGGAGACGAGGCCGGGGTTGCATTGCTGCAGCCAGCGGCGCGGGGTGACGCCGTTGGTCTTGTTGTTGATGCGATCGGGATAGAGCTTGTGCAGGTCAGAAAAGACCGTGCTCTTCATCAGTTCGGTGTGCAGCGCGGCCACACCGTTGACGCTGTGCGCGCCGCTGAAGGCAAGGTTTGCCATGCGCACGCGCCGTTCGCCGCCTTCGTCGATCAGGCTGATCGCGGAAATCGCGCCATCGTCCAGCCCGGCCTTGCGCGCTTCGCGCAGCACGCGCGAATTGATCGCGTAGACGATCTGCATGTGGCGCGGCAGCAGCCGTTCGAACAGCGGTAGCGGCCAGGATTCGAGCGCTTCGGGCAGCAGCGTGTGGTTGGTATAGCCGACCGTGCGCTTGGTGACGTCCCACGCCTCGTTGAATTCAAGGCCATGTTCGTCGAGCAGCAGGCGCATGATTTCCGCAACGGCCACTGCCGGATGGGTATCGTTGAGCTGGATCGCCGCCTTGTCGGGCAGGGTGCGCACATCGCCATTGTATTGCGCGTGGCGGCGCACGATGTCCTGGATCGAGGCGGAGGTGAAGAAGAACTCCTGCCGCAGCCGCAGTTCCTGCCCCGCGGCGGTGGAATCGGCGGGATACAGCACGCGCACCAGCGCATCGGCGCGGGCTTCCTCCACCAGCGCGCCGACGTGGTCGCCGGCGTTGAACCGGTCCAGCCGGATCGGATCGAGCGCGGCGGCGGTCCACAGGCGCAGCGTGTTCACGCGCTTGCCCTTGTACCCCACCACCGGCGTATCGATGGCATAGGCTTCGATCTGTTCGGCGGGCTTCCATACCACGCCTTCGCCATCGTCGACCACCTCGCCGCGGGGTTGCCGTGGCTCAGCCAGGTTTCCGGCAGCTCGACCTGCCAGCCATCGTCGATGCGCTGGCGGAACATGCCGTTCTTGTAGCGGATGCCGTAGCCGTAGGCCGGGATGTCGAGGCTGGCGAGGCTTTCCATGAAGCACGCGGCCAGGCGGCCGAGGCCGCCGTTGCCGAGCGCCGCGTCCGGCTCCAGATCCTCCAGCGCGGCCAGGTCGAGCCCGTGTTCGCGCAGCGCCTTTTCCATGTCGCGCGTCATGCCCATGTTGGACAGCGCATCGCGCAGCAAGCGGCCGATCAGGAATTCCAGGCTGAGATAATAGACCCGCTTGCCGCTTTCGGCATAGGTCTTGCGGGTCGATTCCATCCAGCGGTCGATCACGTGGTCGCGCAGCGTGAGCACGGTGGCGGTGAACCAGTCGTGCGGCTTGGCGGCGCGTTCGTCCTTGCCGACGCGATGGCGCAGCACATCGATGATATGGGCGTCGATCTCGGCAGCCGTGGAAGTGATCTCGAGGCTCATGGAACAAGCTCCACCCTGAAGGCCCGGCCGACCGGCATGACGCAAACGTCCGTCCGACCGGGCATGTTATCCCGGCCTTTCACTGACACCGGCCCCCCGACCGACTTGCGCCGGAGCACGCCCGTTCCGGATTGCCTCCGGTTTTCGCCGTACTGCCCGGGGCGCCTCCCCCGCGGAAGGCTCTCCCGAATCGATGGGTATGACAGAGGACCGCGGTTCGACAAGGCGCGATAATGCTGCGGTGCAAAAAATTGAGCCATTGTGGCGCGTGCAAGACCGGGACCGGCCGTGGCGCAGCGCTTCGCTTTCATGCCCCCACTCCCGTTCGGACCGGCGGCGAGGCCGGCGCGGATCTTGTCGTCATGATCCCCCTACGCGGCCGCAGGAGCGATGTCTGCCCATGCGGCGCGGGAAATACGTCTGCGCGCGTTCAGCGGATATCGACGCGCAGCCCGGCCCAGACTGTGCGCGGCGTGCCAAGATCGATCGAACCGGCGGCGTTGCGGGTCACGATCTCGGCGTCGGTCAGGTTCTCCCCGCGCAGGATCAGGCTGAACGGCCCTGCCAGTGGCACGCGGACGTAGGCGTCCAGCGTCGTCGCGGCTTTCAGCGTATCGGTCTGGAGGTCGTCCTCGTATTGCGCGCCGACATGGCGCAGCGTCATTGCCAGCGTCCAGCGCGGGGCGGGCTGCCATGACAGCGTGCCGCTGGCGGCGATCTTCGGCGTCTGCGCGGGGCGCAGCCCATTGAGCGCGAACGCCGCACCGCTGGCTTCGACCCTGGCGTCGGTGAGCGCCAGCGATCCGTCGAACGTGACCTTGCCCAGGCGGATCGACGTGCCCAGCTCCAGCCCGCGCGCGCGAATGGCGTCCACGTTCTGGCGCTGGCGGGTGTTGGCGGCGACCGTCACGTTGGCGATGGCGTGCTCCACCCGGTCCTGGAAAGCGGTGAACGTGAAGGTCACGGCCGGAAGCGGGTTGAAATCGAAGCCGGCCTGATAGCCGACCAGCCGTTCGTTGCGCAGGCCGGGGTTGGCCTGGGTCACGATGGGAAACACGGTGAAGGTGCGGTACAGTTCGTTCAGCGTCGGCTGGCGCAACCCGGTGTAGGCGGCCGCGCGCAGGGCAAGGCCATGGCCCGCATGGATCACCGCGCCGCCCCGGAAGCTGCCAGTCCATCCCGCGCGGTCGGCATACGTGGAAGCGCCGGTGACCACGCCCGCCGCGTTGCTGGTGACGAGATGCCCGTCGGCAATCGTCCAGCGGTCCGCGCGTGCCCCGGCGGTGAGGATCACCGGGCCAAGCGTCCAGTCGTCTTCGGCGAACAAGCCGACATCGCTGTTGCGCCCGCCGGCGCGGCGACGCGCGGTGACCGCGCCGGTCGTGGCGTTGTAAGCATCCTCGATCCCTTCGCCCGATGCCACGCGCCAGTCCGTGCCCAGCCGCAGCACGTGCGCGCCGCCCACCGGCGGGCGCAGTTCGGCCTTGCCGCCCCATCCGGTTGTGGGGGTGCGGCGCTGGTCCAGCGTCTTGCGATAGCTGGTGGAGCTGATGGCGATATTGTTGAAATCGCGCGCCTGAACGTAGGTGAGAACATCGAACTGCCAGCGCCCCCGGCCGATCAGGCGCAGGCTGGCGTCCTGCCCGCTCGATCCCGTGTCCGCCCCGGCGAAGCGCAGCGTGCGGTTGTCCTCGAACGCCAGCAGGCGCACTTGCAGCTCGGTCTTGGCGCCGATCGGCGCGACGCCGCGGATGCCGGCCGACCAGCTATCGTATCGCGCCCGCACGCTCGCCGGTACGCGCTGCGTCACCGGCGTGGTCCAGAAGCCCTGGCCGCGATCCCAGCGCCCGCTGACGACGGCGAAGCCCTGACCCAGCTTCGGCGCGAAGGTGCCCGAGGTTTCGGTCTCGCCGCGATCGTTGGCGAGCGCGCTCGCGCTGACAAGGCCCAGTTGATCGGCATCCGCGCTGCTCAGTTCGATCGTTCCGGCCACGGCGCCGGCACCGAACGCGCCCGCCCCGCCGCCGCGCGTGACGCGCGCCGATGCCAGCCGTTCGGGCGCGATGGCGCTCAACGGGATATAGCCGAAGAACGGGTCCGCCATGGGCACGCCATCGAGCAGGACGAGCGTGCGGCTGGTGGCGTTGCCGCCGAGTGCGCGCAGGGTGACCCCTTGCGACGACGGGTTGGACGAGCGGCTGTCGGAACGGCGGAACTGCTGAAAGCCCGCCGCCGAGGACAACGCATCCTCGATCCGGCCCGATGCCGCGAGCAGCAGCTTGTCGCGGTCGATCTGCTGGACGTCGTAGGCCGCGGTGGCGGGCGCATCGATCAGTCCGCGACCGGTGACGACGATCGCCTGCGCCGGACCTTGCGACGCGTCGGCGGGTGCCTCCTGCGCCTGGGCGATGGTTGGCAGGAGTGCGGCAAGCGGCAAGGCAAGGGCAGGGCGGGCAAACGGCCGCATGGGCGAACTCAACTCCTCTTGGTTCCGGAAACCGGCAAGACAAAGGCCTCCCGGCAGGCACCGGGCAGCGCGCGTTGGCACGCCTAGCCGAATGCGGGCGTTTCGCCAGCCGGATTTGCACGCGGAGGGCGTTTTGTGGGCGCCCGTGGCCCGCTTTGGCATGGTGCGGTGCGGAAACTTCCACTCACTAGGGCGAGTCGCGGCGGTTGAGCATTCGGCAAATGACGTATGTTGAATGCTCTATCTCATAATACTCTTTTGCCAGATCGTAACACTGTGCGAGGAAATATGTCCGCTCAAAGGCTAACCCATGTCGAGCCCGATGTCGTTGCTCGGATGGCATCGGTGATCCACTGCCAGAAGCCCGAAGTGATCCAGGCGAACTTCGGAATCGGCCTGAATACGTGGGTTAAGCTGCGGGAAGGAAAGGCGATTCGCCATTCCGTCGCGATCCGGCTGCTCCAGCGCCTGCAGCGTGATCATCTGATCTGAACCTCCGCGCGAACGGGCATTTTTGTGCCCTTTCCCGATTTCGTACAATCGTCCTGAATCTGTTCGGGAGGGGTTGAGTTCATCGCGTTTGCGATGCACAATCCAAAATGGCGCAACACACAATGCCCGGCGCCTGGGGTCGATAAAGTACAATGTCCGATGCGTTGGGGAGGGGGCCGGCGCATAATGCCGTGTCCCCTGACAGATCAGGAACCGCCATACCGCCGTTCAGGGTGAGGGACCTTTGAACGCGATGCCGCATCGCCTGCCGTCCGGGGCCGACGCTGCTTGGCGTGGCGCGCGGGCACGCGCGGGCGCGTGGTCCTTCCTTCAGCGTGCAAGCGGCCCCGCGCCGCGTCCCGTCGCGCTCGCGGTTTGCGCGCTGGCCGCGGTTGCGCTCATCGTCGGGGCCGAGCTCTTCGAGAACGGTTCGACGCTGTTTCATGTCCTCGCGGCGCTGGCCGTGCTGTGCCTTGCCGGCATTGCGGTCCTGGGCTGGCGCGGGGGCAGGGTTTCCGCGCCCATCAACAGCCCGGTCGACACCGTTCCGGATCTGGTGGACCTGCTGCGCGACAAGGAAGCCGCCGAGGCCGCCAATGCGGCGAAGAGCCGTTATCTGGCCAATGTCAGCCATGAAATCCGCTCTCCGCTGAACGCGATCTATGGTTACGCGCAACTCGTGGAGCATGAAGCGGGGGTCGATCCCCAGGAAGCGGCCCGCGTCATCCGGCGTAGCGCCGAACACCTCACCAATCTTGTCGAGGGGCTGCTGGACATCTCGCTGGTCGAAAACGGCGTGCTGCGGGTGAACAGCGAAGTGGTGCGGCTGCCGGCGCTGATCGACCAGATCGTCTCGATGTTCCGGCCGTCGGCGGCGGTGAAGGGCCTGGCCTTCCGCTGCGAACTGCCCGAACGGCTGCCGGAATTCGTGCGGACCGACCAGAAGCGCCTGCGGCAGGTGCTGATCAACCTGCTGTCGAACGCGATCAAGTTCACCGAGACCGGGACCGTGACCTTGCGCGTGGCCTGGTCCGGGCAGACGGCGGTGTTCGAGGTGATCGACACGGGGCCAGGCATCGCCGAGGCGGACCGCGAGCGCATCTTCACCCGCTACGAGCGCGCTGGCGAGAGCGGCCGGCCGCAGGATGGCGCGGGTCTGGGCCTGGCGATCACCCGCGCGATTCTCCAGATCCTGGGCGGGACGCTGGAGCTCGAAAGCACACCGGGGCAGGGATCGTGCTTCCGCGTGCGGCTGATGCTGGGGCATGTCGCCGGTTATCGCGAAACCTCCGCAGCGGCGCGGCGGGTGATCGGGTACGAGGGGCACCGCCGTTCGGTGCTGGTGACCGATGACGACCCGGAACAGCGCGCATTGATGCGCCGGGTTCTCGAAGGCATCGGGTTCGAGGTGACGCTGGCCCCCGACGGGGCCACCGCGCTGGCGCTGAGCGATGCGCGCGCGTTCGATCTCGTTCTGCTCGATGTGTCCATGCCCGGCCTGTCCGGGTGGGAAGTGGCGGCGCGTCTGCGACGCACGCAGGATCACGCGATGGGCGTCATCATGCTCTCATACCGGCGCACGCGATCACGACCTGTTTCTGGTGAAGCCGATCGAGTTCGGGGCGCTGGTCGATGCGATCGGCGCGCGCCTGAAGCTGGAGTGGGTATACGAGGGGGATGCCCCGGCGGAGGTGGGCGGCTCTCCCGCGCTGCCGCTTTCGGGGGTCGCGCGCGAACATGTTGAAAAGTTGCGCGAACTGCTGCGGATCGGGCATGTAAGGGGCATGGAAGCCGAAATTAGGAAGCTTGAGGCGGCTCAGCCGGACGCGCGCGAACTGGTCGAGGCGCTGTACAACTGTCTGGATCGGTTCGACTTGTCGGGTCTCGCCAAGACCCTTGAGGGCCTCTGACATGGATCAGCGGCCGATTCGTCGTGACACCGTGCTCGTGGTCGATGACGAGGCGGATTCGCTGCGTTTGCTGACCGATACGCTGGAAGCGGGCGGGATTACCGTGCTGGTGGCGACATCGGGCGCGTCGGCGCTGGACCTGCTGGGCCACGTTGTGCCCGATCTGGTGCTGATGGACGCGGTCATGCCGGGCATGGATGGTTTCGAGACCACCGCGCGCATCAAGGCCAACCCCGAAACCGCGCATGTGCCCGTGATCTTCATGACCGGCCTGACCGAGAGCGAGCATGTCATCGAGGGGTTCGAGGTGGGCGGCGTGGACTATGTCCGCAAGCCGGTGAACGTGCACGAACTGCTGGCGCGCGTGCGCGTCCACATGGGCCACGCGCGCGCGGTCCAGGCCAGCACGACCGGGCTGGACGCCACCGGCCGCCTGATGATGGCCACCGACACGCGCGGCTTCCTGCTGTGGTGCACGCCGATGGCGGAGCAGGCGATCAACCGGGTCGAACCCGGCTGGAGCAAGGAGGACGCGCAATTGCCCGTTGCCCTGCGCAGCACGGTGGAGCGGCTGCTGACGCGCAAGGATGCGCGCGGCGCCTCGGTCCGGCTGGAGCAGGGCGATAGCGCGCTGGAACTGGTGCTGGTGGCCCAGTACCGCGAAAACGAGGTGCTGATCCGCCTGAACGAACTGAACCCGCAGGTCGATGTGGCCCGGTTGCAGGCGCGGCTGGGGCTGACCGATCGCGAGGCGGAAGTGCTGCTGTGGATCAGCTATGGCAAGTCCAACAATGTGATCAGCGACGTGCTGTCGATCAGCCCGCGCACGGTGCAGAAGCATCTGGAGCGCATCTACGAAAAGCTGGGCGTGGAAACCCGCGCGGCGGCGGCGGCGATCGCGATCAAGAGCATTGGCCAGTAGCAGCGCATTCCGGTTTCGGCCCGGTTTGAAACAGCGCCGGATCGCAAGGGAAAACACGATCGCGATCCGGCCCTGCCTTGCCCGTCGGCCTGTCGGGACCCAGGGTAGTCCGGCGGCAGTCCAGCGGGTGATCCCCGCGTCCGGCAGGCCTGGCGTGGTGGTCGCGCCGGATCATGCGCCGGTCTGCGAGACCTGAAAGCGGCGATCCGCCTATGGGGCAGCGGCGCTTTCCACAACACCAATTCCTGCGAACGCCCTTATGCTTTTCAATCGCGCCCGGTCTCGAACCGGCCGCGATGGCAACCCTTTGCGGGATAGAAAACCAAGCTATGCAGCGATGTCCGGATCGACAAGGGGAGCGTGCAAAAATCCGTCATAGCCGGTTTCCGCCAGCCTTGCCCGCGCAACGACGCTCGTCCATCAGGGGCGTGGGAGAAGCGCGCTATGATGACCATGCAGGCCCTTGAGGTATCCACGCTGACGCCTGATCTGACCGGCCTTGGCATCGTCGCCAGGCCCGTTCCCGAACCGGGCGACGGACAGGTGCTGGTCCGGATCGAGGCGGCGGCGCTGGGCTTTCCCGATCTGCTGATGACGCGCGGTGGCTATCAGGCGAAGCCGCCGTTGCCGTTCGTGCCGGGCATGGAGGCGGCGGGGACGGTGGTGGCCGTGGGCTCGGGCGCGGAATGGGAGCAGGGCGCGCGGGTCATCGTTGGCGGTTTGACCGGGGGATGCGCGCAATTCGGCGTCCACGCCACCGATGCGATCGTGCCGATGCCCGATGCGCTGTCGTTCCCCGAAGCGGCCGCGTTGCGGGCGGCTTATCTTACGGCCTGGGTCGCCCTGGTGCGGTGCGGAGCGGCGCAGCCGGGGCAATGGGCGCTGATCCACGGCGCGGCCGGCGGGGTGGGGCTGGCCGCGGTCGATCTGGCGCGCGCGCTAGGGCTGCGGGTGATCGCCGTCGCCTCCAGCGAGGAAAAGCGCCGCCGCATTGCGGACCTCTATGCGCCGGAGCATGTGCTCGCCGGCCCGGTCGGCTTTCGCGAGGCCGTGCTCGAAATCACCGGCGGACGCGGCGCCGACCTCGTCTATGATCCGGTCGGGGGCGATGCGTTCGACGAATCGACCCGCTGCATCGCGTTCGGTGGCCGCCTGCTGGTGGTCGGGTTCGCCAGTGGCCGTATTCCGGACATCCGTGCCAATATCCCGCTGATCAAGGGCTTCTCGGTGGTGGGGGTGCGCGCCGGGGAGTTCGGACGCCGCTTTCCCGGTCTCGGGCGGGAAAACGTGGCGGCCATCGTGAAGCTGGCCGGAGAAGGCCGCATTCGCCCGCATGTTCACGCTGCGCTTCCGCTGTCGCGCTGGCGCGAGGCTTTCGAGGCGATGGAAACCCGGACGGTCATCGGACGCACGGTGCTGTTGCCGCACGCGCATTGATTCCGCGAAGCAGGAACGGGCGCAAAAAAAGGGCCGCTCCGTTGCCGGGCGGCCCTGAATAGTTTGGGAGAGGATGCCTGAAAGGCCCGCCCTATGTGCGTTTCAGACCGTTTCAGCGCAAGTGCGAAAGTTAACGGAACGATTGCGTTTTTTGCACTTATTGGTGCCGAAATGCAGGTGTCTCCCGGAATGGCGCGGCGAAAAATGCGTTAAAACATGGCGTTCATTCGTATGCGCCAATTGCGGTCTGCGCGGTCCGGTGCGACCGGTGCAATTCTGAAACGGAACAGGTCGCCGCTTTTCGCGCGCGGTTTCGCACCTGCAGGCACGACATGCGGCGAGGCATTGCCATGCCCCGACTCAATTGCTATGAAATATAACATATTGGGAGAGTCGCTCATGATCTTCGAACGTTTGAACCCGCTGACGGGCGCGGTCGCCTCCACTGCGGAAGCCATGAAAGCGGGCGATATTCCCGCCATAGCGGCGAAGGCCGGCGCGGCTTACCCGGCATGGGCGGCGATGGGGCCGAATGCCCGGCGCGCGGTGCTGATGAAAGCCGCCGCGGCGCTCGAGGCGCGCAAGGATGCCTTCGTCGAGGCGATGATGGGCGAGATCGGCGCCACCGCCGGCTGGGCAATGTTCAACCTGGGACTTGCCGCCAGCATGGTGCGCGAGGCGGCGGCGCTGACCACGCAGATCGCCGGCGAGGTGATTCCGTCGGACAAGCCGGGCTGCCTGTCGATGGCGCTGCGCGAGCCGGTGGGCGTGATCCTGGGCATCGCGCCGTGGAACGCGCCGATCATCCTGGGCGTGCGCGCCATTGCCGTGCCGCTCGCCTGCGGCAACGCGGTGATCCTCAAGGCCAGCGAAACCTGCCCGCGCACGCACGCGCTGATTATCGAGGCTTTTGCCGAGGCCGGCTTCCCCGATGGCGTGGTCAACGTGGTGACCAACACGCCGGCGGATGCGGCCGAGGTGGTGGGCGCGCTGATCGATGCGCCGGAAGTGAAGCGTATCAACTTCACCGGTTCCACCGCAGTCGGCAAGATCATCGCCAAGCGCGCGGCCGAGCATCTCAAGCCCTGCCTGCTCGAACTGGGGGGCAAGGCCCCGTTGCTGGTGCTGGAAGACGCCGATCTGGACGAGGCGGTGAAGGCGGCCGCGTTCGGCGCGTTCATGAACCAGGGCCAGATCTGCATGTCGACGGAGCGCATCATCGTGGTCGATGCCGTGGCGGACGAGTTCGCGCGCCGGTTCCGCGACAAGGTCGCCGCCATGCCGGTGGGCGATCCGCGCCAGGGCACCACACCGCTTGGCGCGGTGGTCGATGCCAAGACCGTCGCGCATTGCCGCGCCCTGATCGATGACGCGCTGGCCCAGGGCGCCGAACTGCTCGTGGGCGGGGAAACCGAACAGGGCGTGCTGATGCCGGCGCACGTTGTCGACGGCGTGACGCAGGGCATGAAGCTGTTCCGCGACGAAAGCTTCGGGCCGGTGGTGGGCGTCATTCACGCGCGCGATACCGAACATGCGATCGAACTGGCCAACGACAGCGAATATGGCCTGTCCGCTGCCGTCTTCACCAGGGACATTGCCAAGGGCCTTTCGGTCGCCCGCCGCATCCATTCGGGCATCTGCCACGTCAATGGCCCGACGGTGCACGACGAGGCGCAGATGCCGTTCGGTGGCGTCGGCGCATCGGGCTATGGCCGCTTTGGCGGCAAGGCCGGCATCGACAGCTTCACGGAGCTGCGCTGGATTACGGTCGAGACCCAGCCGGGGCACTTCCCGATCTGATTTCCCCAACATTCTTCCGAACATTCCCATCGAAAGGACATGAACATGGCTGACCAGCCCGCCGTCGAGCGCGCCGAAGAAGATACCGTTGCCTTCACCGTCGAGAACGGCATCGCCTGGGTGAAGTTCAACCGCCCGGAAAAGCGCAATTGCATGAGCCCGAAGCTGAATCGCCGCATGAAGGCGGTTCTGGAAGAGCTGGAGTTTCGCGACGATGTGAAAGTGCTGGTGCTGACCGGCGAGGGCGAAGCGTGGACAGCGGGCATGGACCTGAAGGAATATTTCCGCGAGACCGAGGCGCAGGGGCTGGGCGCGGTTCGCAAGTCGCAGCGCGAAAGCTACGGCTGGTTCGAGCGCTTGCGCTGGTACGAAAAGCCGACCGTGGCGATGATCAACGGCTGGTGCTTCGGTGGCGGTTATGGTCCGCTGTTCGGGTGTGATATCGCGATCGCTTCGGAAGACGCGCAGTTCGGCCTTTCGGAAATCAACTGGGGCATCCTTCCCGGTGGTGGCGCTTCCAAGGTCGCGCAGGAACTCATGCCGTTCCGCAAGGCGATGTACCACGCGATGATGGGCGAAAACCTGACCGGCAAGCAGGCCGAGGAGCAGGGCCTCGTTACCGAGGCCGTGCCCGCCGACAAGCTGAAGGCGCGCGTGCTGGAAATCTGCGAAGTGCTCAAGAAGAAGGACGGCCACGCCCTTCGCGCCACCAAGTGGGCCGTGCGCCGGATGGTCGATATGACCTATGACAACGGCCTTGAATACCAGATCCGCGCGCAGGAAGCGCTGCACAGCTTCGGCGGTGCCGCCGCGCGCAAGGAAGCGACCCGTCAGTTCCTGGACGAAAAGAGCTTCAAGCCTGGCCTTGGCACGTTCGACGCGAGCAAGGTCAACCGCTGATCCGCTTTTCCGCGGAAGCGATGGACGCCCCGGCCGTTTGCGCGGCCGGGGCGTCCTGCGTTTTGGGCGCAAGAAAAATTGTTGCTTCCGCAACCGGTTGAAGCCAGCGTGCGCGCCCGAAGGAGTCGCTTGTTCATGTCCATGATCCGTACCGCTCTCGTTTCCGCGTCCGCCGTGATGGCGCTGACCGCGGCTTCGGTTTCCACCTCCGCCAAGGAGGCGACGCATCCGCAGGCCGAAGCGCAGGCGCTTGACCTGTCAATGAAGTCCATCGCCATCCGTTCGGTGCGCGGCGAGGGCAACAAGACCATCGATGTCGCGCGGCTCTACAAGGACACGCTGGTCAAGGCGGGCTGGGCGGATGGCGATATCGAGATCACGCCGGTTGACGACACCGCCTATCTGATCGCCACCTGGAAGGGCAGCGATCCCGCGCTCAAGCCGCTGGTCATTTCCGGGCACATGGACGTGGTCGAGGCCAAGCGCGCCGACTGGGTGCGCGATCCGTTCGGGCCGGTCGTGGAAGACGGCATCCTTTATGGCCGTGGCGCCAGCGACATGAAGTTCAGCGGCGCGCTGGCACTGGCCTCGCTGATCGAACTGCGGCGCGAAGGCTACAAGCCCAGGCGCACGATCATCATCGAATTCTCGGGCGACGAGGAAACGACGATGAAGACCAGCGGTATCATCGCCGAACGCCTCAAGGACGCCGAGCTGGTTCTCAACATCGATGGCGGCGGCGGCCTGCTGGACGAAGCGAGCGGCAAGCCGCTGCTGTGGACCTGGGACGGCGCCGAAAAGACCTATGGCGATTTCAAGCTCGAGGTCACGAACCCCGGCGGGCACAGTTCCGCGCCGCGCGCCGAAAACGCGATCGTCCAGCTGGCGACCGCGCTGGAGCGGATCGGTGCCTATCATTTCACGCCGGAACTCAACCCGCTGACCAAGGCCTTCTTTGAGAACGCGGCGAAGTTCGAAAGCGATCCGAAGACCGCCGCCGCGATGCGCGCCTTTGCTGCCAATCCCAGGGATGAAGCCGCCATCGCCACGCTGCGCGCCAACCCGGCGACCGTGGGCATGATCGGCACGACCTGCGTGCCCACGATGGTCAACGGCGGCCATGCGCTGAACGCCCTGCCGCAGCGCGCCACCGCCAATATCAACTGCCGCATCTTCCCCGGGCATCCGTTGCCCGAGATCATGGCGGAACTGGAAAAGGTCGCCGCGTCGCCCGCCGTCAAATTCTCGGATGTGACCGAAGGCTCGGTGGCCACCCCCGCATCGCCGATGCGGCCCGATTTCACCGCGGCGGTGGAGAAGGCGATGGCGAAGGTCTATCCGGGCGTGGCGGTGTTCCCCTCGCAATCGTCGGGCGCATCGGATTCGATGTGGTTCCGCCATGTCGGCGTGCCCAGCTATGGCGCCAGCCCGGTGTTCGGGAAGGTGTCCGAGGAGTTCTCGCACGGGCTCAACGAGCGCATCCGGCTCAGCAATATCCGCCCCGGCGTGACGTATTACCTGAGCGTGCTGACCGACCTGAGCAAATAGGCTCTCGCGTCCGGCATCAGGCTGGCCGGGGCGGCACGATCGTATCGAGGAAGCGACGGGCGATCCCGCTCGCTTCCTCCACCGCGAAGCAGCCGGGCGACAGGCACAGTTCGAGCCACAGGCCGTCGACCAGCGCCGTGACCGCGATGGCGGCGCGGCGCAGTTCGTTGGCGGGAACGCCGCAGCCGGCCAGCAGGCCTTCCAGCCGCTCGCGAAAACCGGCGTACTGTTCGTCGTGCTGGCGCGCGATGTCGGGCCGCGCGGTGACGAGGCCCCAGAAGGCCACCCAGGTCGCCAGCAAGTGCCGGTCGGCGATGTCCGGCGCGAAGCTGGCGGTAACGAAGGCGTCGAGCCGGTCGCGCGCATCCGGTCCGGCATCGCCCACCGCCTTGTCGAGCGCGCCCGTCACCATGCCATCGACGTGCGCGTAAGCCGCCGCGACCAGAGCATCCACGCCATCGAAGTAGTGGTTGACGAGGCCCGGCGAAACGCCGGCCTCCTGCGCGATGGCCCGCACGCTGGCACCCGCGGCGCCGGCACGGCCCAGCACGCGCGCGCAGGCTTCTATCAGGCTTTGCCGCCGCGCATCGGGTTCGGCGCGTTTGAAGGCCGGCTCTTTCATCTTGCGCATTCTACCTTTTGTTGTACGTTCGTCCAACAAGCTGTTGGCGCGGCGGATTCGGAAGTGCGCCCGCTGCGCTGTTGTGGGAAACGCGGAGATCGAACCATGGGTGACCTGTCTTCTGCCTTCGAAAGCATTTCATCCGCGGATGTCGATCCCGACGCCGACTGGAGCCTGCCGGGCTGGCTGTACACCGATCCGGAATATTTCGCGCTGGAAATGGACAAGGTGATCCGTCCGTCCTGGCAGATCGTCTGCCATGAAAGCGACATCGCCGTCGCGGGCGATTATCGCACGCTCGAATACCTGGGCGAAAGCGTGGTGGTCGTGCGCGGGGACGACGGGCAGATCCGCGCGTTCACCAATGTCTGCCGCCATCGGGCGATGCGGCTGGTCGAAGGCCATGCCGGGTGCGTGAAGAAGTTCGTCTGCCCCTATCACGCCTGGGTGTTCGAAACCGATGGCCGCCTTTCGGGCGTGCCGATGAAGTCGGACTATCCGGCGCTGAAGCTGGAGGAGAACGGCCTTGCTCCGGTTTCGGTCGAGATTTGGCGCGGCTTCGTGTTCGTGCGGCTGGAGGACCGGGGCTTCCCGTCCGTCGCGGAAATGATGGCGCCGTTCGAGGAAGAGGTCGCGCCCTATCGCTTCGAGGACATGCGCCGCATTTCCGATGTGCGCCTGCGCGAACGCGCGGTGAACTGGAAGAACGTGGGCGACAACTATTCCGACAACCTGCACATCCCGGTGGCGCACGACGGGCTGACGCGCATCTTCGGCCGGTCCTACGAGATTTCCGACCACGGCTGGGCCGATCGCATGAAGGGCGATCTGGTGGAGAAGCCTTCTGCCAACTTCTGGGAGCGGTTCTACCAGGCGCACCTGCCCGACGTGCCGCATCTGCCGCCGGAAAGCCGGCAGCGCTGGCTCTACTACAAGCTCTGGCCGAACATCGCGTTCGATATCTATGCCGACCAGATCGATTTCATGCAGTGGCTGCCGGTATCGCCGACCACGACGGTCCTTCGCGAAATGGCGTTCGCCCTGCCCGACGACCGGCGCGAGATGAAGCTGGTGCGCTATGCCAACTGGCGCGTGAACCGCGTGGTCAACCAGGAGGATACCTGGCTGATCGAACGCATCCAGAAGGGCATGGCCTCGAAGACCTATGGCGCCGGTCCGATCGGCGCCAGCGAGGTCTGCCTGCGCAGCTTCGCGCGCAAGATCCGCGCGATCGTGCCCGAAGCGCGCCTGCACAAGGCACCGCCGGCGGGGTGGAGCCGGAAGTAGAGCCTACCCCCGACCCCTCCCGCAAGAAGGAGGGGAGAAAGAAGGGCAACAAGGTTCCCCTCCCGCTTGCGGGAGGGGTTAGGGGTGGGCATCACCGCCCTTCGACGGAGAGCAGCACATGACCAACCGCTACGACGCGATCATCATCGGCGGTGGCCACAACGGCCTCGTCTGCGCCTTCTATCTCGCCAAGGCCGGCATGAAGGTGCGTGTGCTTGAGCGGCGGCACGTGGTGGGCGGCGCGGCGGTGACCGAGGAGTTCCATCCGGGCTTCCGCAATTCCACCGCGAGCTACACGGTCAGCCTGCTGCGCCCCAAGGTGATCGCAGACATGAAGCTGCACGATCGCGGCTTCCGCATCATCGAGCGCACGATCAGCAACTTCTTTCCGTTCCCCGATACCTACCTCAAGCTGGGCGGCGCGCCGGGGCGGACCGAGGCGGAGTTTGCCCGCTTCTCGCAGAAGGACGCCGAAGCCTATCCGAAGTACGATGCCGCGCTGGAAAAGGTGGCGCAGGTGCTGCGCGATATCGCGCTGCAATCGCCGCCCAACGTCGGCGGTGGCGTGCGTGCGCTGCTGGCGGCGGCGCAACAGGGCTGGCCATTGGCGAAGATGGACATCGCCACGCAGCGCGATCTGCTGGACATCTTCGTCAAGTCCGCGCGCGAATTTCTCGATGGCTGGTACGAGGACGATCACGTCAAGTCCGCCTTCGCGTTCGATGCGGTGGTGGGCAATTACGCCGGGGTATCGACGCCCGG
The DNA here is from genome assembly GCA_001725355.1 of Novosphingobium sp. SCN 66-18. Lineage (GTDB taxonomy): Bacteria > Pseudomonadota > Alphaproteobacteria > Sphingomonadales > Sphingomonadaceae > Novosphingobium. The sequence continues at coordinate 63,376 of MEGD01000019.1, forward strand.
TTCGGCCTATGTGCTGCTCCACCACGTGTTCGGCGAGGTGAACGGCAAGTTCGGCGCCTGGGGCCATTCGGTGGGTGGCATGGGATCGATCACGCAGGCGATGGCGCTGGCGTGCGAGGAGGCCGGCGTCGAGATCAGCCTCGAAAGTCCGGTGGCCAAAGTGCTCGTCAACAACGGAAAGGCCGCGGGGGTCAAGCTGGAGGACGGCGGGGAACTCTACGCTCCCATCGTCGCGGCCAATGTCGGCCCGGCGCTGCTGTACCGCCAGATGGTCGACGGGTCGGACCTCGACGAGGACTTCCGGCGCCGCATCGCCAATTTCAAGACCGGTTCGGGCACGTTCCGCATGAACGTCGCGCTGTCCGAACTGCCGGATTTCACGGTGCTACCGGGCAAGGAGCGGGCCGAACACCACACCGCCGGCATCATCATCGCGCCGGGCATGGACTATATGGACGCCGCGTTCGACGATGCGAAGAAGTTCGGATGGTCGAAGAAACCGATCGTCGAGATCAAGCTGCCATCGACCGTCGATGACAGCCTCGCCCCCAAGGGCGCGCATGTCGCCAGCCTCTTCTGCCAGCAGTTCGCGCCGGAATTGCCCGACGGGCGATCCTGGGACGACGTGCGCGAACAGGTGGCCGATCACATCATCGATACCGTCACCGACCACGCACCGAATTTCAAGGCGGCGGTGATCGCGCGGCAGATCCATTCGCCGCTGGACCTCGAACGCAAGTTCGGGCTGGTCGGCGGCGACATCTTCCACGGCCACATGAGCCTCGACCAGCTGTGGGCGGCGCGCCCCGTGCTGGGGCATGGCGATTACCGTTCGCCGATCAAGGGGCTCTACATGTGCGGTTCGGGCACGCACCCCGGCGGCGGCGTGACCGGCGCGCCGGGCCACAACGCCGCGCACGAGATCATCCGCGACCGTTCGGTGCTGTGGAAGATGCTCCACCGCGGCTGACGGCCCAGTAGACCGGAACCCCCGCCACCACGAACAGCGCGCCATAGCCCAGCGCTTCGGCGCCCAGGCCCCATGCCGCCCAGACGATGAACGCGGCGCCAATGGCGGCGATGGCGATCATCGGCTTTTCATCCGGCAGCAGGCGGATCGCCGCCGCCATCGAGAGGAAGTAGGACAGCATCCCGGCGGCGAGGCTGACCGAGGCGATGAACTGGAACAGGTCGCCCATCCCCTTGCCGTAGTTCAGCAGGGCCACCACGCTCAGCAGAATGCTGGAAACCACGTGCGAGCGGACCGGCGTGCCCCGGCTGCTTTCCCTGGCGAACCAGCGCGGGAAGACGCCGCCGCGCGCCATGGCCCATGGCACTTCGCCCTGCAGCAGGATGAAACCGTTGAGCGTGCCGAAGGCGCTGATCGCCGCGAACAGGGCCACCACTTCGGCCACGCCGCCGCCGAACGCCTTGCGCAGCAGGTCGGCCACCGGCGCGGGCGACGCGGCGGCTTCCGGGGCGGGCATATAGGCGGCGAAGGCCAGCGAAATGCCCATGTAGACAAGGCCAGTCAGGGCCACGCCGATCAGCGTCGCGCGGGGGACGACACGGTCGGCGTTCTCCACCTTGTCGGCCGGCACGGTGGCGGATTCGAGGCCCAGGAAACCCCAGAAGGTGAGGCCGGCAGCGCTGGCGATCGCGCCGAACCCGATCGGCACCGGCGGTTGTGCGGCGCGCGGGGCACCGGTGGCGAACCACCACAGGGCGAGGCCGATCAGCGCGACGAGCGGCACCAGCTTCAGCGTTGTCGTCACGATCGAGAGATCGCCCACCGCGCGCGTGCTGCTGATGTTGACCAGCGTGAGCAGCCAGACGCAGCCGACAGCGAGCAGCGCGGGCAGCCCCGGCGTCTGGCCGATCCACGGAAAGATCAGGCTGAGATTGCTGACCACGGCCACCGCGATCGCGCCGTTTCCGGCCCAGATCATCGTCCAGTAGCTCCAGGCGGTGATGAAGCCCGTGGCCGGGCCGAAGGCGGCCTGGGCATAGGCATAGGGGCCGCCGGCCAGCGGCATCCGCGCGCCCAGCCGGGCGAAGGCGCCGGCCAGGCACAGCGCGCCGGCCAGCGTCACGCCCCAGCCCGCCAGCTGGTTCATGCCCAGCGGCGCCAGCGTTGCCGGGAGAAGATAGATGCCCGATCCGATCATGTTGCCGACGACCAGCGCCAGCGTCATCCAGAACCCCAACCCCCGCGCGGGCTTGCCCATCCGTGATTCCCTCAAGATCGTTTCAATGCAGACTATCGCTTGATTGCGCGGCGTCAGCATGTTTGTGATGCGGCGATGACGAATGTTGGCATTTCTTCCCGCAGCGCGCCCGCCGCGTCCTACGATCCGCGCCTGATCGCGGCGGCGGCCGCGATGAACGAGAACCGGCTGCACGAAGCCGAACCGCTGTTGCGCGCGCTGCTGAAGGAAGATCCGTTCGACGTCCGCGCGATCCGCATGTTCGCGGAACTGGCGGGGCGGATCGGGCGCTACACGGACGCGGAAAACCTCTTGCGCCGGGCGATCGAACTGGCGCCGGATTTTACGCCCGCGCGCGCAAATCTGGCGCTGGTGCTGTACCGGACCAATCGCGCGGCCGAGGCGCTGGACGAACTGCAGCGCGTGACAGCGGACGACCCCGACAATCCCGGGCACGCCAATCTGCAGGCCGCCGCGTTCGGTCGCATCGGCGAATTCGACGAGGCGCTGGCGCTTTACGAACTGGTGCTGAAGCAGGCACCCGACCAGCCGCGCGTATGGATGAGCTACGGCCACATGCTCAAGACGGTAGGGCGTCAGGCGGACGGTATCGCCGCCTACCGGCGAGCGCTCGATTTTTCACCCACGCTGGGCGAAGCGTGGTGGAGCCTTGCCAACCTCAAGACCGTGCGCTTCACGGATGCGGATATCGCCACGATGCGGCGTGCGCGCGAAACGCGGGGCATCGCCGAGGAGGATGCTTGGCACCTCGAATTCGCGCTGGGCAAGGCTCTCGAAGACCGGGGCGAGGTGGAAGCGGCCTTCGCAAGCTATGCCGCGGGAAACGCGCGGCGGCGCGGGCGTATTCCCTATCGTGCCGACGAGACCGAGCGAAAGGTGGACGCCATGATCGCGACCGCCACGCCGGCCCTGTTCGCGGCATTTGATGGCGCGGGGGCCGAAGCGGCCGATCCCATCTTCGTCGTGGGCATGCCGCGTTCCGGCTCCACGCTGGTCGAACAGATTCTCGCCAGCCACAGCCAGGTGGAAGGGACCAGCGAACTGCCCGATATCGCGCTGCTGGCGCGGGGTGTCGCGGATTATCCGGAAGGGCTCTTGGCGCTGCCCGCCGCGCAACTGCGCGACATGGGCGAACAGTATATCGAGCGGACGCGCGTCCAGCGGCACACGGCCCGGCCGCTCTTCATCGACAAGATGCCCAACAACTGGGTGCATGTGCCGCTGATACGGCTGATATTGCCCCGTGCCCGCATCATCGATGCGCGGCGGCATCCACTCGGTTGCTGCTTTTCCAACTTCAAGCAGCATTTCGCGCGCGGTCAGGGCTTCAGCTACGATCTCGCCGACATGGGGCGCTATTATCGCGACTATGTGCGGCTGATGGCGCATATCGATCGAGTGCTGCCGGGGCATGTCCACCGCGTGATCTACGAACGCATGGTCGACGATACCGAGGCTGAGGTGCGTGCGCTTCTGGCGGCCTGCGGCCTGCCTTTCGAGGAGGCGTGCCTGGCCTTCCACGAAACCGCGCGCCCCGTGCGGACCGCCAGTTCGGAGCAGGTGCGCCAGCCGATCTATCGTGACGGCACCGCTGCGTGGAAGCCGTTCGAGCCGTTTCTGGCGCCGTTGCGGGATGCGCTGGGGGATGTTCTCACGTCCTATCCGCAAGTGCCGGCATCGTTGCAATTTGGCCACGGTCGGTAACGAACGATAGTTGCGAATTGCAACGATCTTGACGTTATCTTGCTGCGCGTCACAAACCGCAGGCAGAACACATCAGATCAGGGCGGTTCCATCATGAGTGCAGGTTTTCGTAGCTTCTCCCGGCTCGCGCTTCTGGCCGGATCGGCTCTCGCATCCTCCTCTGTTTTTGCGCAGGAAACACCGCAGTCCGCGGCCGAAAACAGCGATCCCAACGTGATCGTGGTGACGGCACAGAAGCGCAGCGAAAATCTCCAGAACGTGCCAATCGCGATCCAGGCGCTGGGCACGCAGAAGCTGGAGCAGCTCAACGTCACCAAGTTCACCGACTATGTGCAGCAATTGCCGTCGGTGACGTTCCAGGCGCTGGGCGGCACGCCGGGCACCAACGTTGTCTATATGCGCGGCGTGGCTTCGGGCGGTGACGGCAATCATTCGGGATCGCTGCCTTCGGTCGGCGTCTATTTCGACGAACAGCCGGTGACGACGATCGGCGGCAATCTCGACGTTCACATCTACGACATCGCCCGTATCGAAAGCCTCTCGGGGCCGCAGGGCACGCTCTATGGCGCCTCGTCGGAAGCGGGCACGATCCGCATCATCACCAACAAGCCGGATACCACGGCGTTTTCCGGCAGCATCGATGTGGAAGGGAACACCGTTCACAAGGGTGGCCAGGGCGGCAAGGTTGAAGGCATGGTCAATCTGCCGCTGTCGTCGCGCGCCGCGTTGCGCGTGGTCGGCTTCTACGAGCGCGATGCCGGCTTTATTGACAACGTGGCCGGATGCCGCGCCTTTCTGCCGGAAACCAATCCGCTCGGTTGCCCGCCCGCCAAGAACGGCGGCATCGCGGTGAACAACAGCCAGTTCGTCAAGAAGAACTACAACGATACCGAAATCTACGGCGGCCGCGCGGCGCTGAAGGTCGATCTGGACGACAACTGGACGGTGACGCCGACCGTCATGTACCAGGAGACGAAGAGCCACGGGTCGTACGGCTATGATCCGCGCGTGGGCGATCTTCAGGTGCAGCACTTCTTCCCCGAGAACCGCAGCGACCGGTTCGTGCAGGCGGCTCTGACGATCGAAGGCAAGCTCGGCAACTGGGACGTGACCTATGCCGGCGCCTATCTGGACCGTAAGGACTACCAATCCAGCGACTATACCGATTACGCGGAAGCCTATGACTCGCTCTACGCGTCTGCCGGCGGCATCGCCAACTACCTTGCGCTGCAGGACTCCAACGGCAATTCGATCGATCCCCGCCAGCGCGTGATCGGCACCGATCACTTCAAGAAAATGAGCCACGAGCTGCGGTTTGCTTCACCGGCGAGCGAGCCGTTGCGCGCCGTCGCGGGCTTCTTCTATCAGCGCCAGTCCAACGTGATTCATCAGGACTACCAGATCAACGGCCTGGCTCCCGATCTTTCGGTGAACGGTTTGCCGGGTACGCTGTGGCTGACGCAGCAGTATCGCGTGGACCGGGACGTCGCCGCGTTCGGCGAGCTGAGCTACGACCTGACGCCAACGATCACGCTGACGGCGGGGGCGCGTGCGTTCATGTACGATAACTCGCTGATCGGCTTCTTCGGCTTCGGCCGGAATCCCGGCAACGGCTATACCGACAGCCCGCCGAACGGCGTGTACAGCTCGCGCACCGGCGTGGTGCAGTGCTTCACCTCGGACGGCAATCGCCTCTACGACAATCTGCAGAATGGCAGCGGATCGACGACCCTGCTGCCGGGGGCCGTGGCCGGCAGCCCCTGCACCAACCTTGGCCAGTATGTGGGGGGCACCGTTCGTCCGGTTCACGCCAAGGGTACGGGCGGCACCTATCGCTTCAACGCCACGTGGAAGCCGAACCAGAACATCATGCTCTATGCCACGGTATCGAGCGGTTTCCGTCCGGGCGGCATCAACCGACGCGGCGACTTTGGCGCCTATCAGCCGGATTACCTGTACAATTACGAACTCGGCTTCAAGACCACGCTGTTCGACGGCCTGCTGCGGCTGAACGGAGCGATCTATCAGCAGAACTGGAAGAAGTTCCAGTACGCCTATCTGGGGCCGAACAGCTTCACCATCATCACCAACGGTCCGGACGCTCGCATCCGCGGTTTCGATATCGATGCCTCGGTCAATCTCAACCGGCTGACGTTGAACTTCGCTGGGGCCTATGCCGATGCGAAGACGCTGAACAACCTGTGCGCGGCGATCGATCCGACCTACACCTGCTCGGGCGGCGGGAACAGCATCAGCGCTCCCAAGGGCACGCGCCTGCCGATCACGCCGCAGTGGAAGATGAGCGGGACGGCGCGTTACACGGTGCCGATGGGCGACGCCAAGGTCTATGGGCAGCTCAACGGCATGTACCAGACCTCCGCGTCCTCGGACCTTCGCGTGAATTACGCCGCCGCGCTGGGCAGGCTGCCGGCGTTCGCGCAGGTCAATGCCGCGATCGGCGGCGTCTGGGACAAGTACACGATCGAATTCTTCGTCTCGAACATCTTCGACGAACGCGGACAGCTTTCGCGCTTTGCCGCGTGTGGCGCATGCACGCAGCGCCCCTACATCGTCCCCACCACGCCGCGCACCATCGGTCTGCGCGCCGGGGCCAAGTTCTGATGGCCTGACCGGGCCTGACGATCCGAAAAAAGGGCGGGCAGCTTCTTCGGGAGCGGCCCGTTTTTTTACGAGGAGACGAGCCTCACGGCCGGTCGAGGACGTAGCCCATCGAGCGGACGGTGCGCAGCGGATAGCCGGCGCCCACTTCGCGCAGGGCGCGGCGCAGGCGGCTGACCCAGGCGTCCACGGTGCGTTCGTCGATCGGCTGGCCATGCTTGCCCAGCGCGGTGATCAGCTGCGTGCGCGAGAAGACGTGGCCGGGCTGCTCCATCAGGTAGCGCAGCAGGCGGAACTCGTTGGGCATGAGCTGGACGGGCTTGTCCTTCCAGCGCACCTGCAAGGCGGCAAGATCCAGCGTCAGGTCGCCCAGTTTCAGCGTGCGGGCCGGGGTCTCGTGATCCGGCAACTGCACCGACAGCACGCGATCGAGCACCGTGTTCCGGTCGATCGGGGCGACGATGTAGTCGTCCGCGCCGGCGCGCAGTGCGCGGCGCTTGGCCTCGGCATCGTCTTCTTCCAGGATCATCGTGACGTGCGCGGCTTCGGTCTGCGGATCGGCGCGCAGCCGGCGGCACAGTTCCAGGCCCGACATTTCGGGCAGCACCCAGTCCACGAACGCCCAGGGCCGCCCGTCGAGCAGCGGCGGCGGGGCGGTCCATTTCCACGCGTGGAAAACCACGCGCAGGTCGTCGTGCAGGAAGCTGTCGTGTCCGCCGGCGAGCGTGCCGGTGAGGAGGATGTCGATCTGACGCATGGGCCCCATCCGCTATGGATGGCGCCTATCTGATGCAGCTATGTGACGGCTGAGTGACGATATGACGAAAACCGGCACCTTATTGGCGCGCTGCCGCCGCCGAAAGCGCGCCTGTCAGACCGGAAGGCCGACGTAGTTTTCCGCGATGCTGGTCTGCGCCGCCGTGCTGGAGGCAATGTAGTCCAGTTCCGCCACCTGCATCGCGCGCTCGAACGGGCCGTCATCGGGGAAGCGGTGCATCAGCTTGGTCAGCGACCAGCTGAACCGTTCCGATTTCCACACGCGCGCCAGCGCCTTGGCCGAATAGCCGGCGATGGCATCGGCATCGGCGCTGCGGAAGAAGGCGGTCAGGGCTTCGGCGGCGTAATGCACGTCGCTGGCGGCAAGGTTCAGGCCCTTGGCGCCGGTGGGGGGCACGATATGCGCGGCGTCGCCGCACAGCAACAGGCTGCCGTGGCGCATCGGCTCGAACACGTAGGAGCGCAGCGGCGCGATCGATTTCTCGATCGCCGGCCCGCGCGTGATGTTCGCCGCCGCATCGGGGCCGAGGCGGATCGCCAGTTCGTCCCAGACGCGTTCGTCGCTCCAGTCCTCGATCTTCTCGGTCAGCGGCACATCCACGTAATAGCGGCTGCGCGTGTGGCTGCGCATCGAGGCGAGCGCGAAGCCGCGTTCGTGATTGGCGTAGATCAGTTCATGGTTGCACGGTGGCACGTCGGCCAGGATGCCCAGCCAGCCGAACGGATAGACCCGTTCGAACTCGCGCGCGGCGCTGGCCGGGATCGCCTTGCGCGAAGGGCCGTGGAAGCCGTCGCATCCGGCGATGAAGCGCGCATCGATCCGCTGGTCCGCGCCGTCCTTGCGGAAGGTGACATAGGGCGCGTCGCTTTCGATCGCGTGCAGCGCCACGTCCTCTGCGCCGTAGATCACCGGCAGCCCGCGATCGGGCGCGGCATCCATCAGATCGCGCGTGATTTCGGTCTGGCCATAGACCACAACGGTCTTGCCGGTGAGGTTGGCCACGTCGATGCGGATCAGCCGTTCGCCGTCGGCCAGGTTGAAGCCTTCCTCGACCAGGCCTTCCGCCTTGAGCCGGGCATCGAGGCCCAGGCGCGCCATCAGCCCGACGGTAATCTGTTCGAGCACGCCCGCGCGGATGCGGCCCAGCACGTAGTCCGGCGTCTGCCGTTCGAGCACGATGCAGTCGATGCCCTCTGCTTTCAACAGATGCCCGAGCAACAGGCCGGCCGGGCCGGCGCCAATGATGGCGACCTGGGTACGCATCGACTTCTCCCACGCATGCAGCCCTGGACGGCTGCCGGTCCAAGGTTGACAAAACCCGGCCGGGAGGAAAGGGAGAGGGCGGACAAAGAAATGGTACTATCGGGACATGCCGGACCCTGCGCTCATCCCCACCTACGCGCTTTACGGCGAGACTGGCGCGCAGATTGCCGGGGGCTTCGCGCATATCGAAACGATCGCGGAACGCAGCGCGTTGCATGATTGGGAAATCGCGCCGCATCGCCATGACGATTTCGTGCAGGTGCTGCTGGTGCGCGATGGGCATGTGCTGCTGACGCTGGATGGAGTCGAACGGTCGCTGGACGGGCCGTGCCGGGTGATCGCGCCGCCGCGGATGGTCCACGGGTTCCGCTTCCGGCAGGGGACGTCGGGCTATGTCCTGACGCTGTCGACCGATTTCGCCGCGCGTGCCACGGGGCAGTCGGATATCCTGCTGGTGGCGCTGGCGCAGGGCGGCGCGGGCATCATGGAAGCGAGGCCGGCCGCGCGCGCATTCTGGCTGGCGGAGGAGATGCTGGAACTGCAGCGCGAATGGCGCGAGCGTGATCCGCTGTTCCTGGCGCTGGCGGAGGCGCTCGTGCGCACGCTGAGCCATGCCGATCGCGATCAGGAGGCGGGGGCGCTGGCGGACCGGCGGCTGCACCGTTTCCGGCACCTGGTGGAACTGCATTATCGCGAACACCGGCCGCTGGATTTCTACGCCGGTGCGCTGGGGATGACGCGGCGCACGCTCTCCCGGTTGACGGCGGTCGGCCTCGATTGTTCGCCCATGGAAGTCGTCCACCGGCGGCTCGCGCTCGAGGCCCGACGCCTGCTGCGCTACACCAACGCCAGCGCGGTGCAGGTGGCGGCGGAACTGGGGTTCGACGATCCTTCGTATTTCTCGCGCTTCTATCGCCGGATGACGGGCGTGAGGCCCGGAGAAGACCGCGCGGCGGGTTAGGTCGTAAACTCATAAACAGCAGGATCGAGGCGTCCAAATGGCGAACATATCGGGCCGCAAGGCGCGCGGCTAAGACTGGACGTCTTTGCAAGCGCCTTTCGGTTCGAGATGGAAGCCATTTGGACGTCCCGCAGGGATTTGGCCAAAATGGCCCAGCGCTGCGTCGGAGGGACTTGAAATATCGACATATTCCTGCGCCCCTCCTCCTTGCGCCGGGCCATTTTGCTTCAAACCTCGATCCTGCTGTTTATGAGTTTACGACCTAGTTCTATACCTCGCCGCCTTCACGTTCCGCGCGCCATTCGCGCCAGAGCGCGACCCGGCGATGGACCGCCGCGCTGATGCTGGCGGGAAGGGTATCGAGCGCGAAGAAGCGCGCTTCCGCGATTTCCCGCCCGTCCGCCCTGGGCGCGTCGTCGGTCTGGCCAGTCACCATTTCGATGCGGTTGCGCCACCCGCCGGGCATGGCGATCCGGTCGGAACCGAACCAGATACCCTGGACAAGGCGGCACCCGGTCTCCTCCGCCAGCTCGCGCATGGCTGCCGCAGCCGCGTCCTCGCCACGCGCAAGACCGCCGCCCGGCAGCATCCACAGGTCCGGCTGCTGGTAGCTGTGGCGGACCAGCAGGAGCCGCCCGTCGCGATCGAATGCCAGCACGTTGCAGCCGCGCACTTCCAGACGCAGCGCTCCCCACAGGCGCAGCCGCACCGCATGGGCGCAGCGCAGGGCCAGCCGGTGAAGCGAAGCGGGCAGGAAGGAGAGCATGGCCTCCGTCTTGCGCCCGATGGGGCCGTGGTGGCAAGGGTGGGGCGATCGATCGTGATCGCGGGGGGCTTTGCATATGGGATCGTGGATCGCCGTCGGCGTCCGGACAAGGCGATGGCGGACGACCCGGACGACGCCGTGCTGGCCGATGGCTATCTTGCTGGTCGCAATGGGGCCGGGCGCTGCGCTGGCGCAGCCGGCGCGCTATAACGAGGCGATCGGCTGCGCCGCTGCGAATGCCGTGGCCGCCGGCATCCTCCAGTCCGGCTCGCCGACCGAAGAGGAGCAGGCGCAGGCCGACGATTTCCAGCAGATCGCGGAAGCGTGGCTGGGTCAGGCGGTGAGCCTGTCTGCCACGGGCGAAGACGGCGCCTTTGCCGACTTCAACCGGGCGTCGCGCGACCTATCCGACCGCATTGCCGCCTCCCGCGCGGACGACGCGCTGGAGGGCATTCTGGGCGGGCCGCTGGAGGCCTGCAACCGTCTCGACAGTCCGTTCGACGATGGGCCTCCGCTCGATCCACCACCCGCCGATCCACCGCCGGGACAACCGGCATAAGTCCCGATATCGGACCGAGAATTGCACCCGGCGTGTGACGCGCATCATGGCGTTGGCCGGCGTCGGTGGACAACGTGAGCGCGACCGGGCACATCCGTGCTGCGCGGGGTTAGGGTGGAGACGCACGGGGGTGCGATTCGTGGCGGCAAACGGCGGGATTTGGAGCATCGGGGCGGGGCTGCAGCGCACGGTGTGGTGGCTGCTCGCGATCGCCATCGCCGTGCTCCTGGCGGCGATCGGCTGGGCGATCGTCACACCCGTATCTCCGCTGGGCGATTGGCGGCCCGAAAGCGCCAAGGTGCTGCCGCCGCCCTTGCGCAAGACGCTCTATGCCGCCGTCGATCCCTTCAATCGCGGCACCGCCATGGCAGTGCCGGGCGCGCAGGCGGGCGGCACGGTGACCTCGCTGACGCTGGTCCTGTTCGGCACCCGCGGCTTGCCCGGCGGCGGGGGCAGCGCGATCATCGCCGGGGAAGACGGCGTGCAACAGGTCTATCGCGCGGGTGACGAGGTGACGCCCGGCGTCACCCTGGCCGAAGTGGCCTTCGATCACGTCGCGCTGATGCGCAACGGCGCCAAGGAACTGCTCTATATCGACCAGTCGGGCAAGGCGCCGAGCGCGCAGGGGCTGGTTGCGGCCAACCCCGTTGCTCCGCCCGCTGGCGCGGCCGTCAACGCGCCGGCCGGAGGGGTGGGCGCCCTTTCCGTCGATGCGGCGCGGCGCGGGATCAGTTTCGGCCCGCGCGCGGAAAGCGGGCGCATCGTCGGGCTTGAAGTGCTGCCCACCGGCGATGGCTCCGCGTTCCGTGGTGCCGGGTTTCAGCCCGGCGATGTCGTGACCGCCGTCGATGGCAAGCCGGTTACCGGTGCCGGCGATGGCGCGATGCTGGCCGGCGCGCTGCGCCCAGGCGCTTCCGTTTCGGTCACCGTGCGTCGCGGTGATCGCCAACTTCCGCTGGCGATAACATTGGCACCATGAAGCTCCGATCCCCCCGACTCCGATCCCGTCGTTTCCGGCCCTTGCTCGCCGCTGCCGCGATGCTGGCGCTCGCGGTGCCGCAAGTGGCGATGGCGCAATATACGCTCAACGTGCGCGAGGCCGACATCCGCGCCTTCGTCGCCGACGCGGCGGAAGTGACCGGGCGCACGTTCATCGTTGACGCGCGCGTGCAGGGGAAGGTCAGCGTCGTGTCGGAACGGCCGCTGTCGCGCTCCGAATACTTCGAGGTGTTCCTGTCCACCCTGCGCGCCAACGGGCTGGTGGCGGTGCCGACCGGCAACGGCGCGTTCCGCGTCCAGCCGGCCGAAGGCGCTGCGAGCCAGCCCACGCGCATCGGCAGCAAGGGCGCGGCGCGCAACCAGATGATTACCGAGATCGTGCGCCTGCGCTCGGTCGACGCGGCGCAGGCGGTGGAAGCGCTGCGCCCGCTGGTCAGCAAGGAAGGCGCGATCACTGCCAACAAGTCGGGCAACTCGCTGGTGATCGTGGACTATGCCGACAACATGGCGCGCATCCGCGCGCTGGTGGCGCAGATCGACCGCGACAATGCCTCCACCCAGACGATCCTGCTGGAGCATGCCGGCGCGCGCGAGATCGCGACGGCGCTGACCCAGCTGATCCCGGCGGGCGGCGAGGGCGGCCGCGCGCTGGCCACGGTGGTCGCGGTGGACAGCGCCAATGCCGTGCTGATGCGCGGCGAGCGCGATACGCTGGCGCGGCTGGCCGCGATGGCGCGCCAGCTCGATGCCAAGGCGGCGACGGGCGGCGAGATCAAGGTGCTGTGGCTCGATTATGCCGACGCGGCGGTGCTGGTGCCGGTGCTGGAACGGCTGGTGGGCGGCCAGGGCGGGACGGAAGTGGCCTCGGGATCGCAGGCCCCGGTTTCGCTGGGGGGCGTGGGCAGCAGCCAGACCTCGAACGCGGGCACGCTGGGCGGCACCACGCCCGGGGCCGGCGCGGCGGCGGGCACTGGAGTGGGATCGGGCAGCAAGGCCAGCGTCAACCCCACCGGGGCGACCGCCGGCGGCCTCGGCAGTGGCGCGATCAAGCTCGCCAACGGGCGCGGCACGGCCACGATCACGCGCTATCCCGGCGCCAACGCGATCATCATCGCCGCGCCCGCCGACGACCAGCGCCGCCTGACCGAACTCGTCCGCCAGCTCGACATTCCCCAGGAACAGGTGCTGGTGGAAGCGATCATCGTCGAGATTTCCAATGACGTGGCGCGCGAACTGGGCGTGCAGTTCCTGTTCGGCGGCAAGGACAAGCCGTTTGCCGTCACCAATTTCGGCAATTCCTCGCCCAACATCATCGATGTCGCCGGCGGACTGCTGGCCAACAAGCTCGACCAGACGACCACCGTGGTCAACGGATCGACCGTCACCACCACGACCAACAGCACGGCGGGCGACCTGCTCAAGCAGAACGCGGCGAGCAAGATCCTGGCGGCGTCGGGCGGCTATTCGGGCTTTCTCACCCAGCTGGGCAACAACACCTACCTGGGCGCGCTGATCAACGCGGTGGCGACCGACAAGAACTCCAACATCCTGTCCACGCCGCACATCACCACCAACAACAACGTCCCCGCTTCGATCCTGTTCGGCAAGGAAATCCCGGTGGCGACGGGCGAGGCGCTGTCTTCCGCCAACTTCAACAACACCTTCCGCACCATCTCGCGCCAGAACGTGGGCATCGAACTGGACGTGACGCCGCAGATCAACGCGGGCGACCAGGTACGGCTGGACCTGCGGCAGGAAGTCAGCTCGATCGCGGGCACGGTTTCCAGCCGGTCGGATGACATCATCGTCAACAAGCGCGAGATCAAGACCACGGTGACCGTGGGCGATCGCGAGATCGTGGCGCTCGGCGGGCTGCTCGACGACAACGAGCAGCGCACCTTGCAGAAGGTGCCATTGCTGGGTGACGTGCCGGTGCTGGGCGAACTGTTCAAGTCGCGCGGGCGCAGCCATGTGAAGACCAACCTGATGGTCTTCATCCGTCCCACGATCATGCGCAACGCCAACGACCGGCAGGAACTGACCGCGCGGCGCTATGGCGTGGTGCGCAACGCGCAGCGCGCGTTCGAGCCGGGGCGCGAGCCGGGCATCGACGATCTGGTCGAGGACTACCTGGGCGCGACGGCGCCGGTCGCGCCCGGCAAGGTCGTGGCGGTGGCGCCGGGCGATACCGTGATCGCCCCGAAGGCGGCCGGCGAACGGCCATCGACGGAGTTGCCACCGGCCGATACGGCGCAGCCCGCCCGGCCCTGAGCCATGGACCAGCCGCCCGTCCTCGCCAGCCCGAACCCGCCGCCGGCGCTGCCTTATGGCTTCGCGCGTGACGCGGGCTATCTGGTGGAGCGCGAGGATGCGGACGGCGTCGCCCTGGCGATGCGCGAGGGCGCGGACCCTTTCGTGCTGCTGGACCTGCGCCGCGCGCTGGGCCGACCGGTATCGCTGCGCAAGGTTGCGCCGCCGGACTACGAGAGGCTGCTGGCCGAACACTATGCCATGGACGGCGCGGCGACGGTGGCGGGCGACATGGGCATTGGTGGCGAGGGGCTCGATCCGCTGGCGCTGGGCCTGCCGACCGCGGAAGACCTGCTCGACAGCGCGGACGACGCCCCGGCGATCCGGCTGATCAACGGCCTGATCGCCGAAGGGCTGCGCCAGGGCGTGTCGGACATCCACGTCGAACCTTACGAACAGGCGCTGGTCGTGCGGATGCGCGTGGACGGCGTGCTGGCGGAGAAGCTGCGGATGCCGCCGCATGTTGCGCCGGTGCTGGTCAGCCGCATCAAGGTCATGGCGCGGCTCGACATCGCCGAACGCCGCGTGCCGCAGGACGGGCGTATCAGCCTGAGCCTGGGCGGCAAGCTGGTCGACGTGCGCGTGTCCACCCTGCCTAGCCGCGTCGGCGAACGCGTGGTGCTGCGCCTGCTGGACAAGGAGAACGCCGGGCTGGACCTGGCCCATCTGGGGCTCGACGAGCGGGCGGAAGACGTGCTGCGCCGCGCGCTGGCCGAACCCAACGGCATCGTGCTCGTCACCGGCCCCACCGGATCGGGCAAGACCACCACGCTCTATGCCGCGCTGCGCCAGCTGAACGATGGCGCGCGCAATATCCTGACGGTGGAAGACCCGGTGGAATACGCCGTGGACGGCGTGGGGCAGACGCAGGTCAACGCGCGCGTCGGGCTGACGTTCGCCGCCGGCCTGCGCGCCATTCTGCGGCAGGACCCGGACGTGGTCATGGTCGGCGAAATCCGCGATCGCGAGACGGCGGACATCGCGGTGCAGGCTTCGCTGACCGGCCATCTCGTTCTGTCGACCGTCCACACCAACGACGCCGCCGGCGCGATCACGCGGATGCGCGACATGGGCGTGGAGCCGTTCCTGCTGGCGTCCACGCTGCGCGCCGTGATCGCGCAACGGCTGGTCCGGCGGCTATGCCCGCATTGCCGCGAACCGCACGAAAGCGACGCGGCGCTCCACGCGCTGATCGGGGTGAAGCCGGGGCGGACCGTCTATCTGGCGCGCGGTTGCGGGGAATGCGCGCAGACCGGCTACGTCGGGCGGATCGGCGTGTTCGAGGCGCTGCGGGTGGACGAGACGGTCCGCCGGATGATCCACGACAACGCCGATGAAGCGGAGATCGCGCGGCACGCCTTTGCGGATTCGCCGCGACTCGCCAAGGCGGTGCGCCGACTCGTGCGCGATGGCGTGACCAGCCCCGAAGAAGCGGCGCGGATCATGCGGCGCGAGGACGGGTGATGCCGCGTTTCACCTATCTCGCCATCGATCCCAAGGGCCACGAGCGGCGCGGCGCGATCGAGGCCGCGGGCGAGCGGCAGGCGGCGGAAAAGCTTGCCGCGCGGTCCTGGCATGTCGTGCGGATCGGGCCGGACGCCGCCGCTTCGGCCCGCCGCGCGGCGATTTCGACCAGTGGCATCGCCCTGTTCGCGCCGCGCCTCACGCCCAAGCAACTGGCGCTGTTCACGCGCCAGATCGCCTCGCTGATGACGGTCAGCCCGCTGGAGGAAGCGCTCCGCACGATCGCGCGGCAGACCGAGAAGCCGCGCGCCCGCGCCATCCTGTCCAGCGTTCATGCCGGCGTGGTGGAAGGGCTGCCGCTGGCCGAGGCGATGCGGCGCGAGGAGCCCAGCTTTCCCCCAGTCTACCGCGCCATGGTCGCGGCGGGGGAGAATTCGGGCACGCTGCCCGCCATCGCCAACCGGCTGGCCGACCTGCTGGAACGGCAGGCGCAGGTGCGCGGGCGCATCGTGGCGGCGCTCGCCTATCCGGTGGTGCTGTCGCTGGTCGCCCTGCTGGTCGTCACCGGGCTGATGATCTCGGTGGTGCCGCGCGTGGTCGAACAGTTCGATAACGCCAGCCGGCAACTGCCGCTGCTGACGCGCGTGGTCATTGCGGTTTCGCAGTTCCTCGCGCAGTGGTGGTGGGCCTTGCTGATCGCGGTGGCGCTGGCGGTGTTCGGCTTCGTCCGCGCGCTGCGGCGGCCGGCTTTCCGCTATCGCTGCGACAGCCTGCTGCTGCGCCTGCCGTTCGCCGGGCGGCTGCTGCGCGATGTCCATGCGGCGGGCCTCGCGCGCACGCTGGCAACGATGATCGAGGCCAAGCTGCCGCTGGTCGATGGCCTGAAGCTGGCGACGCGCACGGTGCGCAATTCCGTTCACCGCCAGGCGCTGGAAGCGATCACCGAAAAGGTCCGCGCCGGCGGTTCGCTGTCCACCGCGCTGCGCGAAGCCGAGACGTTCCCGCCGCTGCTGGTCTATCTGGCGGCCAGCGGGGAGGCGGCCGGGCAGCTTGGCCCCATGCTGGAACGCGCGGCGGAATATCTCGAACGCGAGTTTGAAAGCTTCACCAGCGCGGCGATGGCCTTGCTGGAGCCCGCGATCATCGTGGTCATGGGCGCGCTGGTCGCGCTCATCATTCTTGCGATCCTGCTGCCGATCCTGCAGCTTCAGAACCTGACCGGACTTTAGGAACGATGCGAAACCAACGCAGCTTGCCCGCGCCCAACGGCTTCTCGCTCGTGGAACTGATGGTGGTGCTGTTCATCATCGGCCTGCTGGCGACGGTGGTGTTGATCAACGTGCTGCCCAGCACCGACAAGGCGCGCGTGGTGAAGGCGCAGAGCGACATCGCCACGCTGGATCAGGCGATGGAAATGTACCGGCTCGACATGGGCACGTATCCGGGGCCGGGTGAGGGGCTGGCCGCGCTGAAGACCCCGCCCGCCAATCTCGCGCTGCCGCAGAATTATCGCAGCGGCGGTTACGTGAAGGATCTGCCGAACGATCCGTGGGGGCACCCCTACCAGTTCCAGGTGCCGGGGAACGATGGCAAGCCCTTCGAGATCTTCTCGCTGGGCGCGGACGGGCAGCCCGGCGGCAGCGACCTGAACGCCGATATCCACGCGGGGAAGAACTGATCCGCGATGGATGCGGCAAGCGCCTTTACAGCGCCTGATGGGCTGCCCGGTGGTCTGCCGGATGGCCTGATCCTGCTGCTGCCGGCCCGGGCCGACGGCGGCTGGCGCTGGTGGCGCGTGGAACAGGGGCGCCTTGGCCGCGAGCGGTCGTTCATGCCCGATGCCGAAGCCGCGCCGTGGGGCAGGCTGGAGGAAGGCGGCGTGGTCACGGCGCTGGTGCCGGCCGCGCTGGCACCGGTGCGCGACCGGCCCGTGCCCGACATGCCGCCGGCCCAGGCGATCGCCGCTGCCCGGTTGGAGGCCGAAGCGCAAGGGATCGGCTCCGCGCACCGCCATGCCGCCGCTGCCGCAGGGGAAGGTCGCCTGCTTTCCGTCACGGTGGACGCGGGCGACATGGACCGCTGGCTGGCGGAGCTGGCGGAAGCGGGGCTCGATGCGACGGCGCTGGTGCCCGCCGCACTGGTGCTCCCGCGCCCCGCTGCGGGCATGGTGACGGCGGAACTGGGTGGCGAGCCGCTGGCGCGCACGCCTGATGCGGCGTTCGTGGGCGAACCCGCGTTGACCGGACTTCTCGCGGATGCCGGAGGAACCGTGGCGCTCGATGCCGAAACGCTCGCGGCGCGCTTGCTGGCCGTCCATGGCGCGCCGCCGGTGAACCTGCGGCAGGGCGCTTACGCGCCGCGCGGCCCGGGTTTGCTGGACGGGATGCAATGGGGCCAGCTGGCGCGGATGGCGGCGGTCGCGGCACTGCTGGTGCTGGTGCTCATGCTAGTGTGGATCGCGAAGTGGGAGCTGGCGGCGTCCGCGCGCGAGCGAGACGCGCTGGCGCTGGCGCAACGCCGGTTCCCGGCCGCGAGCGATCTCGATAGCGCGGAGCGGCTTGCCGCGGCGGGCATGGCGAAGCGCGGGCAGGGCGCGGCGAACTTCACCGCGCCGATGGCGGCGGTGCTGGCGGCGATGCAACCGGTGCCATCGATCCGGCTGCGCGATCTGGGATATAATGCGGATGGTACGCTGCATTTCACGGCGGCGGCGCCGCGCGCCGAGGATGTCAACGCCGTGCTGATTGCCTTGCAGAACGCGGGCTGGAAAGTCACCGTGCCGCCGTCGCTGGCGTCCGATCCGACCGGGGCGACGGTGGTTGCCATTACGGTGCGGGCGCCATGATCGCGCGGGTGCAAGCCTGGTACGCGGGGCTGACCGCGCGCGAGAGGACGCTCGTGGCGATTGCCGGCGCACTCGCTGGCCTGATCGTGCTGATCTACGGCATCGTGCTGCCCGTGGGGCGTGCCTTCGACGCTGCCGATGCGCGCCATGTGGCGTCGGTGCAGCGCACGGAACGGTTGATGGCGGCGCTGCGGCTGCTGGATGAGCGCCCCGCTAGCCCGGTCGCCCGCGCCGGGACAGGGCCTGTCGAGCAGGCGGTCGCGGCCAGCGCCGAACAGGCGGGATTCGTGCTGCAATCCAACCAGCCGCGCGGCGGCGACACGACCGCGATCGTCATCGCTTCGGCGCGGCCAGGGCCGGTGTTCGCCTGGTTTGATGCGCTGGCCGACGCGGGTGTGATCGTCGATACGCTGACCATGACGCCGGCCCCGGACGGAACGGTCGCGGTGAACGCCACGCTGCGGCGGAGCGGCACGTGAGGGCGCCGGATATGGCATCGGGGATGCCCCGCCGCGCGGTGCCGGTGCTGATCGCTGTGTTCCTCGCTGCGCTGGTCGGGCTGATGCCGCTACGGATCGTGCTGGGCTGGGCCGGCGGGGCCATGTCGGCGCGCTATGTCGACGGGCCGGTATGGTGGGGCCGGGCTTATGACCTGCGGATTGGGCCAGTGCCGGTGGGGACCGTCGATGCGGGTTTGCGCCCGCTGCCGCTGCTGATCGGCCGGGCGGAGACATGGCTTGAACGGCCAGGGGGGACCGGGCAAGCGCCCTTGCGCGCGCGGATCGGAGCCGGCGGGGGCGGGCTGCATCTGGCCGATGCCAACGGGTCCCTGCCCTTGCCCGAAGACCTCGGCCAATTGCCGGCCAGCACGATCGGGTTCGACCAGTTCGAGGTCGATTTCGCCAAGGGGCAATGCCGGTCTGCGTCTGGCTCGCTGACGGTGACACTGGCTCCGGTGAGCGTGCTGATGCCCCGGCCACTATCGCTTACAGGCAAGGCGCGCTGCCAGGATGGCGCGTTGGTCGTGCCGATGGCGGATGGCGGCGGCATGGCCCATCTGCTGCTCAAGGTTGCCGGAACCGGCAGCTGGACCGCCGATCTCTCGCTAGCGGGCTTACCCGTGGAGATCAGCGGCCCCCTGGTCGATCAGGGCTTTTTCGCCCGGCCCGGCGGCATCGGCTTCAGGACCGGCGGAACGTTCTGAACGCCCGCGTCAGGCGAGCACTTCGGTCAGGAACCACACGCGGCGTTCGGCCTGGTCGGTCCAGTCGTCGGCCATGCCCTCGGTCGCGTTGTCGCCGGCTTCGGTGGCCGCTTCCTTCACGCCCCGGATCGCTTCCACCAGCTTGGCGTTGTCGTCGCGCAGCGCCTTGACCATGTTCATGGCATCGACCTTGGCGCGGTCGTCATCCTTGATCGAGGCTTTGCCGGCGATCGCACCGATCGATGTGAGGGTGGCTCCGCCGTTCTTGCGCACCCGCTCGGCGATGATGTCGGTCAGCGCGAAGATTTCGGCGGACTGTTCGTCGAAAAGCAGGTGCAGATCGCGGAAGTGCGGGCCGGAAACGTGCCAGTGGAAGTTCTTGGTCTTGAGATAGAGCGTGAAGTAATCGGCAAGAAGGCCGTTCAGGCTGTCGATCAGCGCCTTCTTCGCATTGTCGCCCGGCATGGGAATCCCTTTCCTGCGGTTGGATGATGATGGCATCCCTATACGCTTCCCAGGGCCGTTTGTTTCACGGGAAATGCGGGTAACGATGATCGATCACGTCGATAAAAGCTTGGGAATTTTTTGGTTTCGGTAATTATTTCAGCGTGTTGAAAAAACCGTACAAGCGCATTGCCGCCTCCGCAAAGTCCAGCATTTCCGCCAAATCCGAGGCATCCATCCGGTTCGGATGCATTGTCAGCGGTGCCATGTGGACCTAGTCTGATCGCGACATAGAGATATCGTTCCGAATTTTTCGCATTGGCCCATGCAGCAGGCGGGGGATGGATGCCGATGGAAGCAACGCTGTACGCGCTCGGGTTTGTCGAGCGTGAATTGCTGCTGTTCGCGGCGGTTTGGTTCATCATCGGCGCTGCCGACGATCTTGGCATAGACATGCTGTGGCTGTGGCTGCGTCTCTCGGGTCGCGCCCGCACGGGGAGGCTGGAAGGGCCGGCGGATCGGCCCTTGCGCGGAATTGCGGCGGTGCTGGTCCCGGCCTGGCGTGAGCAGGACGTCGTGGGAGCCATGATCCGGCACAGCCTGGATGCGTGGCCTCATGCGGAAATGCGTTTCTACGTCGGATGCTATCGCAACGATCCGGCGACGCTGGCCGCCGCGATCGCTTCCACGCGCGACGATCGCCTTCGGATCGTGGTCCACGATCGCGATGGCCCCACCACCAAGGCAGACTGTCTCAACCGGCTTTACGAAGCGATGTGCGAGGACGAGCGGCGCGGGCGCTTCCGCGTGCGCAGCGTGATCCTGCACGATGCCGAGGACATGGTGCACCCGGCGGCGCTTTCGCTGCTGGATAGCGCGCTGGACGAGGCGGACTTCGTCCAGTTGCCCGTGAGGCCGGAGCCGCAGCGCACATCGCGCTGGATCGGAGGGCATTACTGCGACGAATTCGCCGAGGCGCATGGCAAGGTCATGGTCGTGCGCGACTGGCTGGGCGCGGGGCTGCCGGCGGCCGGCGTGGGATGCGCGTTTTCCCGCACGGCTCTGGAGGCCGTGGCGGCGCGGCGAGGCGCGAGCCAGCCTTTCGCGCCCGAATGCCTGACCGAAGACTATGAATGCGGCTTGTTGATCGGGGAGGAAGGTGGACGCTCCCGCTTCCTGCGGGTCCGGGATGCGCGCGGGGACCTTGTCGCCACGCGCGAATTCTTCCCGGCCCGGCTGGACCAGGCCGTGCGCCAGAAGACGCGCTGGATGCATGGAATCGCGTTTCAGGGGTGGGACCGCCTGGGCTGGCGGTTGCGGCCGGCCGAACTGTGGATGCGCTTGCGCGATCGGCGCGGGCCGCTGGATGCGCTGGTGCTTCTTGCCGCCTATGTTCTGCTCGTGTTGGCGCCGGTCCTGATGATCGGGCGGGCTCTGGGCTACTATGAACCCGTGCCGCTGGGGCATGTCTTGCGCTGGCTGATCGGCGTGAACGCGTTTCTTCTCGGCTGGCGTTTGCTGGTACGCGGCGTTTTCACGGCGCGCGAATACGATCTGGCGGAAGGCGTGAGGGGGGTGTTGAGGGCGCCGGTCTCCAACGTGATCGCGATCATGGCCGGGCGGCGGGCATTGATGGCCTATCTGGCGTCGCTCCGGCACGGCCAGGCGCCGTGGGATCACACCAGCCATCATGACCATCCCGCGCTGGCAACCCGGATATGACGATGGCTCCGGCAGGTGCAGGCGTCCATACCGGGGGCGCCGAAACCGGATCGCGACGGAGAGGATCGCCGGTACTGTCGCTGGCCCTCGTGCTTGCTGGCTGGATTGCGCTGCGCACCATGGCGCTGGCCTTGCCCTCTCCCGAGACACTGGCGCTGCCGGGGAAGGTGGCACCGATGGTTCCGGCGGAAGCGGCTGTCGCGTCGTCGGCGCCGATGTCGGTTCCATTCGTCTCGATGTGGCTGCAGCCGTCAGGCGGGATGGCTTTCGTGTGGGAAGCCACACGGCGGCCTTGGCCGGTCGGACAGGGCGCAGGCACGGCCGATGCAGCCTTCGCAGGGGCCAGCAGGGGGAGCGGCTGGGGATGGTCCTTGCCACCGGACGAGGCACCGCACGGTCGCGACGACGTCCGGCGGGCCCCCGCCGTTGCGACGCGGAACGATCCCTTGCCGGCAGCCCATGCGGCGCCTGCCGGGTCGTCGCCCGCGCCCCACCCGCGCTGGTCTGGCGATGCATGGTTCCTCCTGCGCCGTGGCAGCAGCGGGACAGCACTTGCCGCCGGTCTGCCCGCCTATGGCGGCAGCCAGGCCGGCGGCGTTCTGCGCTATCGCATCATGCCGCAGGAACGGCACCGGCTGACGGCCTATCTTCGCGCTACGGGGGCGGTGCGGTCCGACGTGGATGATCGGCAACTGGCGCTGGGGCTTTCGGCACGCCCCGTTCCGACCATGCCGGTTTCCCTGCTGGTGGAGGGAAGATTGCAGCAGGGCAGCTTTGCCACCCGGCTGCGGCCATCGATCGCGGCGGTCACCGAACTGCCTCCGATCACCCTTCCGCTGGGCTTGACGAGCGATATCTACGCCCAGGCGGGATGGGTTGGCGGTGCCGGGGCGACACCCTTCTTCGACGCGCAGGCGGTGGTGGACCGCGCCCTGCTTCCGCTGGCGCGGGGGATCGATCTGCGCGCTGGCGGCGGAGTGTGGAGCGGGGGGCAGAAGGGCGCGGTCCGGCTTGACCTTGGCCCGCGCGCGGGCCTTGTGGTGCAACGTGGCCGGTTTCCCCTGCGTCTTTCCGCCGACTGGCGCTTCCGCGTGGCCGGCCAAGCGGCGCCGGGATCGGGACCGGCGCTGACCCTGGCCACGGGGTTCTGACAGAACAAGGCTGAAAACTGTTCGGAAAGAGGCGCGCCCGCCGTTCCCAAGCCGGTCGCGCTGCGCTACGCCGTGACGGTAATGGACGTCTATCTTCCGATCGCCAACCTGTCGGTCAACGGTCTGGTCATCGTCGCGCTGGGCGCGCTGACGGGCCTGCTTTCCGGCATGTTCGGGGTGGGCGGCGGTTTCCTGACAACACCCTTGCTGATCTTCTATGGCGTGCCTCCCACGGTCGCCGCCGCATCGGCCGCCAGCCAGGTTACGGGCGCCAGCGTTTCGGGGGCGTTCGCGCACGCGCGGCGCGGTGGCATCGATTATCAGATGGGCGCGGTGCTGGTGGCAGGGGGCGTGATCGGCACCGGGCTGGGCGCGTTGCTGTTCCGTCTGCTCGAGTCGCTGGGACAGATCGATACCGTCATCAACATCCTTTACGTGCTGCTGCTGGGCGGCATCGGCGGACTCATGGCGCACGAAAGCATCACCGCGTTGCGCGCGCAGAAGGCCGGCATCGCGCTTCCCGCGCGCAAGCGGCGGCACCATCCGCTGGTGGCCAGCCTGCCGTGGCGCTGGCGCTTCTACCGCTCCGGCTTGTACATCTCGCCCTTGGCGCCGCTGCTGCTCGGCATGGCTACGGGCATTCTCACCATGCTGATGGGGATCGGCGGCGGGTTCATCCTCGTGCCCGCAATGCTCTACATCCTGGGCATGAGCGTGGGCGTGGTGGTCGGCACATCGCTGTTCCAGATTCTTTTCGTGACCATGGCGACGACGATGATGCACGCCCTGACGACGCGCGCTGTCGATATCGTGCTGGCGGGGCTGCTGCTTGTCGGATCGGTGTCGGGCGCGCAGATCGGCGCGCAGTTCGCGCAGAAGGCGAAGCCCGAACAACTCCGCCTGATCCTGGCGGTGATCGTGCTGGGCGTGGCGCTGCGGATGGCGCTGGGGCTCGGCTACCGGCCGGACGAAATCTACACGGTGATCCCGTTGTGATCGCGCTGCGGTCCGCCCTGTTGGTGCTGTGCCTGCTTCTGCTCGGCGGTGCGCGTGATCCCATTCTGGTGCCCGAAATATCGCAGCACGAGGTGCAGGTACGGCAGGGCTTTACCGGGGCCGACCTGCTGCTGTTCGGCGCGATCCTGAGCCCGGAAGGCACGCGCGCGGCGCAGGATTACGATATCATCGTGGTGCTGGAAGGGCCGGTGCGTTCGATCGTGCTGCGCGAGAAGCAGAAGGTCGCCGGCATGTGGATCAACGCCGCCAGCACCGAGTTCCGCTCCGCCCCCAGTTATTACGCGATAGCCTCGTCGCGCCCGATTGCGCGGATCGTGGACGACAAGACGGCGGCGATCTACGAACTGGGGCTCAAGTGGCTGCAGCTTTCGCCGATCGGGGTGATCGATCCCGCCGAACAGAAGCGCTTTTCCGCAGGGCTGGTGGACCTGATGCAGCGGCAGGGCCTGTACCGGCAGGATGAAGGCGCGGTGAAGATCAGCGGGCAGGTGCTGTACCAGGCCCGCATTGCCCTGCCGTCGAGCGTTCTGACAGGAACCTACACCGCCGAAACCTTCGCGGTGCGCGATGGCAAGGTGGTCGCTTCGGCCATAACCCGGGTCGAGGTGACCAAGGAGGGGTTCGAGCGGTTCGTGGCGGTCAACGCCCAGCGCAACGGGCTGCTCTATGGCCTGTTCGCGGTGCTGGTGTCCGTGGCGATGGGCTGGATCGCGGGCCGCCTGTTCGCGCTGGTCTAGGGGCCCTCGTTCGCGCCCCACAGCCGCGCCATCTCCTTCATTAGCCTCATTTTAACCGAGCTGGATTACCTCCCGACGGTCACGCGTGATCGGCTCGAGGTATTGGGTGATGTCGGAAATGAGCATGCAGGGTTTCGAAACCGGGTCGCCCGCCCAGCCCGCCGATCTTCGTGCGAACAGCCACGAGAATGCGCGCAAGCCGATCGGCTTCGTCGCCGATGTCTCGGGTTCGGGTGGCGTGATCGGCATCGATCTGGCGCGGTTGAAGGAATGCATGGGCGATGACGACGCCTCCGTCGCGCTTTCGGGCCAGGTCGGCTGTCCGGTGAAGATCCGCGTGGGCAATTCGTGGCTTCTGGCCACGGTGCGCAACCAGCGGCAGGATGCGGCGTTCGAAGGCGGCGTGATCGCGCAGATCGATTTCCTGGGCGAAGGCGACGAGGAACGCCTGACCGGGCGGCTTTACGGCTTCCGGCGCGGCGTGACGCGCTTTCCGGTGCCGGGCGCGCTGGTCTATCCGGCGACAAGCGCGGACTTGCGGCAGGTCTATGCCAGCGATGGCCGGTCCAGCATCGTCATCGGCACCGTGTTCCCCACGCGCGACATCCGCGCGGGTGTCTACATCGATGCGCTATTGGGCAAGCATTTCGCGCTGCTGGGTTCGACCGGCACGGGCAAATCGACCAGCGCGGCGCTGATCCTGCACCGCATCTGCGAGATGGCGCCCGATGGCCATATCGTGATGATCGATCCGCACGGCGAATATTCGCAGGCTTTCCGCCACACCGGGCAATTGCTGGACGTGACGAACCTGCAGATGCCGTACTGGCTGATGAATTTCGAGGAACATTGCGAGGTGTTCCTGACCACCCAGGGTGCGGAGCGGCAGCTTGACGCCGACATTCTGGCCAAGTGCCTGTTGCAGGCACGGATGAAGAACCGCCTGGCCGAACAGGTTGGCCGGATCACCGTGGATTCGCCGATACCCTATCTGCTCTCGGACCTGCTGCTGGTGCTCCAGAACGAGATGGGCAAGCTCGACAAGGGCCACGGCGCGATCCCCTACATGCGGATCAAGGCCAAGGTCGACGAGATCAAGGGCGATCCGCGCTACCAGTTCATGTTCTCGGGGATGCTGGTCGGCGATACGATGGCCGACTTCCTGTCCAAGGTGTTCCGCCTGCCGGCCAGCGGCAAGCCGATTACCATCATCGACGTTTCGGGTATCCCCTCGGAAATCACCTCGACCGTGGTCGCGGTGCTGAGCCGGCTGGTGTTCGACTATGCGATATGGTCGCGCGACGAAGAGACGCAGCCGATCCTGCTGGTCTGCGAGGAAGCGCACCGCTACGTGCCCAACGAACGCGTGGCGAGCAATTCGTCGGCGGCGAAAGTGCTGTCCCGGATCGCCAAGGAAGGGCGAAAGTACGGCGTCTCGCTGGGGCTGATCACGCAGCGTCCGTCCGACCTTGCCGAAGGCGTGCTGTCGCAGTGCGGCACGATCATCTCGATGCGGCTCAACAACGAGCGTGACCAGGCGTTCGTGCGCGCGGCCATGCCCGAAGGCGCGCGGGGCTTCCTCGATGCCATCCCGGCGCTGCGCAACCGCGAATGCATCATCTGCGGCGAAGGCGTTTCGATCCCGGTGCGGCTGTCGTTCGACGATCTCGAAGAGGCGCGGCGTCCTGCTTCCGCCGACCCTTCGTTCTCGGAACTCTGGGCGCGTTCGGGTGGCGAGGATTTGGCCGTGCAGCGCACCGTGCAGCGCTGGCGGTCGCAAAGCCGCTAACGGCGACGCAGGGCAACGCCTACAGCGTGGGCGTCATCCGGCCCGCCACATCGCCATCGGCGCAGGTTTCCTCCTCCGCTTCCAGTTCGGAAATTGCGCGGCTGCGCGTGCGCCAGCCAGAGCGGCTGTACACGTAGAGGGCCAGCGAGGTCGCGATGACCGATCCGAACGGCATGGCCAGCCACAGCGCGTCCGCCCCGATGTGGGGATAGGCCAGGTAGTAGAAACCCAGGCGCCCCGGATACATCGCGATGGCCAGCACGATCAGCGGCGCGATCACCACGCCGCCGGCGCGCATCGTGCCGAACAGCACGATGGTGACTCCGAACAGCACATAACTCCAGCTCGCCAGGAACTGGATGTGCCGCGCGGCGTCCACCGCCGGGCTGTTCGGGCCGAGGAACAGTTCCAGCGAACCGCGATCGAACAGCAGCAGGATCACGGTCATCGCCCCGGTCATCGCGAAGTTCAGCAGCACGCCCGAACGGGTGATCTGCCCCAGCCGGTGCAGCAGCCCGGCGCCGATGGCCTGCGCGGCCATGGCGCTGACCGCCGCCGAGATCGCCATCGCCGGCATCTGCAGGTAGGTCCACAGTTGCAGCGAAGCGCCATAAGCCGCGCTGATCAGCACGCCTTCGCGGTTGACCAGCCCGATCATGATGATCCCGGCGGCCGAGATCAGCAGCATCTGCGCGCCCATCGGCAGCCCCTTGCGCACGATATAGCCCAGTTCGGATCGTTGCGGGATCAGATAGGCCAGCTCGGCCCCGCGCAGCCGCAGCGGCAGGTCGCGCGCATAGACCCACGTCACCATGGCCAGCATCGAGACGTAGGACGCCGTGGCCGTGGCCGTGGCCGCGCCGGCGATGCCCAGGCGGGGAAAGGGGCCGATGCCGGCGATCAGCAGGGGATTCAGCGCGATGTCGAGCACGACCGAAAGGATCATGAACTTGAGCGGCGTCTGCGCATCGCCCGATCCGCGCAGGCCCATGCCCAGCATGACCGTGATCATCGAGGCCGGCATGGCGACGAAGATCACGCGCAGATAGGTCAGCGCGAAATGATAGGTTTCGCCAGGCGTGGCCATCGCGCGCAGCAGCGTGGGCGCGAATATCCAGCCCGCCGTGGCGACCAACAGCGAAAGCCCGAGGCAGAACCCGACCGCCGTGCCGAAGGTGCGCCGCGCCGCGTCGATGTTCCGCGCGCCGAACGCCTGGCCGACCTTCACCGTCGCCGCCATGCCGAAGCCGAACACCGCGGCGAAGATCAGGAACATCACCACGTTGGCGTTGGCCGTCGCCGCGAGCGCGCTTTCGCCCAGCAGCCGCCCGACCCAGACCGAATTGACCGATCCGTTGAGCGACTGGAGAATGTTGGCGGCCAGCGTTGGTGCGGAAAACAGCAGCAGCGTGCGCAGGATCGGACCCTTGGTCAGATCGCGATGGCCACCGGGCGCTGCCGGGCGCGAAGCTGAGGGGTGCGCCATCGCTGGCGGTGAAGCGGCGGGATCGGTCACCAGTGCTTTCCTCAATCGTTCCGGTCGGATTTTCCGGCCTTCAACGCGGCCAAGGCGGCAAAGGGGCCGGAGGCTTCCTCTCCGGCAAGGCCGTGCTTCTGGCGCGCGGCGTCCGCTTCGGGGCCTTCGGCGAAAGGATCGATCGCCAGACCGAGGCTTTGCGCCACGGCTTCGCCCAGATCGAACGTCATCCCCTCGTATTCGATCTCGTCGCAATCGTCCGCGGTGATCTCGATTTCGTCTTCCGACGCCCCTTCCGCTCCGGGATGCACGAAACGGAGCAGGATCGGCTCGTCGATCGCTACCGGGAAATCCTCGCCTGAAATGGCGCAGGGCTGGACGATGCTCGCGGTGAGCCGGCCTCGCGCCAGCACGGTTTCGCCTTCCACCGAAAGCCGGATTTCCGCACGCATCGCGTCAACCGCGCTGATGCCGAAGCGGCCGGCCAGGCGGCGGCGCTCGTGCGCATCGGCATCGATCACCACAGGCGCGCCGGTGATCTGGCGGATGTCGATCATCCGGCTCAATTCCGCGGTGCCAGTCATGCGGGGATCTCCCCGGCCAGCAGGCGTTCGGCCGGGACGGCGTCCAGCGCGCCGGCGAGCGCGCGGACCCGGCTGGCGAGCGCCAGCGGCCCCGCACGTTCGTCCGTCAGGCCATCGACCAGCGTAACATTGCGGGCGATCGCCTCGCTCAGTGCGCTGTCGTCCGCCGTCGCCAACGCATCGCGATAGGCACCCAGCCGGCCGCCCAGCGTGCTCATCAGCCGCCCCATGTGCTTGCCCACCACCATGTCGCCCACGCCGCTTTCGCGCAGCTGCCCGTCCATGTCGTCGACGAAAAGCTCGGTCAGCCGCACCGAAGGTTCCACCAGCGCCGGTTCGCGTTCCATGCGCAGCAGCACCAGGCTGAGGACCAGCGTGATCGCGTCGAACCGTCCGGGCAGCGTGTCGGCGATCCCGTATTGCGCATACCACGCCTTGCCGCGCGAGGCGGCGACCACGGCGTGCCACAGCGGCCGCACGGCGGCGCGGTCATCGCGGCCGGGGCCGAACAGCCGGGCTAGAAACGACATTGGAACTTCCTTCCCCTGAAGGTCCTTCCCGCACGGCTTGCGGGATTCGTTCAGGACCGATTAAATCGCCTGTGGCCACGTGGCATCGCGCTGTCCATTGCGGTTCCGCCGTTTGGCCCCTAAGGCTTGCGCGATATAGGGAACCCGGGCGCGAAGGCAAACGGGATGCCTGCCATAGCCGGGCCGAGCGCCCGGATCGAGAAGCGGAGTTCGGGAATGCGCGATAATCGGCTGATGGTGCGGGGCGTTGCGGCGGTGACGCTTGCGGTGCTGGCCGGCGGATGTTCGAGCATTCGCGACCATCGCGGCTATCTGATCGATCCCGCGCTGACCGATTCGGTGCAGCCCGGCGTGGACAACCGCCTTTCCGTGGAAAAGGCGCTGGGGCAGCCGACCTTCAAGAGCCAGTTCGGCAAGCCGACCTGGTACTACGTGTCGATCGACACCAAGCAGAGGCCGTTCACCCGGCCGCGCACCAATGCCGAGTTCATCATGAAGGTGAACTTCGATGCGGCGGGCAATGTTGCCAGCGTCGAACGGGGCGGCATGGAAAAGGTCGTGCGGATCAATCCCGACCGCGACAAGACGCCGACACTGGGCCGCGACCGCAGCTTCTTCGAGGATCTGTTCGGCAATATCGGCGCGGTTGGCGCCGTGCCGGGCGCGACCGGCCAGAGCGGCCGTCCCGGCGGGTCCGGTCCGAACGGAAGCTGATTCCGGTCGTTCCTGGCCGGCTTGAACCTTCTGGGGCATTCCCCATATCGCGGTCATGGACGACAGCAGGGCGAGCCACGGCCTGATCCAGTGGCACGGCACCACCATTATCGGGGTGAAAAAGAACGGGCGCACGGTGATTGCCGGCGACGGCCAGGTTTCCATGGGCAACACGGTGATGAAGCCGAACGCCCGCAAGGTCCGCCGGATCGGCGACGGCAACGTCATCGCCGGTTTCGCCGGCGCGACTGCCGATGCCTTCACCCTGTTCGAACGGCTGGAGCGCAAGCTGGAACAGCATCGCGGCCAGCTGATGCGCGCGGCGGTGGAACTCGCCAAGGACTGGCGCACCGACAAGTACCTGCGCAATCTGGAAGCGCTGATGATCGTGGCCGACGCGGAGACGCTGCTGGTGCTGACCGGCAATGGCGATGTGCTGGAGCCTGAAGCCAAGAACGACGCGGTCATCGCCGCGATCGGCTCTGGCGGCAACTACGCGCTGAGCGCGGCACGGGCGATCACCGACTACGAGAACGACGCCGAGACGATTGCCCGCCGCGCGATGCAGGTGGCGGCCGATATCTGCGTGTTCACCAACGATCGCGTGACGGTGGAAGCCATATAAGCGTCATCCGCCCTCCCGCTTGCGGGAGGGACCGGGGTACACCCCGAAAGACCCCCCCCCATCCCCTCCCGCAAGCGGGAGGGGGGAGTTCCGGAATGAAAGACAACCTTACCCCCAAGGCTATCGTGCGCGCGCTGGACGAACATATCGTCGGGCAGCAGGACGCCAAGCGCGCGGTCGCCGTGGCGCTGCGCAACCGCTGGCGGCGCCAGCACCTTTCGGCCGATCTGCGTGACGAGGTCAGCCCCAAGAACATCCTGATGATCGGCCCCACCGGCTGCGGCAAGACCGAGATCAGCCGCCGCCTGGCGAAGCTGGCCGATGCGCCGTTCGTGAAGGTGGAGGCGACCAAGTTCACCGAGGTCGGCTATGTCGGTCGCGACGTGGAACAGATCGCGCGCGATCTGGCGGAAGAGGCGATCCGGCTGGAGAAGGACCGCCGCCGCGATGCCGTGCGCGATGCGGCAAGCAAGGCGGCGATGGATCGCCTGCTCAAGGCGCTCGTCGGCGACGGCGCCAGCGAGGCGACGCGCGAAAGCTTCCGTCAGCGTCTGGCGGATGGCTCGATGAACGATGTCGAGGTCGAGATCGAGGTGGAGGACGCGCCCTCCATGCCGATGGAACTGCCGGGCATGGGCGGCAACATCGGCATGATCAACCTGTCCGACATGATGGGCAAGGCGTTCGGCGGGCAGCGCATGAAGCGCCGCAAGCTGCGCGTGGCCGATGCCTGGGACAAGCTGGTGGACGAGGAGTCCGAAAAGCGCATGGACCAGGACGACGTGGCCCGCGTGGCGCTGCAGAACGCGGAGACCAACGGCATCGTCTTCCTCGACGAGATCGACAAGATCGCGGTCAGCGAAGTGCGGGGCGGCTCGGTCAGCCGCGAAGGCGTGCAGCGCGATCTGCTGCCGCTGATCGAGGGGACGACCGTCGCCACCAAGTACGGCCCGATGAAGACCGACCACGTGCTGTTCATCGCCAGCGGCGCGTTCCATGTGGCCAAGCCCAGCGACATGCTGCCCGAACTGCAGGGCCGCCTGCCGATCCGCGTGGAGCTGAAGGCGCTGAGCGAGGACGATTTCGTGCGCATCCTGTCGGAAACGCGCGCCAATCTCGTCGAGCAGTACCGCGCCTTGCTCGGAACCGAGCAGGTGACGCTGGACTTCACGCCGGACGCCGTCCGCGCGATCGCCCGCACCGCCGCGCAGGTCAACGAAAGCGTCGAGAATATCGGCGCCCGGCGGCTGCAGACGGTGATGGAAAAGCTGCTCGAGGAAGTCAGCTTCGACGCCGAGGACCGCGTCGGTTCGACGGTGACGATCGACGAAGCCTATGTGGCGGACAAGCTGGCCAGCCTGGCCGGCAACGCGGACCTGTCGAAGTATATCCTGTAAGTCGCCGATATCGTCATTGCGAGGAGGCAAAGCCGACGAAGCCATCCAGCGCGGCGCGCAACGGCTCTGGATTGCTTCGCTGCGCTCGCAATGACGAACCTTGGAGGCGGTCTACGCGCAGATATCCGTGAACAGATCCCGCCATTGCGGGTTTGCGTCTTCGACCAGCGCGAGCTTGCGTTTGCGCGAGCCACCCTTGATCTGCTTCTCCCGGGCGATGGCATATTCCATCGTTGCGTGCGCTTCGTACCAGACTAGCAGCTTGCAGCCATAGCGTCTGGTGAAGCCGTCGGACGTTCCTTCGCGATGCTGCCATGCCCGTTGCGCGAGGTTGGATGTCACGCCCACGTAAAGCGTACCGTTTCGCGCATTGGCCATGATGTAGACCGCTGGCTGGAAGTCGCGCTTCATCGAGAATGAATGTCTTGTCGCCGCATTCCATGCAACGATGAATAGGTCGGTCTCGTCATTGCGAGCGCAGCGAAGCAATCCAGGGGCGTCGCGCGCGGCTTTGCCTCCTCGCCATCACGAAGGTTGTGGTGTACGCCAAGCCCATGCACCAGACCCCCGAAGACCGCCCGATCTACCGCCTGCTTACCGGCAAGGACGACCGCGCCTTCTGCGAGTGCGTGTCAGAGGCGCTGGCGCAGGGCTGGCGGCTCTATGGCTCGCCGTCGCTGGCGTGGGATATCGAGAATTCCTGCATGAAGGCGGCGCAGGCGGTCGTGTGGCACGAAGCCGACGTGGTGAAGTGAACGCCGGGGCCGGAGCAGCCCGGCCTCTTACTCCGCCGCCTCGCTGACCTCTTCGCTTTCCGCCGCCTGGCGCGCCCACATCTCGGCATAGAGTCCGTCGCGGCGCAGCAGCTCCAGGTGGCTTCCGCTTTCCGCCAGACGACCCTGATCCAGCACGAAGATGCGGTCCGAATCCGCGATCGTCGACAGGCGGTGCGCGATCGAGATCGTGGTGCGGTTGGCCGCGACCATGCGCAGCGTGCCGAGGATGTCCTGCTCGGTCCGGGTGTCGAGCGCGCTGGTCGCTTCATCGAACAGCAGGATCGGCGGGTTCTTGACCAGCGTGCGGGCGATGGCCACGCGCTGCTTTTCGCCACCCGAAAGCTTGAGACCGCGTTCGCCCACTTCGGTATCGAAGCCTTGAGGCAGGCGGGCGATGAAATCGGATATGGCGGCCCCGCGCGCGGCGGCTTCCACGTCCGCCTGGGTCGCGCCTTCGCGGCCGTAGGCGACGTTGTAGCCGATGGTATCGTTGAACAGCACCGAATCCTGCGGGACGATGCCGATCGCGGCGCGCAAGGACGCCTGCGTGACGCCGGCGATATCCTGCCCGTCGATCAGGATGCGGCCGGTCCACGGATCGTAGAAGCGGAACATCAGCCGGCCTATGGTGGACTTGCCCGCGCCCGAAGGGCCGACGATGGCGACGCGGCTGCCGGCCGGCACGTCGAACGAAAGGCCGTGCAGGATCGTGCGGTCGGGATCGTAGCCGAACACCACGTTGTCGAAGACCACCGAGGGCCGGCGCACGATCAGCGCCGGCGCGCCGGGCGCATCGGCGACTTCCACGTGCGTATCGATCAGGCGGAACATTTCCGCCATGTCGATCAGCCCCTGCCGGATCGTGCGATAGACCATGCCGAGCATGTCGAGCGGGCGGAAAAGCTGGGTGAGGTAGGTCTGCACGAACACCAGCTGGCCCGCGGTGTACTGGCCCTTGGCCCAGCCCACGACCGTCCACGCCATCGCGCCGGCCATCAGCAGGTTGACCACTATCGCCTGCGCGATGTTGAGCAGGCCCAGGCTGTTCTCGCTCTTGACCGCGGCATCGGCATAGGCGCGCGTCGCCTGCGCATAGCGGGCTTCCTCGCGCGCCTCCGCGCCGAAGTATTTCACCGTCTCGTAGTTGAGCA
The DNA here is from genome assembly GCA_001725355.1 of Novosphingobium sp. SCN 66-18. GTDB lineage: Bacteria > Pseudomonadota > Alphaproteobacteria > Sphingomonadales > Sphingomonadaceae > Novosphingobium. Next base: position 97,190 of record MEGD01000019.1, read on the forward strand.
GCGAATCGACCGCGCGGGACAGCGCCTGCCCATCGAGCCGGTTCATCTTCTCGCGCAGATGCGTGCGCCATTCGGTGATGGTGCGCGTGACCCAGATGTAGGCGGCGATCGCCGCCGCCGTCGCCGCGACAAGGCCCCAGCCGAAGGTGAAGTAGAAGATCACCGCCACGATCGCGAGCTGCAGCACCGTGGGCGCGATGTTGAACAGCATGAAGTAGAGCATCGTGTCGATGCTCTTGGTGCCGCGTTCGATCACCTTGGTCACCTCGCCGGTGCGGCGGGCGAGGTGGAAGCGCAGCGACAGGCGGTGCAGGCGCGCGAACACGTTCTCGGCCAGCGCGCGCGTGGCGTCCTGTCCCACGCGCTCGAACACGATGTTGCGCAGGTTGTCGAAGGCGACGCCGGCGAAGCGTCCGGCCGCGTAGCCCAGCACCATCAGCATGGCGAACCGCATCAGGCGCGGGCCGGACACGTTCATCGCGTCCACCGCCCACTTCAGCAGATAGGGCAGGACAAGCTGTGTGCCGGTGGAGGCCAGGATGAACAGGCTGGCGAAAACGATGCGCCAGCGCAGCGCCTTGTTGTCGGCGGGCCAGAGATAGGGAAGGAAGCGCCGCAGCGTGTGCCATCCATCGTGGCGGGCGTTGCGGTCGGTGGCGGTTTCGGGCGGCATGGGACTTCACATAGGCGCTTTGCGCCGATCCGCCAGCCCCGTTGCCCGATCGGGTGGATTATCCGCGCCCGTGTCGCTGCTGGAGCCCCTGAAGCTCAGTTCATCCCGAACTGCATCGGCAGGCCCCGGGGCATGTCGAACAGGATGCTCCGGCTCGAAAAGTCGATCGCCACGCGGCGGAACAGGCGCAACTGGTCCATGCCGAGCAGCATCGCCGGCCGCTTGTCCAGCTTGAGCGTTTTGAACGGCGGCGCATCGGCGAACACCAGCGGAGTGTTCGACATCGTCAACCCGCCCAGCACCAGCGTGCGCGCCAGCCCCACGTCCGCGGCTATCGTCTGCCCGGTCACCGATATGAGCGAGGTCTGTTCCTGCGCATGACGGCGCGCCAATGCCTTTTGTAGCGGGGGATTGCCAATCGAGGTATCCGAGCCGGTATCGATGATGATGTCGGTACGGACGCCATCGACCATGGCGTTGGTCATGATCAGCTGGCCCGACCGGCGCCGCGCCTGCACCGTGATTTCGAAGCCGCTGTTGCCGCCCAGCTGCCGGGCATCGCCGATCGCCATGACCTTCTTGTCGAAATCGAGCAGGACGCGCTGGTCCTGCAGGCTGTCCAGCCCGATGATCCCGTCCGCGCCGATCCAGCGGCCATCGAGCAGCGGGGCGGTGAGACCATAGAAGCTGCGGCGGCCGAGGTTGATTTCCTCCACTTCCACCAGATCGACTTCCTGCGTGCCCGCCACGCCCACCAGCAGCGCCTGCCCGGCGCTGGCCAGGCCAAGCTGCCGGGCGAGATCGCGCGAAAGGATCGTGCGTTCCGCACCGGTATCGATCATGAAGCGGTAGGGACCGGACTGTTTGCTGCCGGTTTGCGCGTTATCGACGCCGATATGCACCGGCACGGTCATGCGGGCTTGCAGATCGGGGGTGATCGTCACGATGTCGACCGAACCGGCCTGCGCCGTGCCGTCCTGCGCCGCGGCGATGGGGTAGGCGGTCAACAGGGGCAGCAACGCGCCCGCCGCGAATAGCGGATATAGTGCCATGGCTTCTCTCTCCGGCGGGGAGCATACGCCTGTTCGGGCGCGGGAGCCATGGTGTTTATCGGGGGAGGGGCGTCTTCCGTCGAAGCGGCAGCGCCGCCTGAATCTCGCCCAGCATCGCCGTCACTTCCGCGAACAGGGGATGGCCGATCGCCCACAGCGTCGCCAACCACAGCGCAATGCCGGCGCTCACCATGCTGGCCGCTTGCCCGAAGCCGGTTTCGGCCGGGCCGTGCCAGAAGACATAGCTGGCGAGCAGCGGGCCGACCGCCGCCAGTGTGGCCAGCAGGCTGCGCGCGTAGATCAGGAAAAGATCGCGCCAGCGGAAATCGAGCATCCCGCGCATGAACGGCGCGTAGATCACCACCCAGAACAGCCCGTGCGCGAAGCGCGAGATGGCAACCCAGATCAGGCCGAACGGCGCGGTGAGCGCGATCAGCAGGACCGACATCACCGTTTCCACGATGTTGCGGTGGATCAGGCCCTTCATGCGATCGAGCAGCAAGGGAAGATCGCCGTTCAGCGGCAGCGAGACGTAGCAGAGCTGCGACAGCGCGACCCAGCCCAGCAAGGGCGCGGCCGCCAGCCATCTGGGGCCGTAGAGCAGGTTGACCAGCGGCTCCGACAGCACGGCGATGCCCGCCATCGCGGGCCAGGTGACGCCGGTATAGGCGGCGACGACGCGCAGATAGGGCGGGCCGAGCGGCTGGCCGCTGTCGCGCACCTGGCGGAAGGCCGGGTAGAACACGCCGGTCACCGCACCGGCCACCAGCAGGCGCAGTTGCAGCGCCAGCCCCGAAGCGCGGGTGAACAGGCCGACGGCGGTGTTGTCGATCAGCCGGCCGATGACCAGTTCGGGCGCGCGGCCGGTGATCGAATAGCACGTCGCCAGCACGGAATTGGTGCCGCCCAGCTTGAGCACCGGCGCGGCGCCCTTCAGGCGCAACGGCCAGGGCAGCATCAGCCCCGCGCGCCACTGGCTGACCACCAGCCGCGCCGCCTGCTGCGCGAACGCGCCCCAGGCCAGCGCGAGCGCGCCATAGCCCAGCACCGCCAGGGTGACTGCCGTGGCGGCGTTGGCGATGGAGGAGCCGACCTCGATCATCGTGTTGGACTTGTAGTCCATGCGCCGCTGGCAGGTCGCCTGCGGCACGATGGCGAGCGGAACCGCCAGATAGGAACAGGCGATGACCAGCGTGATCGGCAGCAGGCGCGGATCGCCGTAGAACAGGGCGATCGGCTTGGCCGAAAGGATCGTCAGGATCGCGATGCCCCAGGCGAAGGCCACCGAGACGGTGAACGCCATGTGCAGCTTTTCGGGCGTCAGGTCGCGCTCGCCGTTGACGTAGCGGGTCACGCCGAAATCCTGCAGGAAGGCGACGATCGTGACCGCCGCGAAGGCGATCGAGAACAGCCCGAGTTCCGCCGGCGTGATGAACCAGCGCGCCAGGACCACGCTGGTCATGAACTGGATCGCGAAGGAGGTGTATTGCGATACCAGCGCCCAGGCGGCGGCGGTGCGCACGGACATCTGAGGCGGGGGCATTTGCGGGGGAGTGTCGGCGGCCTTGCTCATGCGCCGCTGCCCAGGCCGGGCACGCCGATCAGGCCGGCGGCGATGGTCGATGCCTTGAGCGGATGTCCGGCACGCGCAAGCCGCGCGGCCGCGCGCCACAGGCGGGAGCCGCGCGCGCCATCGCGGCGCACATGATCGCGCAGCGCGGTCCACCCGTCGCCCGACAGGGCCTCGGGCGAGTAGATCACGCGGTCGAGGATGCGGCGGCGGACGTATCGCGCCGCGCCTTCGCCGAACCACGCATCGAGTTCTTCCAGCGGTGGCATCGTCGCGATGTGGTCGGTGGGATCGGGCAGGCCGGCGGAGCGGGAACGGTGCGCAAGCCAGGCGATCGCGGTATTGCGCATCTGCTCGACCACGTGGCGGCTGCTGACCTGATCCGGATAGATGCGGTAGTCGACAAGGCGATCGGGCAGGTTGGCCATCGATCCGGCTTCGGACAGACGCAACCAGAGGTCGTAATCCTCGGCGTGGCGGTAGGCCGGGCGGTAGCCGCCCACGGCGCGAACCGCGTCGCGCGATACCACGCAGGCGTTGTGCGAAAGCTGAGCCCCGATTTCCAGATTGGCCCGGATTCCCGCGTCGTCGAGCGGCCGCTGGAACGCGGGGCGCGCTATCGGCTGGCCATCGATGCCGACCATGCGGACTTCCGCACCCAGCACGACAAGGCGCTCGCCATCGGGCCGCCGCGCGATTTCCGCCATCTGCCGGGCGAAACGATCGGGATGCTGGATGTCGTCGCCATCGACGATGGCGACCCAGCGCGCCCGCGCGGCATCGAACAGGCTGTTCAGCGCCGCGACGCGCCCCTTGCTGACCGAACGGATCACGCGGATGCGTCGATCCATCTGCGCGTGCCGCGCAACGATCTGCGCCGTTCCATCGGTGGACCGGTCGTCCAGCAGCAGGAATTCGAAGTCGCCAAAGTTCTGCGCAAGGACGGAGGCAATCGCCGCGGCGAGGAAGCGTTCGCCGTTATGGACGCTGGTGGCGACAGTCAGTGCCGGGGGGGAAGGCTGCACGTTCACCCTCCCATGCCGAAAATGCCGGGCAAGGTGCTTTCGCCGGCCCCGCCGCGCCGGTGTGCCTTTCGCCGCCATTGCAGCATCGGGCGGGCCAGCGCGGGCAGCACATGCCAGATCGCGAAGGAGGTGCGCCAGACCATGCCGCCAACCTGGCTGCTGGCAGCGCGCAGCTCCGCCAGCCCGCGCCGGGTGTCCCCGTCGACGATGCGGTCGATGGCGTGTTCGAACGCGAGCGCGGCGCGGTTTTCGGCGAGCAGGCGATCGATCAGCGAAGCTTCGGGGGCGCCTTCCGGCAGCGTGCGCCGCGCCTTTTCATAGACCTTGATGTTGCCGAGCAGCATGCGGCCACCGTTGGACGATGCCGATCCCGGCCGAACCCTGTAATCGCCAAGCACGGCGTTCGCGTAATAGGCCCGACCGCCGAGCATCATGAGTCGGACCCAGAGGTCGAAGTCTTCGGACTGCGCCATGGTTTCGTCAAAGCCGCCGATCCGTTCGAAGTCGGCCCGGCGGAAGGTCGTGCCGATATAGACGTTGAACGACCGGTCGAGCACATCGGCCAGCGATCCGTGCGTGCCGTCTCCGGCGCCTTGCTTCCGGCCGTTGACGCACGTCCGCTCGCGCGGGACGGCGCCGAAAATGCGCGCATCGCACGTGGCGAGCCGGATGCTTTCGTCGCCTTCCAGCGTAGTGACCATCGTCTGGAGATAGGTCGGCCGGAACAGGTCGTCGCCATCAAGCAGCGCGATCAGCGGCGCGCGTGTCTGGCGCACGGCATGGTTGCGCGCGGCCGAAACGCCGTGGTTGTTGGTATGCACGAAGCGGATACGCGAATCCGCCAGGAAAGGCGCGACGGCGCCGGCGACATCGTCGGGCGCCCCATCGTCGATGACGACGCATTCCCAGTCGGCCATGGTCTGCCGTTGCAACGATGCAAGCGCTTCGTGGACGAGATGCGCCACCCCATAGGCAGGAACGATGACCGCGACACGCGGCGCCGTCGATGCCTGAGGGGGGACGTTGCTCATGCCGTCGCCATACTGCGGCGCGCTTAAGGAAAGCCTTACACCCCGTCCGGAGCGGACCGAAGTCCTTCGGGAGCGCAATGCGAATCATCCGGGCGAGTCTGCGGTTTGTGCGTGATTCGGGGGTGTGGCGTTTTGTTCTAAGCTGTTGATATTGAGTGATTATATTGGTTTTGTGTGGGGTGGGATGAGTGGTGGAGGGGGAGGGATGGAGGTTGGGTTTGGTGGTTTGGGGTGGATGTTTGGAGTGAGGGGATATGGGTGTTTGGGCCGGGATTTTGGGGGTTTTTGGGGTGAATGAAAGAAAAGTGC
>MEGD01000020.1 GCA_001725355.1 Novosphingobium sp. SCN 66-18
TCCCCAATGCCGACATGCACATCTTCTCCAAATGCGGCCACTGGGCACAATGGGAACGTCCCGACGAGTTCAACGCACTGGTGGATAACTTCGTTAATCACCAATAGCTGTTCTACGCTGAGCCAAATCACGCCCAAACCGGCGTGATCAATCATCATCAATGTATTTCCGATATATCTCGGCCCCCTTCGTATCATGTGAGCGAGCCGGTGATTGAATTGCGCCAGCTTCGCTACTTGATTGCGGCGGCCGAGGCGGGCAGCTTCAGTCGCGCGGCGCGCAGTATGAATATTAAGCAGGCCACCCTCAGCCGGCACGTCCTCGAAGTCGAGAAGCGCCTTGGTATGATGCTGTTCGACCGCAGAACGCGCGGCGCGACCTTGACGCCGAACGGCAAGACTTATCTGCGGACGGCCCAGCGTATCGTGAGGGAGTTTGAGGAGCTGAACGCTTGGGTCAGTGCTACAAAGAACGGCGAAATCGGCAAGCTGGCCGTGGGGTTCTACACGTCCTTCTCGGCCGGAAATCTGCGCGCCACCTTGAGCGAGTTCGGCGAACGCTATCCCGATGTGAAAGTGCGCGGATTCGAGCGCGACCGCGACTTGCTCCTTGCAGGAATCGAAAACGGTCTGCTCGATATCGCGATCATGATTGGCGACACACCTTATCCGGGGCTGATGAGCCGCTCCTTCTGGAGTGAACGCATATTGGTGGCGATACCGGAAGGCCACTCGCTTGCCGCACGCGACCGTATCCACTGGAGCGACCTGACCGGCGCACGCTTCCTGTTGACTGAGCGAGATCCCGGCCCGGAGACGCGCAACATGCTCTTGGGCAAGCTCGGGATGCCCGGCTACACGCCGGAGATCGACATGGACGACATCGGCCGTGACACGGTGCTGAGCGCCATCGCGCTTGGCGGACACATTTCGATCGTTGCGGAATCAGCGCTCGGCATTCAGGTGCCGGGAGTGGTCTTCCGCGAGATCCACGAAACCAACGGGCACATGCGGATCGGCTTTTCCGGCTATTGGCGCGAGGACAATGAGAACGCAGTGCTGCGCCGGTTCCTCGATTTCGTGGCCACGCGCTATTCGTTGCCGCCGATCCCTGCGCGGCCGTCCTCGCATCAGCAACCAGGAAAGGAGCCGTCATGACGCAAGGCAAGACACTCATCATCGTGCTGGTCACGCTCATCATCGGGTTCGGCGCGGGGTTCGTGCTGCGCCCGGTCATCAGCCCCGTCAGTCAGACGGCGGTCGGCACCGTCCCGACCGCACCTTCGGCCGAGGCGCGCGGAACACAGTATTTCGCGGCGCATCTGGATGAGGCGCGGCAAGTCGTGGCGCAATGCGCGGATGATTCGGCGCGCGGCGAGGAATGCGCGAATGCCCAGGCCGCTGTTACCGAGGCGGAAGGCCGAGCGCGCTTCAAGAAGTTCATGGGCAACTGAGGACCGCGCGGCCCATCAATTCCCCTGCGCGCGATGCCGGCGAAAGGCCCGGTCGGTTTCCATGAACCGGGCCAGCATCGGCGCGACCAGCTTTTCAGGCGGAACCGGCGGTCCCCCGGTCTCGCCCGCGAGCGCGGCGGCATAGGCGACAAGATCGCGGTGGATCGGCGCCGGCAGCTCCACGGTGAGCTTCACCGGCCTGTCGTCGGCCAGCGGCCCCAGCTTCAACTTCGTCATCGTGTCGCTCCAACAGGTTCGAGCACCAGGTCGCGGGTCAGAACGACCCGCAACGGATGGCCCGGCCGAATGGTGAGCGTCGGCTGCACGTTCAATTGCCGCCGCACGATCTGCTGGCCGGTCTGGTTGATGGTGTCCTGCGAGCCGCGGCGCAGCGCGCGGGTGAGGTCGTCGTCCTCGTCCGCGCCCAGCTCTGTGCCAACGCCGAGGAGTGTCGAGATGGCGGCAGCCTTGAGCAGATTGCCCCAATGCTGGTTCACGCGATCCTGCAAGCCGGCGAACCCGGCCGCGTCGGCGCCGGGCTGGCGCTCGAGAACGATCGAGCGGCCGTCCGGCAATATCAGCCGATCCCAGGCCAGCAGCACGCGGGTCTGCCCGGCGGCGATCTCGCTGTCATATTCGCCGATCAGGCGCGCGCCCTGCGGGATGAGGAGGATGCGGCCCGTGGGGCTGTCATAGACATTAGCCGTCACCTGGGCGGTGATCTGGCCGGGCAGGTCGGAACGGATGCCGGTGATGAGCGCGGCCGAGATGATGCTGCCGGCCTGCACGATGTTGGGCGATGCCGGAGCCGTAAGCCGCTCGACGCTCACCGTGCGCTGGCTGGACGCCTGGGCCATGAAGGCGCGCTTGGCGGCCTGGTCGCCCTGCGCCGTCTCGGCGGGTGGCGTGGCGGCAGGCGCTTCCGGCACAACCGCGATCTGCGGCATGGCCGCGCCCGCCCCTGCGGTCCCGCCGCCAAGGAACACGCCGCTCATGCGCGCGGCGTCGCGCTCCTGCTGGGCGCGCTGGCGGGCGGCCTCCTCGGCCTGAGCGCGGCCGTCGACCTGAGCGCCGACCGGCGGGACCGGCACATTCTCCCCCCGCTGTTGGGCCGAAACGATCGGGCGGCCGAGGTCGCCGGGAAGCGGAGGACCGAGCCGCGGCGCCTGGCCGTAATCCTTCGGCCCCGACGTAATCGTCTCGGCCGTGGCGCGGCTCTCGGTGCTGTAGAGTTCCTTCGCTTCCTCCTGGCCCGCAGGCTTGAGCGCATAGATCAGCGAGCCGCCTATGCCGAGGCCGGCGGCGACGCCGATGACGGCCAGCGCCTTGCGCGACAGGCGCATGACGCGGGGCGGGTCGCCCCGAAGCTGGAAGGCTTGGGGATCGGATCGTGCCGCTTGCGGCGCGGCCGGTTCGACGGGATCGCTCACGGCCGCCGCCCCCGTGCATGGTCGCGCACGATGCGGACACGCTGCTCGCTGCGCTTGTCGCCCAGGCGCAGCTCGGCGGCGGCGAACAGCCGATCCACCACCATATAGCGGCCCTGGACGCGGTAGTTGACCAACTCGGCGTCGCCGGCCGCGCCGGTCACGAACAGCGGCGGCATCTCGCCCTGCGAGATCCCGGCGGGAAACTCGATGAACACCTGGACGGAATCGTCGAAGGCGCGGACAGGCTTCCACGGCGCGCGGTCGCCTTCGATCCGGTAGCGGAAATTGAGCGCCGCCACGTTCACGCCGGTCGCCGCCGGCGCGGCGGATGCGGCGGCGGCGTTGCGCACCTGCAAGGCGATCAGGGCGTCGTGCGGATAGGTCCACGAGACCGACGCCATGTAGGTCGCGGCCGTGGCGCGCAGCTCCAGATGATAGGTGCGACGGTCGGTGTTGATGACGAGGTTGGTGGCGAGGTCGGACCGCGTTGGCTTCACGAGGATATGCACGCGGGCCGTGGCGCCGCTGCCGCTCACCGTGTCGCCGATGATCCAGCGCACGGTGTCACCGGCCGCGACCGGCCCGGCGCCCACAAGCTGTTCGCCCTCCTGCAACGCGATGTCCGTCACCTGGCCGGGCGCGGCATAGACCTGATAGAGCGCGCCGTCGGTCCAGGGATATTGCTGGATGGCGTTGAGGAAGCCGTCGCGCACCGGCTGCACGCGGGCGGCGGCGTTCGCCGCGCCGACGCGGCTGCGCGGATCGGCCGGCTCCGGCGGTGATGCGCTTTGCACCACCGGCTTCAACTGGCCGGGAAGCGGCAGCGGCTCGGGGATCGTCACGACCTCGACTACACGCGAGGGCTCTGCAGCGGGCGTCGCCGCGATCTCCACCGGCGGATCGTCATAGGTGATGGCGGGCGACTTCGCCGACGTAGTGGCGCAGCCGGCGAGCGCGGTGGCGGAGACGAGCAGGACCGCCGAGGCGGAGCGACGGAAAGGCGTGTGCGTCATTGCGACAGCTCCTTTGACCAGTTGAGGGCGTTGACGAAGACGCCGAGCGGATTCTTGCGCAGCGCGTCGGGCGTGCGCGGCGGCTGCACGACGATGGTGAGGATCGCGGACCAGCGTTCGGTGGCCGCGAGGCTGCCGTCCTGATAACGGCGCTCGGTCCAGGCGACGCGGAAGCTGTCGGGCGAGGCCCGGATGACGCTGGATACATCCACCGCGACCTGCACCTTGCCGACCTGCGTGAAAGGGTCGTTGCTGCGCGCATAGTCGTTGAGCGCCATCGCCCCGCGATCAGTCGTGAAGTCGTAGGCGCGTAGCCAGTTCTGGCGGACGATCACCGGATCGGCGGGGATTGCGCGGACCTGCTCGATGAAGCGGGCGAGATGGAACGCGATCTGCGGGTCGGTCGGGCGGTAGCCGGCGTCGGCCGGCGCGACCGCTTGCGCCTCGCCCAGCCGATCGACCTGCACCACCCAAGGCACGATATGCCCGCGGGCCGACTGCCAGATGATGCCGCCGGTGAGGCCGCCCGAAAGCGCCAGCGCACCGAAGAAGGCGAGCCGCCAGTTCTTCGCCTGCACGCGCGCCGAGCCGATGCGGTCATCCCAGACCTGCGCGGCGCGCTGGTAGGGCGTGACGGGTTCGGCGGTCTGGCCGTAGCGGATGGTGGGGCGTCGGAACATGGGTCAGTCCTTCTCTTTGATGTCGGGACCACCGCCGCCACCGTGGCTGTCGCCCGCCTTCATGGTGTGGGCGAGGACGGTCGCGCCGTGGGTCATCGACTGGCGGTGTTTCATCGCCGCCGCCCAAGCGGGCGCACCCGAGGCGCCGGCGGCAGAGGAAGTGGTCGCCGCTCCGGCGGTCGCGGCGGCGGGCGCGGGCCCGCCGGCCGCCTTGCGCAAGGGGGAGAGGACTGCGTTCGCCGCGCTTCCCGCCGCCGCCTGGCCGACCGCGGACATACCGCCCGCGACTGCGCCCGCGCCGCTCTTGCCCAGGGAGCCGAGGCTGTAGGCGCTGGTCGCGCCGCCTGCCATCTGAGCGCCACCCCGCGCGGTGGCGCCGGTCATCCGGGCGGCCGCGCCGGCGGCGGAACCAACCGCTCCCACGCCGAGCCGTGCTGCGGCTGCGCCGCCGACCACGGCGCCCGCCGCCGCGAGCGCGGTGCCGGCTGCCGCGCCCGCGCCGAGCTGCGGGCCGCCCGAGACGATGCCGTTGGCGATGCCGGGGCCGAAGATGGCGAGGCCCAGCAGCGATAACGCGGCGAGCGCGATGGCCATGACCTGATTGATGTCGGGCGCGACACCGAGGTTCGCGCCGGTGAACTGGCCGAACAGCGTGGTGCCGATGCCGGTGATGACGGCGAGGACGAGCACCTTGATGCCGGTCGAGACGACATGGCCCAGCACGCGCTCGGCCATGAAGGCGGTCTTGTTGAAGAAGGCGAAGGGCAACAGGACGAAGCCGGCCAGCGTCACCAGCTTGAACTCGATCAACGTGATGAAGACCTGCACCGCGATGATGAAGAAGGCGAGCACCACGATCACCCAGGCGAGCAGCAGCACGAGGATCAGCGCCAGGTTCGAGAACACGGCCCACAGGTTGGAAAATTGGCCCGCCGCGTCCATCAGCGGCTTGCCGGCTTCAAGCCCCTTCGCGGCGATCATGCCGGGCTTCATGAAATCGGCGATCGACATCGCGCCGCCGCTGGCTTGGAGGCCGAGGCCCGCGAAGCTCTCGAAAACGATGGTGGCCAGGGTCGAGAAGTTGCCGATGATGAAGGCGAAGGTGCCGATATAGAGCGTCTTCTTGACGAGGCGCTGAAGCACGTCCTCGTCCGCGCCCCAGGCCCAGAACAGGCCGGCCAGCGTTACGTCGATAGCGATCAGCGTGGTCGAGAGGAACGCGACCTCGCCGCCGAGCAGCCCGAAACCGCTGTCGATGTAGCTTTGGAAAACGCCCAGGAAGGTGTCGATGACGCCGGTGTCGTTCATGGCACGAAGCCTTCTTCGGACGGCGACGCGCCGCCGTCGTGCTCTACGGCCGGGGCAACGTCGTCCTGGCGGAAGAAGCGGCGGCGGTTTGCGGCCCACGCCGCCTCGCAGCCGCTGTCCGGCATCGTGAGCGTGGCGCAGCGGTCCAACTCGCGGGCAAGCCGGTGCTGGCTTTCTTCCGCCGGCAAGGCGAGAGCCGGCGCGGGCGCCGGCTCATCGGGCCGGGTGACGGCGACGATCGCCACCGCCATCATCATGCCGGCCAGCGCCGCAATGCCCGCGATCTTCGCCGTGCGCGACATGGACGAGCCTCAATTGCCCATAAAGCGGCGGAACCGCTCGCGCCCCTCGGCCTCTTCTGCGGCCTGACGGGCGGATTGCAGCGCCTGCGCCCGGCCCTGCGCCGCGACCGCGGCGGTGAGGTCGGCGAGCTGCTGCGATTGCAGGGCGAGAAGCTGGTTGCCAGCCTGGGTCGCCTGAAGCGCGCCGGTCGCCGACTGGCTGGCCGAGACCAGCCCATCCATCGTCGTGCGCGCGCCCTCGATATTGCCGACCACGCCGGCCTGGACGCGCAGCGCGTCCTCGAACGCCCCGACGCTATCCTCCCAGCGCGCATTGGCGTTGGAGACCATCCGCGCGTGATCGCCGGTCAGCGCCGCGCCCTTATAGCGATCGGTGAACGCCTCCTGGACGTTCTGCACATCGTAGGCGATGCGCTGCGCTTCGCCGAGAAGCTGCTGGGTGCGCTGCACCTGCTGCTGCAACTGCTGGAGCGAGCTGAACGGCAGCGAGGCCAGGTTGCGCGCCTGGTTGATGAGGCTGGTCGCCTGGTTCTGGATTTGCTGGATCTGGTTGTTGATCTGCTGGAGCGACCGGGCGGCCGTCAGCACGTTCTGCGCATAGTTGGTGGGGTCATAGACGATGCCCCCGAACTGCGCGTGCGCGGGCACGGGTGCGATGGTCGGCGCGATGGCCAAGGCGGCGAAGACGCTGGCCACGAGGGCGCGGCGGGCGGGCGGCAGTTTCATGAGGAAATCTCCATGTCAGGCGTGAGAGGGAGTTCGGGCTGGCGGTCGGACACAGGTTCGGGCAGCAGCTCGACGGCCCAGGCGCAGCCGCGATGCCGCAGCCATTCAGCGGCGAAGGCGGATGTCCCGTAGGTTTCGATGATCTCGGCGATGGCGAGCTGGTCGGCCTTGGCCGAGGCGGCGGTGAAGGCCAGCGCGACCTCGCCCAGCCCCAGCTCGAACAGCCGGTTGCCGCGCCGCGACTGGCAGTAATAATCGCGCTTGGGCGTCGCCCGGCTGAGGATTTCGATCTGGCGGTCGTTGAGTCCGAACCGCTCGTAGATCGCCGCGATCTGCGGCTCGGCCGCGCGCTCGTTGGGCAGGAAGATGCGCGTCGGGCAGCTCTCGATGATGGCCGGCGCGATACTGCTGGTCTCGATGTCGGCGAGGCTCTGTGTCGCGAACACGACGCTGGCGTTCTTCTTGCGCAGCGTCTTCAGCCACTCGCGGAGCTGGGCGGCGAAGTCCGGGCTGTCGAGGACAAGCCAGCCCTCGTCGATGATAATGAGCGTGGGGCGTCCGTCCAGCCGGCCTTCGACCCGGTGGAACAGATAGGACAGCACGGCCGCGGCCGATCCGGCGCCGACCAGGCCCTCGGTCTCGAACACTTGCACATCGGCTGCGCCCAGCCGCTCGGCCTCGGCGTCGAGCAACCGGCCCCACGGCCCGCCGATGCAATAGGACGCGAGCGCCTGCTTGAGCTGCTGCGACTGGAGCAGCACGGCCAGGCCCGTCAGGGTGCGCTCCGACATGGGCGCCGACGCCAGTGAACCCAGGGCCGACCAGATATGCTCCTTGGCCTGGGGATCGACCGCGACGCCTTCGGACGCGAAGATCGCCGCCAGCCATTCGGCGGCCCAGGCGCGTTCGGCGGGATCGTCGATATGGGCGAGCGGCTGGAGCTGCACGCCATCGCCCGCCTCGTCGGCAAGCATCCCGCCCAAGTCCTGCCAGTCGCCGCCCATGCCGATCGCGGCGGCGCGGATGCTTCCGCCGAAATCGAAGGCGAAGACCTGTGCGCCTTCGTAGCGGCGGAACTGCATCGCCATCAGGGCGAGCAGCACGGACTTGCCCGCGCCGGTCGGGCCGACGATCAGCGTGTGGCCGACGTCGCCGACATGAAGGGAAAACCGGAACGGGGTCGAGCCTTCGGTCTTGCCGTGGAGCAAGGGGGGCGCACCGAAATGCTCGTCCCGTTCCGGCCCCGCCCATACCGCTGACAGGGGGATCAGGTGGGCGAGATTGACGGTGGAGACCGGGGGTTGGCGGACATTGGCGTAGGTGTGGCCGGGTAGGCTTCCCAGCCATGCCTCGATCGCGTTCATCCCCTCGGGAATGACGGTGAAGTCGCGGCCCTGGATGATCTTCTCGACCAGCCGCAACTTCTCGGCCGCGATGGCGGGATCGCGATCCCACACCGTCACCGTCGCGGTGACATAGGCCATCCCCGCATAGTCGGCGCCCAGCTCCTGCAGGGCGGTGTCGGCGTCGGCGGCCTTGTTCGAGGCGTCGCTGTCGAGCAGCGTGCTCGCCTCGTTGGTCATCACTTCCTTGAGGATCGCTGCGACGGACTTGCGCTTGGCGAACCACTCGCGACGGATGCGGGTGAGCAGCCTGGTCGCGTCAGTCTTGTCGAGCATGATCGCGCGGGTGGACCAGCGATACTCGAACGCCAGCCGGTTCAGCTCGTCGAGCAGGCCGGGAAAGGTGACGCTCGGAAAGCCGATGATGGTCAGCGTGCGCAGATGATGGTCGCCCAGGCGGGGCTCCAGCCCGCCGGTTAACGGTTCGTCGGCGAGCAGCGCGTCCAAGTGCATCGGGGTTTCCGGCACGCGCACGCGCTGCCGCCGGGTCGAGATCGTGCTGTGCAGATAGGTCAGGGTCTCGGCGTCATCGAGCCAGCGGACCTCGGGCACGAAGCCTTCGACCAGGTTGAGCACCCGGTCGCTGCGGTCGCTGAAGCCCTTGAGCAGCTCCCACGGATCGACGCCCGTATTCGCGCGGCCCTCGTAGAGCCAGGCTTCGGCCCGCGCGGCGTCCTCGGCCGGCGGCATCCACAGCAGCGTCAGATAATAGGCGCTCTCGAAATGCGCGCCTTCCTCGCGGAACTGTTCGAGCCGCTCCATATCGACCAGCGCCGACACCGGATCGGGAAACTCCGAGTCCGGGTAGTCGCGCGCCGGCGTGCGCTGCGCCTCGACGAAGATCGCCCAGCCCGAGCCCAGGCGGCGCAGCGAATTGTTGAGCCGCGCCGTGGTGGCGACCAACTCGGCGGGCGTGGCGCTGTCGAGATCGGGGCCGCGGAAACGGGCCGTGCGCTGGAACGAGCCGTCCTTGTTGAGGACGACGCCCTCGGCGATCAGCGCTGCCCAAGGCAGGAAGTCGGCCAGGTGGGCGGCTTTGCTGCGGTATTCGCGCAAGCTCATCATGGCTGCATCCAGCTCGGATAACGGAGGTGGCGGCGGGCCACGTCCACGAATTGCGGATCGCGGCGCACGGCCCAGACGGACAGCGCATGGCCGATCACCCAGATGACGAGGCCGGCGATCCAGAGGCGCAGGCCGAGGCCAATCGCGCCCGCCAGCGTGCCGTTGACGATGGCGAGCGCGCGTGGGGCGCCGCCGAGCAGGATCGGCTCGGTCAGCGCCCGGTGGACGGGGGCATAAAAGCCCGCGATCGGCTCGGCTGTGTCCATCAGACCAGCGCCCCGCCGCCAAACGAGAAGAACGACAGGAAGAAGCTCGACGCGGCGAACGCGATCGACAGGCCGAACACGATCTGAATAAGCTTCCGCGCGCCGCCCGACGTGTCGCCGAAGGCGAGCGTCAGTCCGGTGATGATAATAATCAGCACCGCTATGATCTTGGCGACCGGGCCCTCGATGCTTTCGAGGATCGACTGGAGCGGGGCTTCCCACGGCATCGACGATCCGCCCGCATGGGCCGGAACGGCGAAGGTTAGCGCGACGACGCTCGTAGTGGCGGCAAGCATGGCGCGGCGTGCGCCATGCCGAAAGGCATGGATCATGGCAGGTCTCCCGGTTGGGTGGTGGAAAGCGGCGTGAGGCGGTAGTCGCCGGTGGCCGGGTCGAGCCCTTCGACGCGGGCCAGCTCGGAGAGCCGGCGGCCGTGTCCGTCGCGGACCAGCACGGCGATGAGGTCGATGGTCTCGCCCAGCAGCGCGCGCGGGACCGTCACAACGGCCTCCTGAATGAGCTGCTCCATACGGCGCAGCGCCCCGAGCGCGGTCCCGGCGTGGATCGTGCCGATGCCGCCCGGATGTCCGGTGCCCCACGCTTTGAGGAGGTCCAGCGCCTCGGCGCCACGCACCTCGCCGATGGGGATGCGGTCGGGCCGCAAGCGCAGCGATGACCGAACGAGATCTGACAGCGAGACGACGCCATCCTTCGTGCGCATGGCGACCAGGTTGGGCGCGGCGCATTGTAGCTCGCGCGTGTCCTCGATCAGGACGATGCGGTCGGTGGTCTTGGCGACCTCGGCGAGCAGCGCGTTGACCAGCGTGGTCTTGCCGCTGCCGGTGCCGCCCGCGACGAGGATGTTCGCGCGGGATTCGACACCGTGCCGCAACGCCTCGGCCGCAGCCGGCGACATGATCCCGGCCGCCGCATAGTCGCCGAGCGTGAAGACGGCGACGGCGGGCTTGCGGATCGCGAAGGCCGGGGCCGCGACAACAGGCGGCAGCAATCCCTCGAACCGCTCGCCCCCCTCGGGCAGCTCCGCCGAGACACGGGGACTGCGAGCATGAACCTCGACGCCGACATGATGCGCGACCAGGCGCACGATGCGCTCGCCATCCGCGGCGGTTAGCGTCATGCCGGTGTCGCTGATCCCTTTGCCAAGCCGATCGACCCACAGCCGACCATCGGGGTTCAGCATCACCTCGATGACGGCGGGATCGTCGAGCCAGCCCGCGATCGACGGTCCCAGCGCCGTGCGCAGCATCCGCGCGCCGCGTGTCCTGGCCTCGGAACGGATCGGTTGGACGGTCAAGTGAAGGCCCCTGAAATGGGCCGGGCGTACCGCCGCCCGGCGTCAGGGGCACATCAAGAGAGACAGCAAAGGCCAGGATTCAACAAGTAAATGCGGACGTCGTAGTCTGGCGAAGAAAGACAGGGAGCGGCGTAGGCGGCTCATTCTTCTTGAGGCGGCAAGTCTTCGCTGATCTCCTGCCGGACTCTCGGACCTTTCGCGAGTCGACGGCCCAACGCCTCCATGAAAGCGTCGTAGCGATCACCGCCCTGGCGGCGCATGGCGGCCCGCTCCGCTTCGGGCGGCGGCGGCGTGTTCGACAGCCAGAAGCGCACGAACAGCGCAATCATCTCGACACCGATCCCCACATCACGCTCCAGCCGGGTCGTGCGCCGGTCCAGCCGGTCGAGCCGCTTGGCGATGGCTGCTTCGCGCTGCTCGTCGGCGTCAGGCGACAGGAATGAGGCGATGGCGGCCTCGGCGACCAGGGAGCGGGATTTGCCGCGCCGGTCGGCATAGGCCGCGAGCGCGTTCATCAGCTCGGGGTCGAGATAGACCGAGAACGGCGTCTTGGTGCTCATAGCTCGATGCCGTCGCCGGGATCGAGCGACGCCCTCTGTGCGAGCCCCTGCATCTGGCGACGCACCGCCGCCTGCCGCGCCGCGTCGGTGTCGGTGTCGGCCTCGATTTCGTCCAGCTCGAACTCGTTGGCGGGCGCAGGCTTGGGCGGGGGCGCAACGTCGATATGGCGTTCCATGTCGGGCTGGCGGCGCAGGCCCGTATTCGCCGCGTCCTCATCCTCGCCGGCGGTCTCGTGCGGCTGGTCCTGCTGCGGCTGTTCGGGTTCCGGCGGCGCAGCGATCGGGGACAAGCCGCTCCAGTCGTCGGGACGTGGCTTGCCAGCGCCGGCCTTCACGCCCGGCGGCGGTAGCACCCTTTCGGTGAACCGCCGGTCCTTATAGTAGCGGACCTTCTTCGCCCGGATCGGCGCGATGCCCGCGACCATGACGATCTCGTCGTCGGGCGGGAGCTGCATCACTTCGCCGGGGGTCAGGAGCTGGCGGGCGGTCTCGGAGCGCGACACCATCAAATGCCCGAGCCAGGGCGAGAGGCGATGCCCGGCGTAATTCTTCATCGCCCGCATCTCGGTCGCGGTGCCCAGCGCGTCCGATATGCGCTTGGCGGTGCGCTCGTCATTGGTGGCGAACGACACCCGCACATGGCAGTTGTCGAGGATCGCGTTGTTCGGCCCATAAGCCTTTTCGATCTGGTTGAGGCTCTGCGCGATCAGGAAGCTCTGGATGCCGTAGCCGGCCATGAACGCCAGCGCGCTCTCGAAGAAGTCGAGCCGCCCCAGCGCGGGAAACTCGTCGAGCATCAAGAGCAGGCGATGGCGCGATTGCCGCGCCTGCAAATCCTCCGTCAACCGCCGTCCGATCTGGTTGAGGATGAGGCGGATGAGCGGCTTGGTGCGCGAGATGTCGGACGGCGGCACGACGAGGTAGAGCGTCGCCGGCCGCTCGTCCTCGACCAGATCCTTTATGCGCCACTGGCAGGTCCGCGTGACCTGCGCGACGACGGGATCGCGGTAGAGGCCCAGGAACGACATGGCGGTGGACAGCACGCCGGATCGCTCGTTGGCGGATTTGTTCAGCAGCTCGCGTGCAGCGCTGGCGACGACGGGATGCACACCGGCTTCGCCCAGGTGCGGCGTCGTCATCATGGCATGTAGCGTGGACTCGATGGGCTGGCGCGGGTCCGACAGGAAGGCGGCGACACCGGCCAGCGTCTTGTCCTCGCCCGCATAGAGGATATGGAGGATCGCGCCCACCAGCAGCGCGTGGGAGGTTTTTTCCCAATGATTGCGCTTCTCCAAACTCCCTTCGGGATCGACCAGCACATCGGCGACATTCTGCACGTCGCGCACTTCCCAGGCGCCCTTTCGGATTTCGAGCAGCGGGTTGTAGGCGGCCGACGCGGCGTTGGTCGGATCGAACAGCAGGACGCGCGCGTGCTGTGCGCGGAAGCCGGCGGTGAGCTGCCAGTTCTCGCCTTTGATGTCATGGACGATGGCGGAGCCCGGCCAGGTGAGCAGCGTCGGCACGACCAGGCCGACACCCTTGCCTGATCGCGTCGGCGCGAAGCACAGCACATGCTCGGGGCCATCATGCCGCAGATAGTCGGGCCCGAGCCGCCCGAGCATGACGCCGTTCGGCCCGAGCAGCCCGGCTGCGCCGACTTCCTTGCGCGCCGCCCAGCGCGCCGAGCCGTAGGTCTGGGCGTTCTTCAGCTCGCGTGCCCGCCATACCGACATAGCGATGGCGACGACGATCGCGGCGAACCCGCCAGAGGCGGCGATGAAGGCGCCGGTCTGGAATATCTCCGGCGCATAGGCGTCGAACGAAAACCACCACCAAAAGAAGGCCGGCGGCGGATAGACGGGCAAGTCGCCGAGCCTGAACCAGGGCGGGCCGAGTTCCGGCTGATAGGCCAGCGCCGCGGCCGTCCACTGCGTCGCCGCCCAGACCGCGGCGAGCACGATCAGAAAGACGGTGATGACCTGGCCCCATAGAATCTTGGTCGCGGACATGAACTATCTCCTTTGCCGGCTCACAGGCCGAGCCCCCGGCCGCGCCCGAGCGACCAGTCCACGCCGCCGTCGCCGCGCATGACGCCCGAGATGTGCTTGCCGATCTGGCGGTCGAGCGAGGGGGACCAGGGCACGAGCTGGAAGCCGAGGCCGTTGTCGATCATGGCGAAGCGGCCCGAGGCCAGCGTCAGGCGCTGGCGCACGGTGCCGGCGACATACTCTCCGGCCTTGGACGGTGTGTGCCGCAGGCCGATCTCGGCCGACAAGTCCTTAGCGGTCGTGTCCAGCTCGCGCCGTTTGAGCGTGTCGAGCAAGTTGCGGGCGAAGATGATCCGCTGCCCCTGCCGCCGCGCCAGCTGCTCGTCGGCGAGATGTTCGGCGCGCGCCTCCATCGCGGCGCGCACCTCAGTCCCGAACCCGCCGCCAAGATCGCGGCCATCACCCGACAGGTTGCGGCGGTCGAGCCAGGTGGCGCCCGGCGCGCGGACCTGCGCCGACAAGTCCATGTCCGAGCGCACGGCCAGCGCCACCCGCCGCCGGCCCTTACGATCCTCGAAATGGCGCAGCTCGACGATCGCGCCAGGCCTGCAATCGCCGGGCGCCTCGATGTCGGAAAAGCGGATGTGGTGGGTGCGCCCGTCGATGCCGTCCACGATCGCGTAGCCGCCGCCGGTCAGCTCGTCATGCAGGCCGCGATCGACCAGCCTGCCGACGACGGGCTGGGCGGGATCGGCGTCGAGCACGTAGCTGGCGGCGCCCCGGTCGATGCCGCGGTCGCTCATCGCCTTGTGCATCCGCTTGATGATGTCGCCGCGCTCGGCCAGCTCGCGCAAGCCGGCCTGCGCATCGCCCGCCAGCGTCCACTGGCCGGGCGCGATCTCGCTGGCGAGGCCGAGACCTTCCAGCTTGCGCAGCCGTCCCATCCGCAGCGTGTGTTCGCCGTCCGGCCGAACGCCCGGCTCGGGCGCCATGTTGATTACGCCATCCCGCTGCAGGGTGCGTGATAGATCGCGGTCGATCTCGGTCCAGCGTTCCGCCTCGACCTGACGCTCCAGCGATTGCCGGATGTCGAGGTCGCTGCGCAGGCCCAGCTCGCGGGTGACGATCTCGCGCGCCTGCGCTCGCAATCCCTCGCCGATATAGTCGCGCGAGATGACGAGGTTCTGCCCGTCCTCGCCGACGCCGCGCACGATGATGTGGACGTGGGGATTGTCGGTGTTCCAGTGCTCGACGGCCCGCCAGTTCAGGCGCGTGCCGAGATCCTTTTCCATCCGCGTCATCAGTTCGCGGGTGAAGCCCTTGAGGTCGCGCACCTGCTCCGCGTCCTCGGGCGAGACGATGAAGCGGAAATGGTGCCGGTCGTTCTCGCAGCGTGCCGCGAACGCGTTGCGGTCCAGGCCCTCGGCCTCGGCGCCGAACAACACGCCCTTCTCGCCGTCGCGGGTGACGCCATCGCGTTGCAAATAGTTGAGGTGGGCCGCAAGCGAGGCGCGGCCGCCATGCCGGACGACGCGGGCTTTGACGATGACTTGGCGCGATCGGTGGCCGAGCCGATGGGTGGCGCGCAGGCTGGCGACCCGGCCCCGCCCGAAGGTCGAGCGGCCGGGCGCGATGATCCGGCCCCGGCGCGAGACATGGCCGCCGGCGCGCTGGGCGGCGACGAGCGCCTGGGCGATGATAGGCAGCGCGCGCTGGCCGCCGCGCGAACGGATGCGACCTAGCCGAATGCGGAAATCGTCGTCGCCGCTCATGGCGCGAGGCTCCGCAATGTGCGGAAAACCGTGATGTTTGCTGGTGTTCGGCGCTCGCCGCACATTGCGCGTTTCGCGCGCACATTGCGCAGCAGTGGCCAAAAGCCTTGAGTATCAAGGCTCCGACCGGGGCAAAATGGCATCGCACATTGCCGCCCTTTATCTTGCCCTCGTTCCTTCCCCTGCAAAGTCAGAACCTTCACCCCTTCCGGCGCTGCGAAAGTCTGCGAGGCAATTCGCCAGAGGGCGCCGCAGCCGCTCATTGCGCGGCTCGGCCGGAAAGGGAGACGAACAGGCCGGCCTGACGCGGCGACACGGCGGCCACCGCGATAGCCGCAGGATCAGCAGGCGGATGCTCTGGCGACACGGCGGCGACGCCACGTTCAGCGTCCGACTGCACCTGCGAAACCGCGCCCGAGCGTGCCGTGAACAATGCGGCGCGACGCCAGGCGAACGGGTCAGGCGGCGGTGCGGCGGCAAGCTGGGTGTCGGGCGAACCGCCAGTGATCGACGCCAGCTTTGCGAGATAGGCGCGCGTCTCGGCGGGCAGCGGACGGCCATGCGAGAGATGCTCGTCGGTGCGACCCGGCCCGGCATTGTAGGCCGCCAGCATCGCCGTCACGTCGCCATAGCGATCGTGCAGTTCGCGCAAGTAGGCCGTGCCCGCCATGATGTTGTCGCGCACATTGAAGGGATCGGACCCGAGCCCGTAACGCGCGCGCAGACCGGCCCAGGTGGCGGGCATGATCTGCATCAGACCCCTTGCGCTAGCGGTCGAGACCGCGCGGGCATCGCCGTTGCTTTCGACGCGCATGACCGCCCATATCCACGCCTCCGGGATGCCGAAACGACGCGCGGCGTCGGCGACGTGTGCGGCATAGGGATGACTCGCCCTCGCCCGCTCGGCCGGCGCGTCCTGCGCCAGCGCGGCGACCGGCGCAGCGCCGGGCGACAGCAGCAACAGGATCGCAAACCAAGCAGGCAATCCGCCCTCGCTCCGACGCCAGCCTGCCAGCGTGCTCGCTGCGGCCAAGGGTGCGCGCGAAGCGCCGGCCGGGGGCCGCCCTGGACCTTCGCTGCGGGCCCCGGCCGGCCTGCGACCGAGTGGGACAAAGGGATGAGACGGCTTTCCCGCGAACAAAGGGATGACCGGAACAACGGCGATCACCGCGGTGCTGACGGTGGAACGCACGGCCTCAGTCCTGCTCGCGGCGCTTCTGCGGACGGTTCCACCGCAGCGACCAGGAGGATTGGTCGCCGTCGTTCTGGAACAGGGCGGCGCGGATCGGCTGCACGAGGGCGGGATCGTCGAGGCGCAGCGAGACATATTCGCCGGCGCGCTCGCCGGTCTCATTCCAGCCCGCGCCGACTTCCGGCCCGTCCTCGCTGTCGCCGAGATGGACGCGCCAGTCAGGCATGTTCTCGCCGTCTTGGCGGTCGGCCGGCACGAGGCAGAGCGGCGCGTCGAGCGTCAGCGTATGGATGCGGCCCTCATAGCCGTGGCGGGTGCGGGTGAAGCTGCCGATCTGCATGGGATACTCCTTTCGTTGGCAGGGTGGTTGCAGGGGTCATGGCCGCAGGCCGCGCCACCGCAGCGGCGTGTCCGGCGTGTCGCGGGTCAGCAGCGGGGTTGCCCGGCCGAGCAGCGTCGAGGCCGGCAGCGCGCCGAAATAGCGGCCGTCCATGCTGTCGGGGACGGTTGGATTGAGCAGCAGCAGTTCGCCTGGCTTCAGCGTCCGGCAACCCTGCCAAGCGGGCAGAGCACGGCCGCGGCCGTCCCGCGCGCGGGCGACGGCGACGGGCCGTGCGTCGACGCTCACCGCGCCGCCCTTCCGGCATATGCGTTGTCCGGCTTTCGCCGCGACATGCTTCAGGAGCGGCACCCCCTCGGGGAGATAGCGGCGAGCGGCCAGCCAGCGGGCCAGCGGCGGAGTCGGCGTCACGGCGACCAGCACGCCGGCCGGCGGATCGCTGTCGGTCTGTATCCGGTAGAGCCCGATCGGCGCGCTGGCGCTGGCGTTCCAGATGAGCCGCGGGCGCGGATCGAAAATCGCCACCGTGACAAACATTCCGGCGAACAACTCGCCCGCCAGCACCGTTGCGATGACATAGCCGAGGCGCGTCATCCCTCGATCTCCCGGCGCTTGAGCCAGGCGCGATGGCGCTCGATCGTGTAGGGTCGCGGCTGATGACCGCCGGCGATACGGTTGTGGACGTGTCGCCAATGATCGGGCGCGGCGTCGCAGGGATCGACGCCGGCCGCCTCCACCGCGTCGATCGCGGCGAGCACCTGGGCGACCTTCGGCCAGTCCTCGATCTTGAGCAGGATGTCGCCGCCCGGCCTGACGAACGGCAGCGTCGTGTAGGGCTCGCCCGCCGCAACCGCGCGCACCACGTCGATGCGCGATATGATCGTGCCGAAATCGTTGGACGCCCAGCGGACGAACGCGAAGACGGCGCCTGGCCGGAAGCTGGCGACGCGCGTGCGGCGTGTGGTGATGCGATCCTGCGCGGCCCGGCCGAAGCGTATCCAATGCTCCAGCTTCTTCTCGATCCAGGTCAGCTCGACATGGGTGAGGCCGTCGTGGGCCAGCGCGCTCAGCGCGCCACCGCCGCGTGGGCCGGCGGGCCTGTCGGGATTCATTGGCGGTCTCCGGGATTAGGGTGCGCAGCGCGCGTGTGGCGCGCGGCCTTCAGCGCCGGGCTGTCCACAGCCGCGCGCGCCGTTAGCAAGAATCCGAAGGATTCTTTTCTATTAGCACCGTTAGAAGGGAGTCGATTTCGCGAGGGTTTCCGCAGGTTTGCGAGGACCGCGCGTTCCCGATAGTCCGTGTCCGGCGTTCCCGATCGTCCGAATCCGCCTGTTCCTGATAGTCCGAGCCTCATGGCCGGTTATCCACAGGCTTGAGGCCGACGCGGCGCACGGCGGCGTCGAACGGATCTTGCGCGATCGGGGTGAAGGTCAGCCGGTCGCGGCCGAGCGCATGTTCGAGCGCGAGGACGTAGCCGGGCAGCGGTTGACGGGCGACGATGCCGCGCAGCTCGAACGCGAAGCGCCGGAGCGGCGAGAGCACACCCGATTTCAGATGGAGGTGCGGAACGTCGAAGCTCCAGCCGCCGTGCTGGCGGCCGCCATGCTTGCGGACGATGCGGTAAAGCCAGCGCTCCAGGCCGCCGGTGAGATCGAAATAGGCGCGGTCGATCGTCAGGACGAGCGCGCGATCCAGCACGCCGGCATAGAACCAGTCCGCCAGGATCAGTTCGATGCCGAGCGCGCGACCATTGCCGTCCGCCCGCTCGCGCCATTCGTTGATCCAGGAAAAGCGATGGCGCCGGCGCTGATGCTCCTGCCGGATCGAAGTGGCGACCGTCGTGGATTGCAAACGGTCGAGCGCCGCCTTCAGGCGCTCGTAGCTCGCCTTGCCGAAGCCGCGCCGGGTGAACGCCAATATCTCGTGCGGCGTCGTCGCCATCAGGCGCGAGGTTGGCCGTCCGGCATCGCGCGCCTCGATGAGCTGGCTGGCCGCCCAGATCAGCACGTCGGCGTCCCAAATAGTCGCCATGCCGTGCTCGGGCACGGCTTCGACCGAGATCCAGGTCGCGCCCATGCGGAAGTCGATCGGCGCCGCGCGCCTGGTCTTGGCGAGGCTGAAGAACGGCCAGGCCATCAAGTCCTGCGCGTCGCGGACGGCGAGGTCGCCGGGGACGGAACGGAACAGCTCAAGCTGCGTCCGCTCGACGCTGGACCGGTCAGACGGGGACGACGCGGCGGGCATGGGTGCTCAGCGCCGCACGCAATCGGTGGGCAGGCGCTTGGCGGGGTAAACCACGCCGGCGCCGGGATCACAGGTCGAGCGGCGGGTGCCAAGCGCCGCCCAGGCATCGAGGTCGTCGATCGCGTAGACGATGCGGCCGCCGAGTCGGCGGAACACCGGCCCGGTGCCGAAGCAGCGATGTTTCTCCAGCGTCCGCGCCGACAGGCCGAGATGGATCGCCGCATCGGGCGTCTTGAGATAGCGTGGCGTCGTGACGGCGACAGGCTCGGCCATGATGATCCTCCTGATGATGGCCGGCTCCGAAAAGCGGGGCCGGCGGACAGGAGGCGATGGTGGCGAAATGACCCCAAGCCGAAGAAGGGACAAAGTCGAGGGGGTCGGGAATGTCCCCCTCAACCGCCGCGCAGCAAGCGGATATAGCCGCCGTCGCGCAGCTCCACGGCCTCGGCGATCCATCGGCTGATGCGCTTGCGCTCGCGGCTTTCGGTCCAATCGGCGGCGTTGTAGGCGCAGACGTCGCCGTCGATCAGCGCGGCGGCCAGCTCCTTGCGGGTGGCGCCGGCCTGAATGCCGTCGAGCACTTGCAACAGCGTGAGCAGATGACGCCGCCGGAAGGGCGTCGGACGCAAGGGCGGCGGCCCGGCCGCCAAGCCACCCAGGCGGCGGGACAGCCGCTCGGCGGCCGCGAGGCGGGTGATGGGATCGCTCCCGATCGGCAGCATCATGGCCAGCGGCCGGTCGAGCGAGCCCGACACCCAGAGATGCGCGTCGCCATCGGTGTCAGCGAGGATGAGATGGAGGAAGTCGCCGATTCTCGTCCGCGCGCGAACGGCGCCCAGCATTTTCATGTCGAGGCCCGGGACAGCGCCGATGTCGGGCAAGGCCGGCGCCAGGACGATGCTGGCCGGGGACAGGTCCGGCCGCGCCACCGCCAGCTTCGGATCGAAGGCGAAAGCCGGCGCGGCGTGGAAGCTGATTCCCCAGCGCCGCACCAGACCGGCGGTCGCCTCGTCTGCGGTGATCGCGCCGCGCTTCACGCGGCCGAGCGCGCGGTGGTAGTCGGTGCGATACTGTTCATTCCGGCTGACGTAGCCGATGGCGATGTCGGAATATTGCAGCGCGTCGTCCCCGGCTTCGTCCGGGGACACGCGCCAATCCTTCTCAGGCGGCATCGTAACCCTCCCAAGCATGGCCCTCTGGGGAGCGCGTTGGAAGATGTTCTCAGGCTCGCCGTTGGCGAGAAGCCCTGCCGAGCGGGCGAGCGCATAGCGGATTCAAGTCAGCGTTTTGACTGGCTTTTCCGAACCGCCGGCGGGCGGCCAAGGTCGATTCTACGACCCTGGCGGACGCAGATAATGGTGGTAGCCGGTCTCGCTCATCCACCGGGCGCGAGCGAGATGGGAGTCGTGGACGAGGCGCGCGCGTTCGGGTTCGGCGGCCGGGTCGATCCCGAAGATGATCCGCACGGCTTCGCGCCAATCGGCTTTTTCCTCGGCGGCATCGAGCAGCCGCCAATAGGTCCGATGATGGCGTTCGTCATACTCGGTGACGTGCGGCGCATCGGGCGCGCGGTCCTCGAAAGCGGCTATCGCCATCGCCTCGCTCCGCCTTCAGCCATTGCCCCCTGCGCGTGCCGATTCACCAAACATACACCATAATGGATCGAAATAATCGCCCCGACGCGGCTATGGCCGAGTCATGTCGAGGGGATAATCTACTCAACAGCAAGGCCCGTTTACTTCCGGGTCTTCTCCAGAGCCTCGCGCACCACCATCAGGCCTTCGCCGCGATCCGAATCGAGAAAGACGACGCCAGCCGCCTCCAGCGCCCTGACCACCTGATGCCGCGTGTCTTCGCGCACGGGCAGGCCGCTCTCTGACTCGACGCGCTTCAGCGCGGTCAGAGCAACAAGGGCCTTGTCGGCAAGCATCTCCTGTGTCCAACCGAGAAGCGCGCGTGCGGCCCGCACTTGGCGGGAAGTGATCATGCATGACCACCTCCACAAGCAACGCGCTGTACGCCATGAAAACGACTATTATAGTCGTCTTGGGATAATGTGAATATACGCGCTCATGAAAACGGCCGCGCGGCCGTCGCCGATCCGGGTCGAGCCGGATCGGCGCAAATCCATAGCTGCCGGGAAGCCTAAAGCCGCAGGGCCGAAACCGGCCCTGCGGCGGCGCGTGGTTATCCCGCCTTCAAACGCTGCATGCCTTCGGCCAGCGTCCAGAGCGCGCGATTAAGGGTGACGTTCTGGTCGATGCCGTTGATGGCGCGGGTCTGGCTGCGGCGGATGCGGCCCTCGGCATTGCGCTTGCGGCCATGCAATCCGCCACGAACGACGTTTTCCTGAATGACGTTGAACGTGCTCCACAGGCTGGAGCCTACATCCTCGCGGCGGCGCGGCTCGATGATCTGCTCGGGACGAAGCGGGCTTTCGTCCTCGCCATAGCGGGCGACCAGGCTCACCTCGCCGAGCAACCGCCGCTCGTCATCGGAAAGCTGCGTCGCTTTCATGCCCTCGCTGGCGTCGATCAGGCGCGGGAAATCCTCGGCAACGGTATAGACGCCTTCGATGATGTCGTCCTGAATGTTGCCCTTGTGGGGGACGCGGACTTCCTCGAACCGCTCGCCCGCGATCATGCTGTTGGTGCAGACGAAGCGCAGCATCCCGGCGAACATCTGATAGGCGCTGGTCCCGTCATGGCTGTTGACGATGATGACCTCGGCGGCCTCGGGCTTGCCGATGCCGTCATCGCGGCGCAGGCGCAGCATGTGCTTGGCGTGACCGTGGCGGCCGCCGTCGCGGGGGACGGACTGGACGGCGAAGAACGGGAACCACCCTTCCCGGCGCAACCCCTCCACGATGTCGATGGTCGGAACATAGACATAGCGCTCCGAACGGCTGTCATGCGCCTCGCGGGCGAAGATGGACGGGACGTGCCGATACAGCGCCTCGTTGTCGAGCGCCTCATAGCCGCTGATCTGGTGGGCGTTGCGGCCGAACCGGGTCGCGAGTTGATGATACATGGTCGGTTCCTTCCTTGGGCTTGGGTTTCCGCGCAGCGGAGCGCCGCGCTGAAACCCTGCCCGTCGGCGAGACCGGGGGTGCAAACGGAGGGGCGGCTTCGCGGGGAACCGGCTGCACGGAACGCGAAGCGTGGAGGAAGCTGGGCGGAAGCTGATCCGAAGTGCGCCAGGGGCAGCGCCCCAAGCACCGCGCCGCGCCAGCGGCGCCGATCTAGAGCATTCGGTCCCGGCTAGCGGGAACGACCGTAGCTGTTCGCTTTCGGAAATAGACCCGCTCCGTTTTGGGCTCGGCGAGGGCCTCGAACCCGGCATCCAGCCAGGCCCGGCGTTGCGGCGCGCTGCAATCCGCATCTCCCTTAGCGCACCACCATTCAGGCTCGGCCGCGCCACGCGGCAGCAGGCCGCCGATGATGCTCTCGATCTGCGCGAAGCCGAGTTCGACGTCCTCGGCGTCGTTACGGACTTTCCACCGTCTCAGGAAAGCGCCCAGCGCATCGTATTTGCCCATCCCGACGTTCCCGCCTTTCAGCTCGGGATCGTCAAGCGGATGCGCGTCGGATCGAGTTGGTGGTTGGGATAGCCGGTGGGACGGCCCATCGTCAGCGCCATCATGATCCGGGTCGAGCAGATGGCACAGTCGAGTGCGGATGCCACGCCGTCGGCGCAGTCGATGCAGGCGCGGCGGGGCTTTGAGCCGTCGAGCAGACCGATCAGCAGATGTTCGTCGTCGGACAGCATCACTCCGCCCACAGCGATCGGTCGGCCAAGCGCGGCTTCGCATAGCGCCATCAGGCTGGCGAACACCGGCGCGAGCATCCCGCAGTCGTGGGGCGACAGCGTCATGTAAAGGCGTTGCTGAACGGGAGCGCGCGCATCGCGCGCCGCGCGCCAGCAGCGGGCGGCGGCCGTCACCAGCTCGTCGGGAGCGGGAATCGCCTCGCCGCGTGCGACGGTCGCGTGCATCATGAGACCCGCCTCAACGCCAGCCGGCCGGCGCCGACGAGCAGCGTCGTCACGGCCGGCAGGCTGGTCGTCATTGATCGGTCCTGCCGGGCGGTCATGGCGTCGCTCTCCTCGGTTCGGCTCCCCTTGCCTCGACCGTTCGGATAGCCTAGTTGCGAATAATTCTCAATTAGGAATCGCGATGTCAGCGCAGAACACCTATCAGGTCGCCGACTGGAACGGCCCCAGCGGGGAGCGCTGGGTCGCCAACCAGGCGCGGCTCGACGCCATGCTGGCGGTGTTCGGCGACGCTGCAATCGAGACCGCCGCGCCAAGGGCGGGCGAGCGCGTGCTGGACGTCGGCTGCGGCGCGGGCGCGTCGAGCCTGGCTTTGGCGGCTCGCGTCGGCGCGAAAGGCGAAGTGCTGGGCGTGGACATATCCGAGCCGCTGATCGAACGGGCCTGCGCGCTGATGCCGAAGGAGGCGCCGGTCGTGTTTCAGGTGGCCGACGCCGGCAGCGCGCCGCTGCACGAAAGCGCGTTCGACATTCTATTCTCGCGCTTCGGGGTGATGTTCTTCGATGATCCGGTACCGGCCTTCGCCCATATGCGCCGCGCGCTCAGGCCCGGCGGCCGGCTTGCCTTCGTCTGCTGGCGCGGTGCGGCCGAGAACGATTGGGTGCGCCTGCCGATGAGCGCCATCCGTGACATCATCCCGCCGCCTGCGCCGCCCGACCCCGAAGCGCCTGGTCCGTTCTCGTTCGGGGACCGGGATCGCGTCGCACGCATCCTGACGGCGGCCGGGTATAGCGACATCACTATCGCGCCCTTTGACGACTCGATCCCGTTCGGCCAGGGCGCGACGCGGGACGCGGCGATCGACGACGCGGTGGAGATGGCGTTCGAGGTCGGCCCGCTGTCGCGCGCTCTCGCCGATCAGCCGGACGACATCCGCGCCCGCGCCTCGGCGGCGGTTCGCGCCGCCTTCGCCGGACGTCCCGGCGAGCGGTCGGTGATGATCGATGGCGCGGCCTGGATCGTCGCGGCGCACAATCCGCTAAGTTGACGGCGTTCAATAGGGGAAGACGCCCCGCTCTGTGGAGCGGGGCGTCGTCGGCCGCTCAGCGCGACCAGATGAGGGCGTATTCGCCGGCGGTCTCGGTCTCGACCAGGGTGGCGTAGATCGGAGCCGGGAAGCTCGGATCGTCCAGCTTGACCGAGATGTAGTCGCGGCCCTCGCGGCTGGTCTTCTTCCAGGCGGCGCCGATGTCCATGTCGCCGGCGCTGATGCGGAAGTCGGGGGACTTCTCGCCTTCCTTCTCGACCGGGCGAAGGGTCGCCTTGGTGCTGAGGGTGAGCGTCTTGATGACGCCGTTGAACTCGCCCTTGCTGTTGGCGGTGAAGGTGCCGATCGTAGCCATGTCGTAATCTCCTGCTTGCTCGGGCCACGCCCATCGCGGCCTCGATGGCTCGGCGTTGGTCGGGGCGCGATCGACCCCGCACCGCTTGCGGCTGGAACGCAGTGGAGGTTGGGCGGCGGGCGGCTTTTTTGCTTCGCGATGCAAAGCCGAGCGTGCTCGGCGAATCCGCAGCACCGGGCGCTTCGGTGGAAGGAGTATCCAGCCTCAGTCGCTCACGCGAGGACGGACGTGCGGGACAACAGGCGGGGCCGACGCCCGCTACCGGAGCGGCGGATCAGGCGCCGCCGCCAGGGGAAGGCTTCTGCGTGTCGCGCATGATCCGCGCCCAGGGGTTCAGGTCCGGCTCGGCGATCTTCGTCAGGGTGTTCGTATCGCGGTGCAGGAACGGCGTGTCACGCCCACGCACCAGCAGGCTGGTCTCGGACACATAGCTCCATGAGCCGTCGGCGTGGAAATCGACTTCGATCTGATAGGAGTCCGTGCGGAAGGCCAGCTCAAGGAAGGTCGTCGAGCAGATCCCGTATTCGGTCTGGCCGCGCTCGGCCTTCAGGATCAGCTTGGTGGCGTCCGGCTCCGCCTGTCCCGCGGCGATGGCGATCTGGCCGCGCGGGATCGCCACGGTCTGGAGGATGAGGCCGGTCGCCGGCTCCCACAGCCAGTAGCCGACCTGGTCGTGGAAGGCGATCTGCTCTTCCGTGGTGTTGATGTGGACGTGGTAGCGCAGGCCGTAGAAGAGCTGTGGACCGTTGGTCTGCGCGTCGATCGGCTGAATCTCGATGCGCTCATAATAGTCCCGCTGTTCGGGTCCATCGGCCTTGGGGTTGAGATCGACGCCACGATGACCTTCCCATATCCCGGCCAAACGGCGGAGCGGTCCGAGATTGGCAAGGGTGTCGGAAGCTGCATCGGGTTCGGTGAAGATGTCGTCCGGTATATCCATATGGTTCCTTCCTCTCGTCGGACTAGCAGCCTCCGTTCAGGGCGCTTCCGCGCCCGTCTCGATTCGTCTGTCGGAAATCGACCATAGCCAGCGCAACCGGGAATGTCGTGAACGGGCTCTGGTCGCCGGCCGTTCGACGCGGGCGCGCGCTCGCGAGTGACAATAGCGCCCCCGCATCGACGGGTGTCGCGCCTATTGAGGAGTATGATCGACGAGTATCACGCTGACCCTGCTCGATCTTGCCGGCATCGTCGCGCTTCTGCTGTGGGGCGTCCACATGGTCCAGACCGGCGCGCAGCGCGCGCTCGGCGCGGGGCTGCGATCCTTCCTGGCCCATCGACTCGGCAATCAGTTCAGCGCCTTCCTCGCCGGGCTCGGCGTCACCGCGCTGCTCCAGAGCAGCACCGCCACCGGCCTGATGCTCACCAGCTTCGCGTCCGAGGGACTGGTGGCGCTCGCGCCGGGCCTCGCCGTGATGCTGGGCGCCAATGTCGGCACGACGCTGATCGTCCAGCTTCTCGCTTTCGAAATCTCGATCATCGCCCCGATCCTGGTGCTGATCGGCTATCTCCTGTTCCGGCGCGGACAGGCCGGGACGCGGGATTCGGGCCGCATCTTCATCGGCCTCGGGCTCATGCTGTTCGCCCTCCACCAACTCCTGAGCCTGCTCGACGCGCTCACGGCGATGGAGGCGACGCAGAGCTTCGTTGCGATGCTCTCGACCCATTTCGTCTTCATCGTCCTGCTCGGGATCGTCCTGACCTGGGCGTCGCATTCGAGCGTGGCGGTCGTGCTGCTCGCCATGTCGCTCGCGACCAAGGGCGCGCTGACCGTGCCCGCCGGGATCGCATTGGCGCTCGGCGCCAATATCGGCACGGCGATCAACCCGGTGCTGGAGGGCGGCGCGCGCGATCCCGGCGCCCGGCGGCTGCCGATCGGCAACCTGCTCAACCGCGTGGTCGGCGTGCTGGCGGTGTTGGCGATCTATCCGTGGGTCGCGCCGATAATCACGAGCATCGAGAGCGCGCCCGGCCGGGCCATCGCGAACTTCCACACCGGCTTCAATCTGGCGCTGGCGCTGATCTTCTTGCCCCTGCTTACGCCCTATGCGCGGCTTCTCGAACGGCTGCTGCCGTCGCGGCCCGAACAGGTCGGACCCGACACGCCGCGCTATCTCCAGTCGGTGGCGGTCGGCGCCCCGGTCACGGGGGCGCTCGCCGGCGCGACACGCGAGGCGTTGCACATGGCCGACGTGCTGGAGGAAATGCTGTCCGGCCTGCGCGAGGCGCTCGCCAACCCCAACCGCAGGCGGATCGAGGAGACGAAAGCGCTGGATGACCGGCTCGACCGGCTCAACCGTGCGATCAAGGAAAACCTGCTGGCGATCGACACGGCGCGTCTGAACGAGGCGGACAATGAGAAGCTGGCCCGCATTCTCACCTTCTCAATCAATCTCGAACAGGCCGGCGACCTGATCGACCGCGGCCTGCTGGGCGTCGCCAATCGCCGGATCAAGCGGGGCCTGGCCTTTTCCCGTGAGGGGACGGCGGATCTGATCTCGCAGGTCGATCGACTCGTGGAGACGCTCCACCAATCGACGGCGGTGTTCCTGAGCGGCGATGTGACGGCCGCGCGGGCGTTGGCGGCCGAGAAGGACGGGTTCCGCCGCCTGGAGGATGAAGCGACCGCCGCGCATTTCGACCGGCTGCGGTCGGGCAATGTGGAAACGGTGGAGACGAGCGCGCTGCATCTCGATGCGCTGCGCGATCTCAAGCGGGTCAGCGGCCATCTGATCGAGGCGTCGGCCTATCCGATCCTCAAGCAACGGGGCGATCTGCTCCCCACAAGATTGCGGACCCTCAAATGAGCGAGAGGCCGCGCCCGGCCCCGCTCGCGCGGCCCCGGCCCAGGCCGTTATTCGGCGGCGACGGCATAGAACGCTTCGCCGTCCTCCGCTCCGGTATCGGGGGCCTCCGCTGCGAACGGCTGCTCCACGGTCCCGCTATCCCCGGCCTCGACGGGCGCAGGCTGGTCCACCTCCGGCTCGGGCGTCCGCAGCACGGCGGGAAGCCAGCCGGCCCCAGCCAGAAGCTGCTCGGCGGCTTGCGCCATGTCCGGCTTCTTCATGTCCGCAATCCGGCGGGCGGCATCCTCCGATACGCCTTCGGCGACGGCCTCCACGATATGCGCCTTGGTGACGCGGCCAAGGTAGCTGTCCACGGTGGGCGTCCAGTCCTTCGCCACATCCAGCGCCAGCGCGCGCGCCAGCCTGTCCGCCGTTTGCAGCGAGGGGGGCTTGCGATCCCACGGGAGGCGCAGGGCGTTGACGGTGCGGGACGCGCAATGCGCCAGCAGCGCCAGCCGCTCGTCGTCGTCCATCCCGACGACAAAGCTCCAAAGGTCGGCCACGTTACGCGGCATCCGCTCGGTCCAAGCCTCGCGCGCCTCGTTCGCCCGCGCAGCCAATGGTGTGTCCTCGATCCCGTCCGCGTGGCTGCCCAGCGGCGTCACGGTCGGACGAACCTCAAGGCAACCGGCCTCGGCATAGCTGTAGAACAGTTGCGCCGTGAGCGTGTGGGTCAGGGCGATCAAGGCCATGCCGGGGCGCTCTCCAAGGGCGACACGCAAGGCCAGCGTCCGATGGGCGGACAGGTCGCGGGTGAGGCTGTCGGAAATCGGCTTGCCCGGTTCCCCGTCCTCTTCCTCGATCCCCTGCACGTCCTCGTCGCCGTCCTCGGCCTGCTCGTCCTCGACGGCTTCCCGCCCGATGGCTTCGCCTTCGCCCTCCTCCTCGGGCTGCGGGTCGGCCAGCGCCTCGTCCTCGGGCCGGACAAAGCCGCGCTCGAGACGGGGAACGCCGTCATGGGTCAGCACCACGAACACCCCGCCATGCGCGATCACGTTGGCGTCGTAGGCGTGGCGCTTCTCGGAGATGGCGTCGATCTCGTCGGAAATCGCCTCCAGCTTAGCCGCCACGTCCTCGGGCATCTCGTCATAGGACGAATAGCCCTCTGCCAGTTCGTCATGCGCGGTGGACAGGGCATCAAGTCGCGCCTCGTCCTCGTCGGACAGGGCGACGGTCTGCGGATAGAAGCGCCGCATCCCGTGTGCATGGGGATAGTCGATATGCGCTTCGGTCCATTTCCAGCCCTCGGCCTGCACTTCGGCGGCAACCTCGCGCAGCTTCTCGATGGCGAGCATGTCGAGCAAGCCCACGTCCTCGAAGAAACCGCCCCGATCCTCGCTGAACAGGTCACGGATGATATTGCCACCCGCCTCGATATAGGCGTCGGCCCCGACGAACACCGCGCGCCGGTCGGTCGCCGGAACATTGCTCGCGATCATGTCGCGGCGGATGATCCACGGCTCGCGATTGTGGTGCAGGTTCTCGAACACCTGCTCCTGACGGGCGTGGTCCTCGGTGATGGCGAAGGCCATAAGCTGGTCCAGCGTAAGGCCGTCCTCACGATAGACCTGCAACAGCTTCGGGCTGACAGCGCCCAAGCGAAGCCGCTGCTTCACCACATGGGCGGACACCCCGAACCGCGCGCCGATCTCTTCCGCGCCCCATCCCTTGTCGCGGGAAAGCTCCGCGAACCGCTCGAACTGGTCGGCGGGGTGCATCGGCGTCCGGGTGACATTCTCGTCAAGGCTGACCTCGGCCGGATCATTCTGCGTGTCCAACCAGCAGCGGATGGCCTCCGACTTCCTGATCTGCTTGCGCTTGGCGCGCAGCAACTGCGCCTGTCTGCGGCCTTCGCCAGCGGTCACGAAATAGCAGCCCGTCGGCGTCCCGTCCGCCTTGACCTCGGGCTCCACGACAAGGTTCTGGATCATCCCCTTGTGCTGGATGGAAGCGGCCAGCGCCGCGATGGCGGCCTCCCCATGCGGCACCTTGCGGGCATTACGCGGGGACTTCTTGAGCTTGGCAAGCGGCACGAAAATCTCGATGCCGGACACAGGCTCGGCGGCTGCGGTTTCGGTAACAGCGTTCATCACACTTCTCCTTCAAAACCACACGCACCCCGGAATGGGGTGGGCGGCGAAAGAGCGACCGGCAGGCCCGGCGGCGGAGCCGGGACGCACCCGAAGGGCTGGAACAAAGAGAAGGTAAGCGCGGCCACGCGCGTTGCGGCCCGGCGCGGCGGGCCTAAAGGGAAGCGACGCCCATCCCATAGCGGGAGTGCAACGATCAACGCGATCGGGCCGGCGAACGCCCTGGCGCGATTTCCGCAGAGGGAAGAACCCCGATCCGCATGGCGGATTGACCCATGGGCGCACGAGCGCCCCACGCCAGTCCGGTCGTCACCCGCAAGGGATGAGACCCGTCAGGGACTCGGTCGAAGCGCAGCGGAGATAGGGCGGCGGTCCCGCAGGGAGGCGCCATGACTTTCACATCACTACTTCTCTCTTGCATGTCGGAATATCCGACACTACATATAGCCTATGTAGGCAAATCGTGCGAGGCGTAGATGGCGACAATTGCACCTACCAAGCCGGTTACGGTAGCATTCCCCACGAACGACGTCATTGCGACGCTCGTGGCTGAGCTGATCGAAGTGGCAAAGGCGGAGGCGCAGGTTCGCGGCATTCCGCTTCCCCCGGATAATCCGAAGATCATCAAGGCTCCCATTCCGATGGATTCGCTGTCGGTCGTCGACACGCTGTGTGCGCTTGAACCTGTTGTCGGCTTCGAACTGCGCGAGAGCATCGTCCGCACGGGTGGCTACAGTTCGATCGAAGCTGCGCTCGAACATCTTGTCCCCAAGATCGAGCGCGTATGGATTCGCAAGAAAGGATCGAAACCATGACCAATCTCGCATTGCGTCACGAGGACGACGAGGAGGAGCGGCGACGCTTGGGGGAGCGACTGCGCGAGGCCCGGAAATATCTGGGCCTGAAACAAGAAGAGGTAGCGGCCTATCTCAAGATCCCGCGCACGGGACTCACCGATATTGAAAACGGGCAGCGCCGCGTCGAGGCGATCGAGTTGACTCGGCTCGCGCGGCTGTATCGGCAGTCGGTAGGCTATTTCACTGGCGAGGACGAAGCCTCGGCCAGCCTGCCGGCAGATGTCGCACATTTGGCGCGGCGCGTTGCCGATCTGTCCACGCAGGACCGCGAAGAGCTTGGCCGCTTCGCCGACTATCTGCGCGCGCGGTCAGGCGGAGGACAGAGCTGACCATGGCGCTCGACTACGCGAGCGCGGTTCGCGCCGGGGCCATGGCCGCTGGGCGGCTACATCGGCAGTTGAATACGCGCGAAGTGATTGAACAGCAGGGCGGCAATGTCGATGTGTTCAGCGCGATCCACGCGGTCGATCTGCCGTTATTGCTCCGGCCACTCAAGGGGCTGCTCGGTGCCTATCTGAGCGCGCCGGCGCATGGCGTCTTGGTGACGACGGAGCGGCCAATGAGCATTCAGCGCTTCACGGCCGCTCACGAGCTGGGCCATTTCTCGATGCAACATCAACCCAGTCTGGATGACGAAAGCATCTTGCGGCGGATGCCGAACTCGCCCGAGCCCGGTGGGCTGTTTCAGGAAACCGAGGCGGACGCCTTTGCTATCGCCTTCATGATGCCAAAATGGCTGATCCTGTCACACAGCGCGCGCCAGGATTGGCAGGTCGATGATTTCCGCCGTCCCAACGTCGTGTATCAACTCTCGCTGCGCTTGGGGGCCAGCTACGAAGCGACGTGCCGAACGCTGCTGCGCTACAATCTGATCTCGCAATCGACCATGACCGATCTGCTGCGGACGCAGCCGCGTGCGCTGAAGGTCGATCTGCTCAAGGATTATCGACCAGCCAATTATCGTGGCGACGTCTGGCTCCTAACCGAACGCGATGCCGGCACGAGAATCGACGGGAGCCGCAACGACCTGTTCGTGCTCCGGCTCAAGGAGCATAGCGGTGGCGGGTATCTGTGGGATTTTGACCAGCTTATCGCGAGCGGCTTTGCCATCGTTCGCGACGACCGCGAAGCGGTCGATGCTGATGGGATCGGCGGGCCGATCGTTCGGCGGGTCACGGCCGCCATTGAAGCGGCACAACGGGGTCGGATGTCGATCGAGGAACGGCGGCCATGGCAGCCGGTGCCGGCGTTGGCCCATTTGACGTTCGACTTCGACCTGACCGGCCCCGAACCCGAAGGTCTTTCGCGCGCCGAGCGGCGGCATCTGCTTGAGGCCGCCTAGCTCCCATGATCGAGATCACGACCGATCTTCGGCCCTTGTTCGGTGCTGCGCGCGATCAGGGAGCGCGACCTACCTGCTTGGCCTTTGCCGCAAGCGATGCTCATGCCGGGCTGCGTGATGGATGGGCGCCGCTATCCTGCGAATTTGCCTTCTATCATGCCCAGCGACGTGCGGGCCGATCGCCGGCACAAGGCGCGCTGCTGTCGGCGATGCTCGATGCGCTGCGCGGCGACGGACAACCTGAAGAACATGGCTGGCCCTATCTTGAAGCCGTCCCCGAAGATCACGGCCTGTGGAACCCGCCTGCTGTGGTCGGGGATCGCTATGGGCGCGATGGCCAGCCGGGGACGAAGAATCTCGCCTCGATCATCGCCTTGCTCGACACGGGTCGGCCAGTCGTGATTCTGACGATGCTCTCGCGCTCCTTCTTCATGCCGACAGGCGATGGTGTCGTCGATCCGGCCAATGACGAGCAGCCTGAGGCGAGCCAGCGCCATGCCGTGATCGCCGTAGGCCACGGCAAGGTCGACGGCACAGCCGCAATTCTCGTCCGCAATAGCTGGGGTACGGGATGGGGCCTCGACGGACATGCATGGCTCACGGAAAGGTTCCTGGCGCCGCGGCTCTTCGCCACAGCGAATTTGATGGAGGCAGTCGATGTATCTTCCAGTACCCTCGCAGCCTGACTGCGTTTCCGCGTGGCGCGAGGCGGTGCGGGCAGTTGATGGCACAACCGGCCATCAAGCCTATAATGTCATCATCGACGTTGCCAATCCCTCGGCGCGCGCGACGCTCGCCGATCCCGTGGTCGCGGAGGTAGATGCCTTTCTCGCCGGGCGGGGCAAGAAGCCGATTGAGACGGTCGCCAACACGATCTTTCCGGCAGCGCTCTACCACCGCCATGGCGCGCCGCTCTTCTTCGATCGGTTCCGGGACAATGTGCTTCCGAAGGTCAGGTTGAAGGAAGCCTGGTCGGGCTACTATTTCGAGCGGATGATGCAGTTGCCCCAACTCGACGGGCCGCCGATCAATCAGATTTGGGGGATCGTCAAGCGCCTGCGCAATCCGAAGGTGCGCGCCCTCAACAAGTTCGAGCTGAGCATTTTCGACCCTGCCCGCGACGTGAACGATTCGCCTTACGGCGGGCAGTGTCTGAGCTTCGCAAGCCTCAAGCTGATCGGCAAAGGCGATCAACGCCGGATCGCCATGACGGCGTTCTACCGCAACCATTTCTACATCGAAAAGCTACTGGGCAATCTGATCGGCCTGGGTAGGTTGCAGTCGTTCATCGCCAAGGAGGGGCGGGTTGGACTTGGACCGCTGACGATCGTCTCTACCCATGCCGAGATAGACACCGGCAAATGGAATCGCGGTGATCTCCAGGAGCTTTTTGCGCGCTGCGATCAGGCGAGCGCGCAGCTCCTCGCCGCAGCATAAGGCGCTTCCAATGGTAGGCGCGGCGTTTCGAGAGCGCTGCCATCAATTCCGTACATCGCAAACATGCCTTCGATGAAGTCGCGCTGCCCGCCATAGCTCGGATGGCGGACGGCCGTCGTCGGGATACCGACATCGCCAAGGGCTAGGTGAGCATCGCGCCCGATCGCGACAATGCGCTGGGGCTGGAGCATGGCAATCAGCGCCTGAAGCAAAGGCCAGGTCGCTTCACGTTCTCCACGGGTATGACAACGGTTCGACAAGGGATCGCCCGCTTCATGCGGATGGAATGGGAAGACGTTCCAGAGCATGACCGGCTGTCCGATTTGTTCGAGCACGCGCCAGACAATCGCCGCCGTCCGCTCAGCGACCGCCGGGCCTTGCGTCGCACGTTGAAGTGCGATGCCGCCCATCAACGCGCCCGCCCTGTCGAGATGAATCTCATCCGTGAGGGGAACGCCCGTGCGCCGGCCGCCGCGATAGCCGAGGTCGCGGGCAATCCAGATTGTCTCCACCTT
Source organism: Novosphingobium sp. SCN 66-18 (assembly GCA_001725355.1). GTDB lineage: Bacteria > Pseudomonadota > Alphaproteobacteria > Sphingomonadales > Sphingomonadaceae > Novosphingobium. The sequence continues at coordinate 33,538 of MEGD01000020.1, forward strand.
CGCGTCCAAGGCAGCGGTCAGTAGCCGTTCCAGATTGTCGCGCCGTTTGGCGGCCGCGTCGCGCCGGTCATGAACGGCGCAACGGTCACGCCAGGGATTGAAAACAGAAGGAAGCTCGGTTGCCGCCAGAGTGGAAACGAAATGCTTAGGGCTCATGACGGCAGTTCCTTGATACGCAGGCGACGATGGGCGAAGTCGATCGTAACGCGACCGCGCCGGTGTTTCTGGAGGAAGCGGAAGGCCGCGTAGCCCTGGAGGATCGCTTCCTCCCAGAGCCACAACGGACAGCGTTCGGATTCGTAGCCAGCGACGAACTGGCGGACATGCTTGAGCATGTCCAGCGGCAGGCCGCCTGATTTTACCTTGTCGAAGTAGCGAAGCTGCTGGGCCTGACCGAAAATCCACGAGGTGACGCCTTCCTCGATCAGGATGGCCCGCGCACCATCCTCCGCATCATCGAGCTTGGGGTCGCTCTTGCGCTTCAGGCGCAGCAACGCACGGATGACAGGCGACCAGCCCAAGACCGCCACATGCGCATAGTGAAAGACGTCGTGGAAGCGGTAATCGTCGGGTTCGACCGCATTGTCGGTGAGCCGATCACCGACGTAGACGCCGCTTGATCGCTGATAGACGAAGGTTTGGCCGCGAACCGTGCGCTCATAGACGTCGATCGTCATCCGCCGAGGGAGTTGCTCCTCGGGGTCCATCGTCGCATCGGTTGGTGCCGGATAGACTTTCTCGCGGGGCCAGCGGTCAAAGATCTTATGGAGGTTTTTGACGGCTGCGGCCTCAATCGTAACCCCGGAATCGTTGGCGGCCTGGATCAGCCTGCGCATGACCGCTACAAGCTGACCGGCGAGCATCGCCTTGTCTCGCGTCAACGCCCCCAATTGGAAGCCATTGACGAGGACGCCAACCTCGCCGGCGAGCGCGAGCAGCGTGTGCTCGAACTGCGGCATGGGCGCCTTGGCCAGCGGAATATGGGCGGGCTGGAGCGCATGGAAGCTCAAGGCGCCGTTGCCTCCGGCCCGCCACTCATCGTCGCCACGCGCGGCGTTCGCCGCGATGTCGCTAAGCTCCAGCGCACTGCGACGCGCAACGGCCGCGAGATACCAAAGAACATCGCCAAGTTCCTCGGCAACGGCATCAGCATAGCCGAGGTAGGAGGCAGCATCGCGCTGTTTCTTCTTGGCCTCGCTTAGAAGGCTTCCCGCTTCGCCGAACAAACCGAGCATCGAGAATCCGAGTGCGCTTTTCCCGCTTCGCTGGTCCGTGCGAGCAGCCTGTTTGGCATAGTCATCGATCGTCAGGGCCGCAAACTCGTCCGCCATCAGCTGCGCTTCCGGCGATCGGAGATTGCCTCCGGGGGCACATTGACGCCGTAGGCTTGGAGCGCCCGCAGTACGATCATGCGGATCGGTTCGCGGGCGTCGAGCGCCCGCTGACCAAGATCGCGCTTAGTCACCCCTGGGACCTGAATTTGAAGATGCTCGTCATCGGCATCGCTGCGAGCCTCCGCTTGTTTCATGAAAACATTAAATCATAGTTTCATGAAACTATGAAGCTACGAATTGCTCGCGGGAGTAATACGATCGCGGAGGAGCTTGAGGGATGCGGGAAAGCACCCGGACAGAGAGCGGACAGCGGACTCTCGCTGTCGGCTCGGCGTCGCCAGGCAAGTGTTGTCACCACACTTGCCTGATTCCAGCCCGGATCGGCCATTGTCTCCAGCCAGTGGCCTATCAGGCAGAGCGGACGGGTTGCTTCGCGACACGGCCAATTGACGCAACTTTCGCTAGTCAACGCTATGGGTGGCCTATTTCTGGCAATTATCCGGAGACATTATGGAGACAACGGCCTCCGCGCCCAGCATTGTCTCCAACGAAAAAGCGGCCCGAAGGACGCTAATCCACTGTTTTCTTTGATGAAAACTGGAGCGGGCGAAGGGATTCGAACCCTCGACCCCAACCTTGGCAAGGTTGTGCTCTACCCCTGAGCTACGCCCGCTCGTGCGTTTCGGGCCGGATTGGAAACCCCTTCCGGCCGGGGTGAGGCGCGCCGTTAGCATCGACTCGGGAGGGCCGCAACACCAAAAATGCACTTTCTCGCCGCGCGCCCGCCGATGGCCTGTGGAAAGGGGACAAACCCCTTGCCGAACGGCGCCGCATTCCCACATGGTGGACTACAGTATCGCAGTGTTCCCGCGCATCGGAGATCGACATTGGCAAGCCTTGGCCTGAACCTGGAAGAACAGAAGGCGGTGGACCGGTTCCGCAAGGACGTGGTCGAACCGTCGATGACCAAGCTGGTCATCCTCGATTTCTGGGCGGAATGGTGCGGGCCGTGCAAGCAGCTGACGCCGGTGCTGGAAAAGGTCGCCGCCGAATACGCGGACAAGGGCGTGGTGCTCGCCAAGGTCAACGTGGACGAGGAACAGTTCATCGCCGCGCAGTTCCAGGTGCGCTCGATCCCCACCGTCTATGCGATGTTCCAGGGCCAGCCCGTGGCCGACCTGACCGGCGCGCGCACCGAATCGCAGCTCAGGCAGTACCTCGACCAGATTCTCGCCAAGGTGCCGGTGCAGGCCGGTGACGAGCCGGCGCAGGACATCACCCCGCTGCTCGAGATGGGCGAAGAGGTGCTGGCGGGCGGCGACGGCGATCGCGCGGCGGACATCTTCGCCCAGATCATCGAGATCGCGCCCGAGAGCGCGCCCGCGCATTCCGGCCTGATCCGCGCGCTGCTGCTGGCCGGCCGCAAGGACGAGGCCGCCGAGGTGCTGGCCGCGCTCGATCCCAGGCTGGCGGACGATCCCGCTCTGGCGCAGGCGCGCGCGGCGCGGGCGCGGGCCGAGGACGCGCCCGAGGCCGGCGAACTGGCCGGCGGCGGAGGCCGACCCGGCGGACATGGACGCGCAGCTCGCCTATGCCAACGCGCTCTATGCCAGCGGCGATCGCGATGCCGCCGCCGCCACGCTGCTGCGCATGATCGCCGCCGATCGTGAGTGGAACGAAGGCGCGGCGCGCGCGCGGCTGCTCCAGATCTTCGAGGCGATCGGGCTGGAAGACCCGTGGGTCGCGGCGACGCGGCGCAAGCTGTCGACCGTGCTGTTCGGCTGACCATGGGCGGAACGATCGACACCACGCGGCTTTCGATCTTCCCGCTCCCCGGCGCCACGCTGTTTCCGGGGCTGCAGCTGCCGTTGCACATCTTCGAGCCGCGCTATCGCGCGCTGGTGTCCGACGCGCTGGCGCGCGACCGGCGCATCGCCATGATCCAGCCGCAGGCGCCGGCCGAAGGCGCGCCGCTGTTCTCGGTGGGCTGCGTCGGCAAGATCGGCGAGGTCGAGGCGCTGGAGGACGGTCGCTACAACATCGTGCTGCAGGGCCTTTCGCGCTTCCGCGTGCTGCGCGAACTGGATGTGACCACGCCGTTCCGGCAGGTCGAGGCCGAACTGATCGCGGACGATCCCGACGCGGTGCTGAGCGCGGTGGAACGCGCCTCGTTCGAGCGCGAGGCGCGGATTTTCGCCGATGCGCAGGGCTATGCGGTGGACTGGGAATCGGTGACGCGGCTGGACGACATGGCGCTGATCAACGGCGTGTCGCAGATCGTGCCGTTCGATATCGCCGCCAAGCAGGCGCTGCTGGAAGCGCCTGATCTCGCCACGCGCTGCGAGCTGCTGGTGCAGTTGCTGCAATTCTTCGGCCGGCGCGACAGCGACGACAACCAGGTGACGCTGCAGTAAACGCGCTCAGAACTGCGCCTTGATCCCGTCGATCACGTATTGCGCGGCCAGCGCCGCGAGCAGCACGCCCAGCAGGCGCGTGACGACCGCTTCGGCCTGCTGGCCCACCAGCCGCATCAGCGGGCCGGCCGCCAGCAGCGCGGCGAGGATTAGCACCATCACGCAGGCCAGCGCGCCCAGCACGACCATGGTCTGCTCGTTGCCCTGTGCGCGGCTGGTCAGCAGCATGACCGTGGCGATCGAGCCCGGCCCGGCGATCATCGGCATGGCCATGGGGAAGACGGACACGTCGTCCACCTCGGTATGGCGGACCTTTTCCGCGCGCTGTTCGCGCCGTTCGGTGCGCTTTTCGAACACCATGTCGAGCGCGATCACGAACAGCATGATGCCGCCGGCGATGCGGAAGCTGGCCAGTTCGATGTGCAGGCCCGACAGCAGCTTTTCCCCGAACAGCGCGAAGACCAGCAGGATGCCCGTGGCGATCAGCGTGGCGCGGATCGCCATGTTGCGCGCCTGTGCGGGGCTGGCCCCGGCGGTGAGCCCGGCATAGATCGGCGCGCAGCCGGGCGGATCGATCACCACGAACAGCGTGACGAAGGCGGAGACGAACAGTTCCCACATCGCGCGCTTATCCCTGTCCCGCAGCGGTGGCCGGTGTGGTTGCGGGCGCGGCGGCGGTTTCGTGCAGCACTTGCGTCATGGAGCCGTCCTTCCACATCCACACCGTGAATTCGCGCGCGCCATCGGGCAGCACGGTGCTGCGCCAGGCCAGCGTGCCGTCGTCGGACTGGCCGTCCTTGCTGTCCGATCCGGCCGGCGCGGCGAGCGGCGGGATCGGCCCGGCGAGCGGGCGCTGGACGGGCAGGTCCTTCTTCGCGGGCCGGTCGGCCGCGCCCGGCGGCGGTGGCTCCCCCGGGGCCACGAAATGCGTCCGGCGCGCGGGGCAATCGGCGACCTTGCCTTCGATCCAGTCGGGCGCGACGAGCGGCCGGGCCAGCGGCTCGCCCTGATCGAGCACCCACTTCAACGCGCCCTTCTTCTTCTGCCGCGAAGCTGCCGTCGCAACTGGCGTAGGCGCGGTGCGTTTCCCACTGCACCGCCTGCGCCGGGTCCTTGCGGCCCTTGAGCCAGTCCTTCGCCACCACGCGCCGCGGCGTGAACATTTCCGCATCGTCGGCGGCGGTATCGCGAAACGCGGTCCACTGGCCCTTTTCGCGCGCCAGCCGGGCAAAGGCGATTTCGGCGGCGATCAGCGCGCTGGGGTTCCCGGCTGGCGTCAGCCCGCCGCCCGGCATGCCACCACGCCCCGGGCGCTGGGCAAGCGCCGGCGCGGACAGCAGCGAGAACGACAGGGCAAGGGCCAGGGCGGCACGAACGGGGCGCGACATGCCCTTGAACCTAAAGCAAAGCCGCGTCCGGTCAAACCCGCGGTGGAGAAATCAGATCGCGCCGTCTTCCAGCGCGATGCCGGCGTTGCGATAGGCGGCGACCAGGGCGTTGCGCAGCAGCACGGCGATCGTCATCGGGCCGACGCCGCCCGGCACCGGGGTGATCGCGCCGGCCACTTCGGCCGCGCCGGCATAGTCCACGTCGCCCACCAGCCGGGCCTTGCCCTCGGCGCCGGCCACGCGGTTGATGCCCACGTCGATCACGGTCGCGCCGGGCTTGATCCATTCGCCCTTGACCATTTCCGGGCGGCCGACCGCAGCGACGACGATGTCCGCCCGCTTCACCACGTCCGGCAGGTTGCGGGTGCGGCTGTGCGCGACGGTGACGGTGCAGCTTTCGGCGATCAGCAACTGCGCCATCGGCTTACCGACGATGTTCGAACGGCCGATGACCACGGCATCCAGCCCGGAAAGATCGCCGAGCCGGTCCTTGAGCAGCATCAGGCAGCCTAGCGGGGTGCAGGGCACGAAGCCCGGCTGCCCCACCGCGAGGCGTCCGGCGTTGGTGACGTGGAAGCCGTCCACGTCCTTGTCCGGATTGATCGTGGCGATCACTTTCTGCTCGTCGATATGGCCGGGCAGGGGCAACTGGACGAGAATGCCGTCGACGGCGGGATCGGCGTTGAGCCGTTCCACCACCGCCAGCAGGTCCGCCTCGGCCGTATCGGCGGGCAGCTTGTGCTCGAAGCTCGCCATGCCGGCCTCGAGCGTCGATTTGCCCTTGGAGCGGACATAGACCTGGCTCGCCGGGTCTTCGCCCACCAGCACCACGGCCAGGCCCGCCTTGCGGCCGGCTTTTTGCTCGAACGCGGCGGCCAGCTTGCCCACTTCGCCGCGCAGGTTCGCGGCAAAGGCCTTTCCGTCGATCACGGCAGCAGTCATCTCTGCAATTCCTTCAAGCCATTCCGTCCGGTGGCGGCAGGTCAATATCCCGATGCGGCAAGGCCGCTGAGCAGGATCATCAGCAGGTTGAGGCCGATGATCAGCGCCATCGGCGACAGGTCGATCGATCCGGTCTCCGGCATGATCCGGCGGATGGGATTGAGCAGCGGATCGAGAATGGCGTTCAGCGCCCGCCAGATCGCGGCAACGCCGTTGTTGTGCATGTTGACGACGTTGAACGAAATCAACAGGCCCAGCACGAACTGGACGATCACCACCACGGTGATGATCTGCACCAGATAGCTGATCATGGCGACGAGCGTGTACAGGAACATGGGCGCTTTCTTCTTGCGACGGTCGTTACGGCTGTTAGCCGAGAGACGGGCGGAAAGGCAACCGGAGGCTGTGGCGGCTCCCTACGGAGTCAGCGTGGTGCTCTCGATATGCCAGCGCAGCTGCTCTTCTGTCGCGCCCGGCACGTCGTTCACCCGGCGCAGCACGACATCGCCTTTCAGCACCCGCGTGCCGTCGGTCACGGTGACAGGGGCGGTGTAATAGAGAGAACCCGCCGCGCCCTCGCTTTCGCCCTTGCCCACGGTCACGCGCGGGTCGAGCAGGGTGCTCCATTTCGCGGCGAAGGCGCGCTCGTCCATTCCGCTGCGCGCGCCCTTGTCGCCCCAATAGGCGCGGACGGTCTCCCAGTCGCGCATTTCCACGGCCTTGCCCCAGGCCGTCAGCACCTCGGCGGGATCGCGCGAGGCCGATGGCACGCCGCGTTCGGTAATCTCGGCGGTGGGTGTCGGCGAGGGGGCCGGCACCGCTTCCGATGCCAGCTCGGCGATGGCATCGCTGGCCGTGTCGCTCGGTTCGGGCGCGGGCGGCGTGCCACCGCAGGCGGCCAGCAGCAGGGCGAGCGAGGGGACTATGCGAGAGCGCACCATGCGAAAGGGACGCACCAACGCCGGTTCCGTTCCCGCGTTTTGCCGGATCACGCCCGGATCAGCGTGCCCGCGCCGCGCGAGGTGAAGATTTCCAGCAGCATCGCGTGCGGCACGCGTCCGTCGAGCACGACCACTGCCTCGCATCCGGCCTCGACCGCGTGGACGCAGGTTTCGAGCTTGGGGATCATGCCGCCGCTGATCGTGCCGTCCTGCGCCAGTTCCGCGATGTCGGCGGGCGTCAGGTCGGTCAGCAGGTTCTTCTGCTTGTCCAGCACGCCGGGTACGTCGGTCAGCAGGAACAGGCGCGATGCGCCCAGCGCCGCGGCGATGCAGCCGGCCATGGTATCGGCGTTGATGTTGTAGGTCGCGCCGTCCTCGCCCACCCCGATCGGCGCGATCACCGGGATCATGCCGGCCGCGCAGATCGTGTCGATCACCGTGGTGTCGATCCGGTCCGGCTCGCCCACGAAGCCCAGGTCGACCACCAAGGGTTCGCCGTCGTCCTCAATCGCCTTGGGCGCCTTGGACTGGACCTTGCGGGCCACGACCATGCCGCCATCCTTGCCCGAAATGCCGATGGCCTTGCCGCCGGCGCGGGCGATCCAGCCGACCAGTTCCTTGTTGATCGCGCCGGCCAGGACCATTTCGGCCACTTCCGCGGTCTGCTTGTCGGTGACGCGCAGGCCGTTGACGAACTGCGATTCGATGCCCAGCGCCTTCAGCATCCGGCCGATCTGCGGCCCGCCCCCGTGGACCACCACGGGATTGATGCCCACCGCCTTCAGCAGCACGATGTCCTCGGCGAAATCGTGGGCCAGTTCGGGATCGCCCATGGCGTGCCCGCCGTACTTCACCACGAAGGTCTTGCCGGCATAGCGCTGGAGATAGGGCAGCGCCTCGGTCAGCGTTTCCGCCTTGGCGAGCATCGCCGCGCGATAGGAATCGGAGATTTCGTGGTTCGTGGCCATAATGGCCGCGCCCTTACGCCCCTTGGCGCGAAATTAAAGCGTTTTCGTGCGCGTGCGGGTCAGCGTGGCGCGTCCAGCCAGCGCCCCAGCCGCACGAAGAGCCAGATGCCCGGCGGCACCATGATCGTCGACAGCACCAGCTTGGAGATGATCTGCCCTTCCATGATCGCGCCGATCGGCAGGTCCTGCCCATAGAACGAGATCGTGATGAACAGCACCGTATCGACGATCTGCGACAGCATGCTGGCGATCCACGCGCGCAGCATCAGCAGCCGCCCCTGCCCGCCGGCAATGCGGGAAAACAGATAGACGTTGAGCGTCTGCGAGGTGCCGTAGGAAATCAGCCCGGCGAACTGCATCCGCGCACCTTGCCCCAGCAGACGGGCGAAAGCCTCCTGATCCGACCAGAATGGCGCGGGCGGCACCACATGGATGACCAGCGAAAGCAGCACCATCGACACGATCAGCGGCACGAAGCCGAAGCGCACCAGCCGGTTCGCCATGTCCTGCCCGAACAGCTCGGCCACGGCGCTGGCCAGGATCACCAGCAGCAGGAACGCGAAGATCCCGGATTCGACCGCCAGATCGCCCAGCAGCGGCCAGTGGCCCAGCGAGGCGAGCTTGGTGCCCAGCACGCCCGCCAGCACGGCCAGCCCGCCATAGAGCAGCGCGAACGCGAACAGGGAGCGGGGGATCGAGGAGGGGATCGAAGGAGCGATCGAGGTCTGCGGCGCCGGTGCGGCCCGGGGCGGGGCGGTTTCTTGCATGGACGGGCGATAGCGGGATTTTGACCGGCCGCCAAATCCCGTTTAGGAGCAGGAGAAACCAGTTCGTCTTTCCCTCCTTCATCGTCCGGAGCCGATAGCCCCCGATGCGCGTTGTCTTGAGCCTCGTCGGGATGGGGATCATCCTGCTGGTCGCCTTCCTGCTTTCCACCAACCGCCGCGCGATCCGCCCGCGCGTGGTCGGCGCAGCCTTTGCCCTGCAGGCCGGCTTCGCCGCGCTGGTGCTTTACCTGCCGTGGGGCAACGCCGCGCTGCAGGCCGCCGCGCACGGGGTGGAGCGCCTGCTCGGCTTCGCCAAGGCGGGCGTGACGTTCCTGTTCGGCCCGCTCGCCAAGCCCGAGATCGGCGGCACCAGCTTCGCCATTTCGGCGCTGCCGGTGATCATCTTCTTCGCCGCGCTGATCTCGATCCTCTACTACCTCGGCGTGATGCAGCTGGTGATCCGCTGGATCGGCGGCGGGCTGGAAAAGATCACCGGGATCAGCAAGGTCGAATCGCTCTGCGCCGCGTCCAACATCTTCGTCGGGCAAAGCGAGGCGCCGCTGGTCATCCGCCCCTATCTCGCCGCGCTCAATCCGTCGCAACTGTTCTGCGTGATGACGGTGGGCATGGCCGGCGTGGCGGGCACGATCCTGGCCGCCTATGCCAGCATGGGCATCCGCATCGATTATCTGGTGGCCGCCGCCTTCATGTCCGCGCCGGGCGGCATCCTGATGGCCAAGACGATGATGCCTGACGAGCCGCCGACGCCGGCCGACGTCGCGGCCGATCCGTTGCCCAACCCGCACGACCCGCCCACCCTGGTTCCGCCCGCCGGCATGGCCGCAGCCGCGCTGAACCGCGATGACGTGACCAGCCAGCCGGGTGTCGCCGCCAGCGGCGAACCCGTGGCGGAAGAACACGAGGAACGCCCCGCCAACCTGATCATGGCGGCCAGCCAGGGCGCGCAGACCGGGGTCAAGCTGGCCGTGGCGGTGGGCGCGATGGTGCTGGCCTTCGTTGCGCTGGTGGCGCTCGCCAACGGCATTCTCGGCTGGCTGGGCGGGCTGGCCGGCTATCCCGACCTCTCGTTCCAGCAGATCCTCGGCACGGTTTTCGCGCCGATGTTCTACCTGCTCGGCTCCCCCACCTGGGCGGAGGCGATGCAGGCGGGCGGCCTGTTCGGCACCAAGATCGTGCTCAACGAATTCGTCGCCTTCATCGAACTGGGGCAGGACACCGGCCTGTCCAAGGTCAGCGTCGCGCTGGTGACGTTCGCGCTGTGCGGCTTCGCCAATTTCAGCTCGATCGCGATCCAGATGGCGGTGACCGGCGGGCTTGCCCCCAACCAGCGCCCGATGATCGCCAAACTCGGCATCCGCGCGCTGCTGGCGGGCGCGCTCAGCAACCTGATGAGTGCGGCGCTGGCGGGATTGTTTTTGTCGTTGTGAGGTTTCGCACGGTGGCCTGAGATGCCAGCGTGCGCTGGCATGACGTTGTTGGCTTTCATATTCACGTCGTCCCGGCGAAAGCCGGGACCTCGGGCGGCTACAGAAGGACCGCGAAGAGATCGTCCCACGCCGGGTTGGCTTTCTCGATCAGGTCGATCTTCCAGTCGCGCTGCCACGCCTTGAGCGCCTTTTCGCGCCGGATCGCTTCCTCGATCGTCGTGTGTTCCTCGGCCAGCACGAGGCGCCGAAGATTGTAGCGGCGGCAGAAGGACGATCCGCGCCCCTCGCGATGCTGGGCGACGCGGGCCGCCAGATCGGCGGTGACGCCGATATACAGCACCCCGCGCGGCTTGTTCGTCATGATGTAGGTCCAGCCGCCCTTGCGCATGAGGGGGAGGGTACCCAGGACGGCCCGAGATGCCAGCGTGCGCTGGCATGACGTTTCCGATTTTATCTTCGTCATCCCGGCGGAAGCCGGGATCTCAGGCGGTTACGCGCTTACAGCCCGTGCAGCATGTCCACCGCCTTGGCCAGCTCGCCATCAAGGTAGCCGAGCAGCTTGTGCCAGTCGTGCGCGCCGGCCAGTTCGCCGGGGCCGTCGCTGACGCCGCGCAGGCCGATCAGTGGAATGCCGAAAGTGCGGGCGGCGCGGGCGACGGCGTAGGTTTCCATGTCGACCATGTCGGCGTCCACGCGATCCCAGTGGTCGCCGCTGACCACGTCGCCCCCGCTGGATAGCGTGGCCACCGGCAGGTCCAGCGGGGTTTCCAGCGGAAGCTCCTTCGGCTCGTCCAGATAGGGCACCACGCCCGGCTCGATGCCGAGCGGCGAGGCGTCCATGTCGCGCCACGAGACGCTGGCGATCTGGTGGATCCGGCCGAGCCGAGGCAGACGATCAGGTCCGGCAACCGCCCCGCCGCGTCCAGCCGGGCCAGCGCAACGCCGGTGTGCAGCGCGGCCTCGACCGGGCCGATGCCGGTGATCAGCGGCGTGAACCGGGCGCGCAGGTGCGGGCCGTATTCGGGCTCCGCCGCCATCACGAACAGCACGCGGCGGGTGCCGAAGGGGGTAAGTTCAACCATTCGCCTGCGCCTTCAACTGGTACAGCAGGTCCAGAGCCTCGCGCGGGGACAGCGCGTCGATGTCCAGCCCGTTCAGTCGGTCGCGCAAGGCATCGACCTTCTCCTCCACCGCCTCGATCGCGGCGGCGAACAGCGGCAGGTCGTCCAGCCCGGCGGCGAGGCCCCCGGTGGAGGCGCGGCCTTTCTCCAGCTTGTCGAGCACCGCCTTGGCGCGCTTGACGACCGGCGCGGGCACGCCGGCCAGCCGGGCGACGGCGAGGCCATAGCTCTTGTCCGCCGGCCCTTCGGCAAGCTCGTGCAGCAGCACCAAGTCGCCTTTCCATTCGCGCGCGCGGACATGGTGGAGCGACAGCGCATCGCAGCTTTCGGCCAGCCGCGCGAGTTCGTGGTAATGCGTGGCGAACAGGCAGCGGCAGCGGTTGACCTCGTGGACCGCCTCCACCACCGCCCAGGCGAGCGCGAGGCCATCGTAAGTCGAGGTGCCGCGCCCCACTTCGTCGAGGATGACGAAGCTGCGCTCGCTGGCCTGCGCGAGAATGGCGGCGGTCTCGACCATCTCGACCATGAAGGTCGATCGCCCGCGCGCAAGGTTGTCCGACGCGCCGACGCGGCTGAACAGCCGGTCGACCATGCCGATCGTCGCGGCCTCGGCGGGCACGAACCCGCCTGCCTGCGCCAGCAGCACGATCAGCGCGTTCTGGCGCAGGAAGGTGGACTTGCCGCCCATGTTGGGGCCGCCGACCAGCCACAGCCGGTTCTCGGGCGCGAGCCGGCAGTCGTTGGCGACGAAGCGTTCGCCCTTGACCGCGAGCGCCGCCTCCACCACGGGATGCCGCCCGCCGGCGATGTCGAGCACGGGTTCGGCCACGACATGCGGCAGCGCCCAGCCACCTTCGGCCGCGCGTTCGGCCTGCCCGCAGGCGACGTCGATCCGCGCCAGCGCGGCGGCGGTGGCGGCGATGCCTTCGCGCGCGTGGACGGCGGCGGCGACCAATTCCTCGAAATGGGCTTCCTCCGCCGCCAGCGCATGGCCGCCCGCCTCGGCGATGCGGCTCGCCTCCTCGTGCAGCGCCAGCGCGTTGAAGCGCACCGCGCCGGCCATCGTCTGACGGTGGGTAAAGCCGCTGTCGGGCAGCATCAGCTTGTCGGCATGGCGCGCGGGCACTTCGATGAAATAGCCGAGCACGCCGTTGTGGCGGATCTTCAGCGCGGACACGCCGGTCTCGTCGCGGTATTTCGCTTCCAGCGCGGCGATGGCGCGGCGCGAATTGCCGGCGGCGCGGCGCAGTTCGTCGAGCGCCGCGTCATAGCCTTCGGCGATGAACCCGCCCTGCGCGCGTTCGGTGGGCGGCGCGGGCACCAGCGCGCGGACATAGAGATCGATCAGCGCGCCGTGCCCGCCCAGCGCCGGCAGCAGCGCCTCGGCCAGTGCCGGCCGTTGCCCGCGCGCGGTCAGCACCTCGCGCAGGCGCCAGGCTTCGGACAGGCCATCGCGCAACTGTCCCAGATCGCGCGGACTGCCCCGCCCGGCGACGACGCGGCCGAGCGCGCGGCCGATGTCGGGCGCGGCCTTCAGGATTGCGCGCAGGTCCGCGCGCAGCAGCGGATCGTCGTGCAGCCAGCCGACCAGTTCCAGCCGCGCGCGAATCGCCGGCGCATCGGTCAGCGGCGCGGAGAGGTCCTCGGCCAGCAGCCGTGCGCCGGCGCCGGTCACGCAGCGGTCGATTGCCTCGAACAGGCTGCCCTTGCGCGTGCCGCCGGTGGAGACGAGGATTTCGAGGCTGGCGCGCGTCGCCTCGTCCATCGCCATGTGCCCGCCCGCCGTGCGCGCCACCGGGGGCAGCAGCAGCGGCAGGCGGCCGCGCCCGACATGGTCGAGGTAGTCGATCAGCCCGTTCGCCGCCGCCAGCATCGGCCGGGTGAAAGGACCGAAGCCGTCGAGCGTGGCAACGCCGTGCAAGTCCTTGAGCCGCGCCTCGCCGGCGTTGCTGTCGAATCCGCGCCCCGGCCGCCGCACCGCATCGAACGGGGCATCGGTCCAGTCCTCGCTGGCCACGATCTCGCTCGCGCCCAGCCGGGCCAGCGCCGCGCCCATCGCCGCCGGCTCGCATTCCTCCAGTTCCATGCGGCCGGTGGAAATGTCGCAGGCGGCAACGCCGATCAGCCCGCGCACCTCGCACACCGCCGCCAGCACGTTGGCGCGGCGCGGTTCGAGCAGCGCTTCCTCGGTCAGCGTGCCGGCGGTGACGAAGCGGACGATGTCGCGCGCGACCAGCGCCTTCGATCCGCCGCGCTTCTTCGCTTCCTCGGGCGTTTCCACCTGCTCGGCGATGGCGACGCGGCAGCCGGCCTTGATCAACCGCGCCAGGTACGATTCGGCCGCATGCACCGGCACCCCGCACATCGGGATCGGCGCGCCGCCGTGCTCGCCCCGGCTGGTCAGCGCGATGTCCAGCACTTGCGCGGCGATTTTCGCGTCGTCGAAGAAAAGCTCGAAGAAATCGCCCATCCGGTAGAACAGCAGGCAGTCTCCCGCCTGCTGTCTGAGCGCAAGATATTGCGCCATCATCGGAGTTGGGGCATTTGGCGTCACGGCGCGAGTGGCTAGACGAAGCGCGGGGTTTTCACAAACCATCGAAGCCGGATATCGACAGGGGCTCATGCAAAGCCAGCAAAGAGGCCGTCCCAAGGCCTGGTCGTTCGATTGGCATGCCGCGGCGCTCCCGTGGCTCTCCGCGCCGGGCATCGTGCTTACGGTCCTGTTGGTGTGCCTGCCGTTCGCGCTGGTGGAAGTGCCACCGCTGATCGACGTGCCGGGCCACATGGGCGCCGCCGCGATCGAGGCCGCCGGCCCCGGCAACCCGCTGGAACGCTACTTCACCTGGAAATGGGTGTTCACGCTTAACATCGGCGGCGGCGTGCTGATGAAGCTGCTGGGCGCGCAGTTCGGCATCCTGGCCGCCGGGTGGTGGAGCACGGTGCTGGCGACCGGCCTGTTCGCCGGCGGCGGCCTGGCCACGGCGCGCGTGCTCAATCCGCGCGGCGGCCACGCCACCGCCTGGGCGCTGATGTTCGTGTTCAGCTTTCCGCTGCTGACCGGTTTCCTCAACTATATCCTCGCCACCGGGCTTTCGCTGTCGGCCTTCGCCGCCTCGGTCTGGCTCGAAAACCAGCCGAAGAAGCGCGCCGCGATGCTGATCGTGGCGCAGCCGGTCGCCATGCTGTGCCATGCCATCGGCGGCGTGCTGCTGGCGCTGCTGGTCGGCGGCGCGGCGCTGGGGCGCGAGATCGACCGGCTCCCCGCCGGAAGCTGGCGGCCTTCGCGCTGGCGCCCGCTGGCGCGAGAGCTGGACTGGAAGGCGATCGCCAAGCGCCTGTTCGTCACCTGCTGGCCGCTGCTGACCACGGTGCTGGTGGTGGTGCTGTGGAAGACCTTCTCGCCCGAACCGGTGGCCAGCATGAACCGCTGGCGCTGGGACCAGAAGGCGTGGTCGTTCGTGCTGACGCTGCGCGATCAGTCGCTGGTGCTCGACGCGGCGACGACGATCGCCTGCTTCGGGCTGATCCTGTGCGGCTGGCTGGCCGGCGCGCGGTGGAGCTGGCGGCAGGGCCTGCCCGGCCTGCTGGTGCTGCTGCTGTTCGTGGCCATTCCCAGCGACATCAACGGCAGCGCCTTCGTCGATATCCGCCTGCTGCCGGTGGCGGCGATGCTGCTGCTGGCGCTGCAGGACTGGAGCCGGGCGAAGCCTTCCTATGCCCGCGCGGTGGCCTATGTCGGCATGGCGCTGCTGGGCGTGCGGCTGGTGGTCACCGGGGCCAGCTTCGCGGACTACGCGCAGGACTACAAGCGCCAGCTTGCCGCGCTGCATCACGTGCAGCCCGGCAGCCGCGTGCTGGCTTTCGTCGAACATACCTGCATCGAGGAAAGCTGGCGCAACACGCGGCGCGATCATCTCGCCAGCCTTGCCAGCCTCTACCGCCAGGCCTGGGTGAACGACAACTGGGCGGTGCCGGGGCTGCACATGGTGGTGCCGCGCTTCCGCCCCGGCCGCAACTTCACTGCCGATCCGTCCGAATTCGTGTGGTCGCCCAATTGCCAGAGCGGCCGCCTGCGCAGCGTGGATTCCGCGCTGAAGTATGCGCCGATCGAGCGGGTGGACTATGTCTGGCTGATCGACACCGGCCTGCCGCGCCGCCCCGATCCGCGCCTCCAGCTGGTATGGCAGGACGGGCGCAGTCTGCTTTTTGCCGTCAGACCCTTGGGTTTTCCGAACTGGAAGCCTAGGGACTTCTGACACCGCCCGACCGGCCCTGTCCGGTCCACCCAGCGTGGGAGCATTTGCATGTCAGAGGAAAGCAACGTCCGTTTCACCGAACGCGAGGCGTTGTTCTACCACAACACGATCCGGCCCGGCAAAATCGAGATCATCGCCAGCAAGCCCATGGCGACGCAGCGCGATCTCAGCCTTGCCTATTCGCCCGGCGTGGCCGTTCCCGTGCGGGCCATCGCGGACGATCCGGCGACGGCCTATGACTATACCGCCAAGGGCAATCTCGTTGCCGTGATCTCCAACGGCACCGCCATCCTGGGCCTCGGAAACCTTGGCGCGCTCGCCTCGAAGCCGGTGATGGAAGGCAAGGCGGTGCTGTTCAAGCGCTTCGCCGACGTCGATTCGATCGACATCGAAGTCGCCACCGAAGACCCGGAAGCCTTCATCAACGCGGTGGCGCTGCTGGAACCCAGCTTCGGCGGCATCAACCTCGAAGACATCAAGGCGCCCGAATGCTTCATCATCGAACAGGCGCTGCGCGAACGCCTTAAGATTCCGGTGATGCACGATGACCAGCACGGCACCGCGATCATCACCGCCGCCGGGCTCGTCAATGCCTGCCACCTGACCGGGCGCGATCTCAAGGACGTGAAGGTCGTGGTCAACGGCGCGGGCGCGGCGGCGATCGCCTGCACCGCGCTGATCAAGGCGATGGGCGTGCGCCACGACAACGTGATCATGTGCGACCGTTCGGGCACGATCTGGCGCGGCCGGTCGGATGGCATGGACCAGTGGAAAAGCGCGCACGCGGTCGATACCCCGGCGCGCACGCTGGAAGAGGCGCTGGTGGGCGCGGACATCTTCCTGGGCCTGTCCGCCGCCGGCGCGCTCAAGCCGGAATACGTCAAGGCCATGGCCCCGCAGCCGATCATCTTCGCGATGGCCAACCCCGATCCGGAAATCACTCCGCCCGAAGCCAAGGCGGCCCGGCCGGACTGCATCATCGCCACCGGCCGTTCGGACTATCCGAACCAGGTCAACAACGTGCTGGGCTTCCCCTTCATCTTCCGCGGCGCGCTGGACGTGCGGGCGACCGCGATCAACGAGGAGATGAAGATCGCCGCCGCGGAAGCGATCGCCGAACTCGCTCGCCGGCCGGTGCCGGAGGAAGTCGCTGCCGCCTATGGCGGGCAGTCGATGCAGTTCGGGCATGACTACATCATTCCCGCGCCGTTCGATCCGCGCCTGATGGAAGTGGTGTCTTCCGCCGTGGCCAAGGCGGCGATGGATTCGGGCGTGGCGATGAAGCCGATCGAGGACTTCGACGCCTATCGCCACGATCTGAAGGCGCGGCTCAACCCGACGACCTCGGTGCTGACCAACGTCTATGCGCAGGTGAAGCGCAACCCCAAGAGAGTGGTCTTCGCCGAGGCGGAGAACGAGGTGGTGCTGCGCGCCGCCGTGCAGTTCCGCGATTTCGGGTATGGCGAACCGGTGCTGGTAGGCCGCGACCAGGTGGTGCGCGAAAAGCTCGTCGAACTCGGCATCGGCAATCCGGACAGCTACGAGATCCACAATTCGGCGATCAGCCCGCACGTGCCGGCGATGGTGGAGATGCTCTACGAACGGCTGCAGCGGCGGGGCTTCCTGGAGCGCGACGTGCGCCGCATGGTCAACCAGGACCGCAACGTCTTCGCCTCGGCGCTGGTCAAGCTTGGCCATGCCGATGCGCTGATCACCGGCATGACGCGCACCTTCTCGCAGACCCTGAAGGAAGTGCGGCAGGTGCTCGATCCCGCGTCGGGCAAGGTGCCCTTCGGCATTCACCTGATGGTGGCCAAGAACTACACCGTGTTCCTGGCCGATACGACCGTCAACGAGCGGCCGAGCGCGGAAGACCTGGCCCATATCGCCATCGAAACGGCGGACGTCGCGCGCCGCATGGGCCACGAACCGCGCGTGGCGTTCCTGTCGTTTTCCACTTTCGGCAACCCGATGGGGCGCTGGGTGGAGCCGATCCGCGGCGCGGTTTCGATCCTGGACGAGACGAACCCCGGCTTCGAATACGAAGGCGAAGTGGCGCCCGACGCAGCGCTCAATCCCAAGGTCATGGCGAACTACCCGTTCAGCCGCCTCTCGGGGCCGGCCAACGTGCTCATCATGCCGGGGCTGCAATCGGCCAACATCTCGGCCAAGCTGCTGCGCGAACTGGCGGGCAACGCGGTGATCGGGCCGATGCTGCTGGGCATGGAAAAGCCCGTGCAGATCGCGCCGATGACCGCGATCGCGCCCGATATCCTCACGCTGGCCGTGCTCGCGGCGGCGGGCGTGGCGCAGTAGCACCCGGACGGGATCAGGACGAAGGCGGGACGGCCTCGGCGACGAGGCCGTCCACCAGCGCCCGCAGGCCGCGCTCGAAACTTTCCTCCAGATCGAACATTCCGGTCAGGAACGCGTTCATCGCAGCGTTCTCGCGATAGATCGACCAACCGAGCGCCAGCGACAGGACGGCGGCCTGCGCCTCCAGCGATTGTTCGCGGCTGAACCCGCGCTTCACCAGGGGCGCGGCCATGCCCGTGGCCATTTCCTCGCTCGCCTGCACGAGCGGACGGGCCGAGGCCAGCAACCGGGCGGAATCGCGGCGGCGCGCCAAGCTGCGGCATAGCCCCCGGCCCAGGGTCAGCAGCCATGCGCGCGCATCGAGTCCGTCATGCAGGCCGGCGCGCGCTTCGGCATAGAGCGCTTCGGCCATCAGCCCGCCCAGGGCCGCCTTGTCGCGCACGTGCCAGTACAGCGCCGGCGCTTGTACCGAGAGCCGCGCCGCCAGCGCCCGCATCGTCACGCCGTCCAGCCCTGCCTCGTCGAGCAGGGCAAAGGCGGCGGTCACGATGCCGGAGCGATCGAGTGCAATGTCGCGGTGGCGGGCCATCGTTCCCGTTTGACAATTTAACGACGTTAAGTAAACTCGGGCGCACGGTTTTTGGGAGAGAAGCCCGATGATTCATGTGCGCAACGCCTGGCACGTAGCCTGCTGGTCGATGGACCTGGAGGCGGAAAAGCCCTTCGCGATCACCATGGCCAACGATCCCGTGGTGATCTTCCGTACCGCCAGCGGGCGCATCGTGGCGCTGGAGGATCGCTGCGTCCACCGGCTGGCGCCGCTGTCGCTGGGCCGCTGCGAGGGCGAGGCGCTGCGCTGCCTGTACCACGGCCTGAAGTTCGAGGCAGACGGCCGGTGCAGCGAAATTCCGGGGCAGGAGACGATCCCCGCCACCGCCCGGGTGCGCAGCTATCCCGTGGTGGACCGCCACAGCTGGATCTGGGTGTGGCTGGGCGATCCCGCGCTGGCCGATCCGGCGCTCATCCCGCCGGCGGTCGGGTTCGACGATCCGGACTACATTCTCGGCCGGGGCCAGCTCGACTATGCCGCCGAGGCCCGGCTGATCCACGACAACCTGTGCGATTTCACGCACCTTGCCTTCGTCCACGCCAACAGCTTCGGCGCGGACGAGGAATGGGCGCGCACGCGGCCCAAGGTCACGCAACTGCCGCGCGGCGTGCGGTTCGAACGCTGGGTCCGCGGGCAGAGGCGCAGCACGATCAACGGCGGCCTGGAGCCGGTCGACCTGTGGAGCTGCTACGAATACCACGTCCCCGGCATCCTGCTGATGCCCGGCGCCAGCTATCCCGCCGGCACCGCCGACCGGCTGCGCGACGCGCCGCCGCCGCCCGATCTGCCCAGGACCGGCGTCACCTTCACCAGCCAGGCCGTGACCGCGCTGACCGACAGCACCAGCCGCTATTTCTTCAGCTGGGGGCCGCACCGCGATCATGGCGACGAAGCGCTGCGCGACCGGCTGATGGGCGTGGCGGGAATGGCCTTCGCCGAAGACAAGACCATGATCGAGGCGCAGCAGAAGGTGATCGACCGCGATCCCGCGCGGCCGGTCCTGCCGGTCACGTTCGACAAGGGCGTGGTGCTTTTCAACCGCCTGGTCGAACGGCTGGCGCGCGAGGAGCGGGACGGCGTTTCCGCCGCGGCCTGATCAGATCAGGCCGGCCAGCGGGCTGGAGGGATCGGCGTACTTCCTCGTGCCCATTCGCCCCGCGCGATAGGCTTCGCGGCCGGCCTCGGTGGCCAGCTTCATCGCCCGCGCCATGCGCACCGGGTCCTTCGCCTCGGCGATCGCGGTGTTCATCAGCACGCCGTCGCAGCCCAGTTCCATCGCCACCGCTGCGTCCGATGCGGTGCCCACGCCGGCATCGACCAGCACCGGCACGCTCGCGCCTTCCACGATCAGGCGGATCATCACCCGGTTCTGGATGCCAAGGCCCGAACCGATCGGCGCGCCCAGCGGCATCACCGCCACCGCGCCGGCGCTTTCCAGTTGCTTCGCCGCGATCGGATCGTCCGAACAGTAGACCATCGGCAGGAAGCCTTCGTTGGCCAGGATTTCCGTGGCGCGCAGCGTTTCGCGCATGTCGGGATAGAGCGTCTTCGCCTCGCCCAGCACTTCCAGCTTGACCAGATCCCAGCCGCCCGCCTCGCGCGCCAGGCGCAGCGTGCGGATCGCGTCCTCGGCGGTGAAGCAGCCGGCGGTATTGGGCAGGTAGGTGATTTTCTTCGGATCGATGAAGTCCGTCAGCATCGGCGCCTTGGGATCGGAAATGTTCACGCGGCGCACGGCGACGGTGACGATCTCCGCGCCCGAGGCGGCGACGGCGGCGGCGTTCTGCGCGAAGTCCTTGTACTTGCCGGTGCCCACGATCAGGCGCGAGCGGAAAGTGCGGCCCGCAACTGTCCAGCTGTCATCCTCGTTCACGCCCTGCATTCCTTCTTCTTGCCCGCCGCCCACGAAGTGGACGATCTCCAGCACATCGCCATCCGCCAGCGCGACATCGGCCAGCGTCGAACGCGGCGCGATCTCGCCGTTGCGCTCGACCGCGACCTTGGCCGGATCGAGCCCGATCGCGCGCACCAGATCGGCGATCGAACCCGGCGCGGCGCGGCGCGTTTCGCCATTGACGGTGATCGAAAGCGAAGCGGGGGAAGGGCTGGCATCCATGCCCGCCGCTTTAGCGTGCGGGGCGCGGCGTGCAAGCGTGCGCTCAGGGGCAGGAGTAGCCGCTCAGCAGCCGCGCCGCATGTTGATGAGGTGCGCCGTCGCCACCAGTACCACGCCGCCGATGGTCAGCACCGCTTCCTGCGTGCCGTGCCCGGTCACGACCGCCGCCGCCATCAGCGCCAGGCCGGTTCCGCCCACGGCGAGCGGCAGGACATGGCCGTGCCGCAGCGCGCCAAGGCCGATCGTGGTGGCGCCAACCGTCAGGGCCAGCACCAGACCGATGCGGTGGATCGCCGGGTCCAGCAGCACGCCGCCGCCCACACCCAGCAGGCCGACCAGGAAAACGCCGGCCAGGCAATGCAGCAGGCACAGCCCCGAAAGGAGCACGCCGAACCGGTCGAGCCGGGAACGCAGGGCCTGCAGCGCGTGATTCATGGCAGTGCATATATGTTACACTGTATCATTGCACAAGAGGGCATCCCGTTTCTGATGCGGGATTCCCGCTTGCGCTGGAACGACGTCGGTGGGACAGGCTGAGGCCCATGGAATCCGCGATCCCCTCTCCGTTCGCCGCCCCGCGCGAAGCGCGCGCCGCGCCGCTGGCCATTGCCCGCTGGCTGTTGATCGTGGCGGCGATGGTGGCGATGATCGTCGTGGTCGGCGGGATCACCCGGCTGACCGAGTCGGGGGTCTCGATCACCGAATGGAAGCCGGTGACTGGCGCCCTGCCGCCGTTGACCGATGCGCAGTGGCAGGCCGAGTTCGACGCCTATCGCCAGACGCCGCAATATCGCCTGGTCAACGGCCCGGCGGGCATGACGCTGGCGGACTACAAGTTCATCTTCTTCTGGGAATGGGTCCACCGCCTGCTGGCACGCACGATCGGCATGGTCTTCGCGCTGCCGCTGGCGTGGTTCTGGGTGAAGGGGCGCATTCCTGCGGGCTACAAGCCGCGCCTGCTGGCGCTGCTGGCGCTGGGCGGGCTGCAGGGCGCGGTGGGCTGGTGGATGGTGAAGTCCGGCATCGTCCACGACATCAAGGTCAGCCATTTCCGCCTGGCCGCGCATCTCCTGGTGGCGCTGGTGACGCTGGCCGGCCTCGTATGGACCGCGCTGGACCTGCGCGCGCTGGCGCGGGGCCGGGCGCGCGCGCGGCTGACCGGCTTTTCAGGGCTGGCGCTGGCGATGCTGGTGCTGCAACTGTTCTACGGCGCGCTGCTCGCGGGCCTGCGCGCGGGCACGGCAGCAGGCGGCGGCTGGTTCAACTGGGATGCCTGGCCGCTGATGCAGGGCAGTTTCTTTCCCGCCGGCATCGACTGGTCGCATGGCGGGGCGCATGCCTTCCTGTCCGATCCGTTCCTCGTTCATTTCGTCCACCGCTGGTGGGCCTGGGCGGTGGTGGCGGTGCTGGTGGTGATGGGGCGCAAGCTGCGCAAGGTGCAGGCGCGGCCCGCCTCGATCGCCATCCACAGCGCTTTCGGCACGCAGATTCTGCTCGGCATCGCCACGGTGATGAGCGGTGTGGCGATCTGGATCGCGGTGGCGCACCAGCTGGTCGGCGCGCTGCTGGTAGCCGCGACGACGTGGGGCGCGCACGCGCTCGGCCAGAAGCGCTGATTCGCCATGGCGGACGGCGCGGCGCTGATCTGGAGCCCTTTCGCCAGCCGCGCCGACGCGGAAGCGGCCGCCGGCGCGCTGCTCGATGCCGGGCTGATCGCCTGCGCCAATATTCTGCCGGGCATGATCTCGCTTTATACCTGGCAGGGCGAGCGCGGCGCTGGCGAGGAAGTGGCGATGCTGGGCAAGACGACCGCTGCTACGCTTGAAGCCGCCGTGGCGAAACTGGCGGAAATCCATCCCTACGATTGTCCCGCGATCGTCGGTTGGCGCGCCGATACGGCGGCACCGGCAACGCTCGCGTGGCTGGCCGCGGAGACCGGTAAAAACGCTGAAGGCGCCCCGCGGGAGCAGGGTTGACGCGAGAAGGTATTATTTTACCTCCTCGAAAACCCGCGCGAATGCTTGACTCGGAAGGGCTCTTGCAACAAAGGCGCGCTTCCTCACTGCGATGCGGGCCTTTTGTCTGCGTGCGGTGCACAGATTAGGGAACCGTTCCAGCCATGAAGGCTCTCAGCAAGGTCACCCGGTCGATTAAGCCGGCCGAGGTTGAAAAGAAGTGGCATCTGATCGATGCCGATGGATTGGTGCTTGGCCGTCTCGCCGTCATCATCGCCAATATCCTGCGCGGCAAGCACAAGCCGAGCTTCACCCCGCACGTCGATTGCGGCGATCACGTCGTCGTCATCAACGCGGACAAGGTGCGCCTCACGGGCAACAAGCTCAAGGCGAAGACCTATTACAAGCACACCGGCTATGCCGGCGGCATCAAGGCGGTCACCGCCGACAAGGTGCTGGGCGGCCGCTTCCCCGAGCGCGTGCTCGAAAAGGCGGTTGAACGCATGATCCCGCGCGGCCCGCTCGGCCGTGACCAGATGCGCGCGCTCCACCTCTATGCCGGTACCGAGCATCCGCACGGCGGCAACCAGCCCGAAGCGTTCGATGTCGCTTCGCTCAACCGCAAGAACAAGGTGGGCGCATAATGTCGGATACCCCCAACTCCACCGATTCCGTTTCGAGCCTGGCGGATCTCAAGAACCTGACCGCTGCCGCTCCCGCCGCAGAGGCTCCGGCCGCTTCGGATGATGCCGCTCCGGTCGTTCCCGCCGCTCCGCCCGCGCCGCTGCGCGATCGCGAAGTGGACGCCTATGGCCGTTCCTACGCCACCGGCCGCCGCAAGGACGCCGTGGCCCGCGTGTGGCTGAAGCCCGGTTCGGGCAAGATCGTGGTCAACGGCCGCGATCAGGAAGTCTACTTCGCCCGCCCGACGCTGCGCCTCGTCATCAACCAGCCCTTCCAGGTCGCTGGTCGCGAAGGCCAGTACGATATCATCGCCACGGTCAAGGGCGGCGGTCTCTCGGGTCAGGCCGGTGCGGTGAAGCACGGCATCGCCCAGGCGCTGTCGAAGTTCGAGCCGGCGCTGCGTGGCGCCGTCAAGGCCGCCGGCTTCCTCACCCGCGACAGCCGCGTGGTCGAGCGCAAGAAGTACGGCCGGGCCAAGGCTCGCCGCAGCTTCCAGTTCTCGAAGCGCTAAGTCTTTCGGCCTTACGGTCGATTCCGAAAGAGGGGCTGGCGCTTGCCGGCCCCTTTTTTGTTGCCCTGTATCAAGCGGAGTAACCCATGGCCTTCCTTCCCGCCGCCGGCGGCAGACTGGGCTGGGCGCGCGGCGCCATCGGCGCGCTGATCGGGATCGCCGTGGCGGGCGTGCTGACGCGCCTTCTCGCACAGTCCGTCGCACAGGCGGGCGCGTTCGGGCCAAGCCTGTTCGGGGTGGGGGTGGCCGGTCTGCCCTGGCTGGTCGCGCCGCTGGGGGCGGCCGCCGTGCTGGTCTTCGCGGTGCCAGCCAGCCCGCTCGCGCAGCCCTGGCCGGTAATCGGTGGCAACATGATCTCCGCCGCCGTGGGTCTCGCGGCCGGCCACTGGATCGCCGAGCCATGGCTCGCCGCAAGCCTGGGCGTGGGCTGCGCGATCGCGCTGATGGCAATGGCGCGCTGCCTGCACCCGCCCGGCGGAGCCTGCGCGCTGCTCTGCGCGCTGGGCGCGGGCGCAAACGGCTGGGGCTGGTCTTTCCTGCTGATGCCGCTGGCGCCGAACGTGCTGGCGCTGGCCGCTTCCGGGTGGCTCTACAACCGGCTGACCGGCCACCCCTGGCCGCATCATCCCGCGGCACTGCCTGCGCTGCCACCGGATACCTGGGCTGGCACGTACGACATCGCCGATCTCGATGCGGTGCTGGCGGATTGGGACGAAGTGCTCGACATCGATCGCGAGGATCTCGACGCCCTGTTCCGCGCCCTGGAGCGGCGCGTGCAGGCGCGCTGGGAAAGCGCGCGCCAGTAACGGGTCTGACTCTAGGCGGGGCAGGCCTGCAACAGCGCGACGGCGCGCACGGTGGCGTCGAACAGGCGTTCGTGCCGGTCGCTTCGCACGAAGCCGGCGATCGTGGCGTCGAAACGCGCGCGGTCGCCCAGGCAGGTCGAACGGACCAGTTCGGCCAGCGTCGCCTCATCCGGCGACATGGCAAGGCAGCACGGCCGGTTGACCATGAAGGCCTCCGGCCAGGTCGCCACGATCGCGCGAACCAGATCGTGCACGCCCACGGCGGCCTCGACGCTGCGATAGCGCTGGGCCAAGTCCGGCACGGGATCGCGCGCCGCCCGTTCGAACAGCGCGCACAGCCGCATCGCCATGACCGCGTGCAGCCCGATCAGCGACAGGCCGCGGATGTCCTGCGGGCGGGCCAGCGCGCGCACCGATTCGGCAAAGCGTTGGGGCAACGCGCCCGGCGCTCCGGCACCGGTACCGTGGGTCTGGGCAGGCATCGAATCTCCTTTCCTGCGATCTATTCGCAAGGAGACTATGCGCGCCCTACCTTCTCGTCAATGCGAATCATTCGCAATAAGGATTAACCCGTGCGGAAGCCGTGCGAGATCGGGTAGCGCCGGTCGCGTCCGAAATTGCGCATGCCCAGCTTCACGCCGGGGGGCGCCTGCCGCCGCTTGTATTCGGCCACGTGCAGCAGCCGTTCGATCCGCACCACCACATCGCGGTCGAAACCCTCGGCAACCAGCTGCTCCACGCTCTTTTCGTGCTCCACCAGCCCGAACAGGATCGCATCGAGTACGTCGTAGGGTGGCAGCGAATCCGAATCCTTCTGATCGGGCCGCAGTTCGGCGCTGGGCGGCTTCGTGATCACCCGATCGGGCATGACCGCGCCCTCCGGCCCCAGCCCGATCTTGGGCTTGCGCGTGTTGCGCCAGCGCGAAACCGCGAAGACCGTGGTCTTGTAGGCATCCTTGAGCGGATTGTAGCCGCCGTTCATGTCGCCGTAGATCGTGGCGTAGCCCACGCTCATCTCGCTCTTGTTGCCGGTCGTCACCAGCATCGGCCCGAACTTGTTCGACAGCGCCATTAGCGTCACGCCGCGAATGCGCGACTGGATGTTTTCCTCGGTCAGGTCGGGCTGGCGGCCGGCGAAGGCGGGGGCCAGCATCTCGGCAAAGCCCGCCACCGCCGGTTCGATCGGGATCGTGTCGATCCGGCACCCCAGCAGCCGCGCGCATTCGGCCGCGTCCTCAAGGCTTTCGGCGCTGGTGTAGCGGCTGGGCAGCATCACGCACCACACCCGGTCCGCGCCCAGCGCATCGACCGCGATCGCCGCGCACAACGCCGAATCGATCCCGCCGGACAGCCCCAGCACCACGCCGGGGAAGCGGTTCTTCTCCACGTAGTCGCGCAGCGCCATCACCATCGCGCAGTAGATGTCCTCGGGGTGTTCGGTCGGTTCGTTGACCTCGGCCGGCTCGCACCGCCAGCGATAGCCGGCGCCCACCGGCACGCGGTTCCAGCGCGTGTGGACGATCGCCTCTTCCCAGTCCGGCAGCTGCGCCCACAGCGCCCCCTCGGGGCCGACCACGAAGCTGGCCCCGTCGAACACGATCTCGTCCTGTCCGCCCACGCGGTTCAGGTAGGCCAGCGGAATGCCGGTATCGATCGCGCGGCGCTTGGCCACGCCGTCGATGCGCAGCACGTCCTTGTCGATCTCGTAGGGGCTGCCGTTGACGCAGATGAAGATGTCCGCGCCCAGTTCGGCCAGGTGGCGGCAGACGTCGGGATGCCAGATGTCCTCGCAGATCGGCAGGCCCAGCATCGCGCCCTTGAACAGCACCGGCTCGGGCAGCGGCCCCGGCAGGAAATAGCGCTTTTCGTCAAACGTGCCGTAGTTCGGCAGTTCGTACTTGAAGCGCGTGGCGACGACCTTGCCTCCGTCCAGCAGCGCCACCCCGTTGTGCAGCGCGCCGTCGCGCACGAAGACAGAGCCGACCAGCATGGCGGGGCCGCTGTCCGCCGTGGCTTCGGCCAGCCGGGTGAGTTGGAGCGCGGCGCGTTCGATCAGCGCCGGCTTCTGGATCAGATCCTCCGGCGGATAGCCGACAAGCTGCATTTCCGGGAACACGATCAGATCGCAGGCGCCGTCCGTCTCCGCGATGGCGCGGCGGCGCGCGGCCAGCATCGTGTCGGCATTGCCGGCAAGATCGCCAACGGTCTGGTTCAACTGGGCAAGGGTGATCGTGAGAGTATCGGCCATGCCCCGTTCCTAGGCGGCAACGCCCTGCGCGGGCAAGTCACCATGCGTCCGTATGCGTCCGTTCAAGGGCAAAGCCCGGAATGACGCGCCGGTGGCGGCCCGACGGGGGGCGAGGGTGGGGACGAATGTGTCTCTGCCGTTGCAAAGCTGTCATCTTGGGCTAAGGGCGCGGGAAAGACCATCAGTCCGTCTGGTTCATTCTGTCAGTCCACGCTTTCAGGCTCATTGGGGAACGACGCATGAAGATCATGTCCGGCAACGGTAACCTGCCTTTGGCGCGCGCCATCGCGGCTTATCTCGAACTGCCGTTGACCGACGCCTCGGTGCGCCGTTTCGCCGACGAGGAAGTCTTCGTCGAAATCCACGAGAACGTGCGGGGCGAGGACGTGTTCATCGTCCAGTCGACCAGCTATCCCGCCAACGACAACCTGATGGAACTGCTGATCTGCATCGACGCGCTGCGCCGCGCGTCGGCCCGCCGGATCACCGCTGTGGTTCCCTATTTCGGCTATGCCCGCCAGGACCGCAAGCCGGGGCCGCGCACGCCGATCTCGGCCAAGCTCGTCGCCAACCTGATTACCGAGGCGGGCGCGGACCGCGTGCTGTCGGTCGATCTCCACGCCGGCCAGATCCAGGGTTTCTTCGATATCCCGACCGACAACCTCTATGCCGCACCGGTGATGGCGGCGGATATCCAGACGCGCTATGGCGGGCAGCCGCTGATGGTCGTTTCGCCCGACGTGGGCGGCGTGGTGCGCGCCCGCGCGCTGGCCAAGCGGCTGGACAACGCGCCGCTGGCCATCGTCGACAAGCGGCGCGACCGCCCCGGCCAGTCGGAGGTGATGAACATCATCGGCGACGTGAAGGGGCGGATGTGCATCCTGATCGACGACATCATCGATTCGGGTGGCACGCTGTGCAACGCGGCGCAGGCGCTGATGGACGCGGGCGCCGTCGGCGTATCGGCCTACATCACCCACGGCGTGCTGTCGGGCGGCGCGGTTGCGCGCGTGGCGGGGTCCGCGCTCAAGGAACTGGTCATCACCGATACCATCCTGCCGACCGACGCGACAAAGGAATGCAACCGCATCCGCGTGCTGACCATCGCGCCGCTGATCGGCGAGGCGGTGCGCCGCATTGCCGATGAAAGCTCGGTCTCCAGCCTGTTCGACTGATCCGGTCGCGCGCCGTCCGCCGGCGTGGCGCCGCGCGGGTTTACTGCCAGGGGCGGATCTGCCCGGGCTGGATGCGTTCGATCATTTCCAGCCGGCGCGATTGGCGCGTTTCCAGCGCCAGGGTCATCAGCGGTTGCGGCCGCGCCACGAACTGGCGCGGCGACATGCCGAACAGGTCGGTGAACTCGCGGATGAGGTGGCTCTGGTCGTAGTACCGCAGCGACAGCGCCTCGGCTTCATCGTGGTCGGCCACGCCGCGAAGGTGGCTTGCCATGTCGAGCGCGCGGGCACGGCGCAGCACCTGCTTTGGCGGCATTCCGAAATCGCGGCGCACGCACCGTTCCAGCCGGCGCTGCTCCACGCCCATTTCCCGGGCAAAGCGCGTGACCGTGATCGAAGGATCGACGAAAGCCTCGGCCTCGAAGCGCGCGGTCAGCAATTCGGGAATTTCGCCACCGCGCCCCGCGATGATCTGGCGCATTTCGTCTTCCATCGCGCGGCACCAGTCCTCCGGCGTCCCGTCGGGATCGAACAGGTCCAGCCAGCGCATCCTGGAAAGGCCCATGTCGTCCAGCGGGCAGATGCGGTCGAGATGGTCGCGCGCGCCCGGACCGCGCAGCGCATGGCAGGCGCCCGGGCGCAGGGTAAGGCCCACGCTGGTGAAACTGCCGCGCACCGAAACCGGCATACGGCGGGTGTGCGGGCCGAAGAACAGCGCATCGCCTTCGGAATGCAGGCGCCCGTCGGCGGTATCGGCGGTCCATTGACCACGCAACTGGATGCGAATGAACGGGGTATCGTTGAACAGGCCGCAATCGAGGAGATAATCGTCCGGCATCTCGACGACGGTCACATAGAGACGCCCGATCCACGGCGCGAGATCCGCCGCGGGCGCGCGGTTGTACGAGAGTGGCTGGCCGTCGCGCGACACCCCCGCCGCGGACGCGATCGACCGATCGATCGCCGGCCTCGAATTGCGTGACATTGTTGCTCCCCGAATGACGAACAGCTTGTGTCCGCCACCTACTCCCCCTCTATAGACGCGTCTGTGCCACCGGTCACGCCCATGGTAAAAGTTCGCTTGCGCCATCAATAACTTCCATGCCGTTGGCAAGTGATCTGGCGCACGGCCGACCGGTGCGCTTGCGCACAGGCCGATACCTCCTCTCCATGACGCGACCCGCGTTGTCCTTGACCGGCACGCCGGCGGCGGGCCAAAGCGGGGACCATGAAACTGGACGACGATATCGCCCTCGCCCTGCGCCTTGCCGATGCCGCCGGCGCAGCCATCCGCCCCTATTTCCGCGCCGTCGAAGCCGAACGCAAGGGGGACGCCACCCCGGTGACGCTGGCGGACCGCGCGGCGGAGGAAGCGATGCGCCGCATCCTGACCGCCGAAGTCCCGCGTGATGCCGTGATCGGCGAGGAATTCGGCGCGACCACCGGCTCTTCCGGCCGGAGCTGGGTGCTCGACCCGATCGATGGAACCACCGGCTTCCTCGCCGGCCGCGCGCTGTTCGGCACGCTGATCGCGCTGGTGGTGGAAGGCTTTCCGGTGCTGGGCGTGATCGACCAGCCGATTTCCGGCGAACGCTGGGTGGGCGCGACCGGCCGTCCAACCACGCTGAACGGCAAACCGGTGCGCACCCGCGCCTGCCGCAGCCTGGCCGATGCCACGCTGGCCACCACCGGCCCGCACTATTTCGACGACCACGATGGCGCGCATTTCATGGGCCTGGCCGCCAAGACCGACCACAAGCGCATGGTCATGGGCGGGGACTGCTACAACTACGCCATGCTCGCGACCGGGCAGCTCGATGTCGTCTGCGAGGCCAACCTGAAGCTGCACGACTGGGCCGCGCTGGTCCCCGTGGTCGAAGGCGCCGGCGGCACCATGGCGGACTGGAACGGCAATCCGCTCCACGCTGGGTCCGACGGCCATGTCATCGCGCTGGGCGATCCGGCGCGGCTCGACGACGTGGTCGAGGCGCTGGCCTGCGGGCACTGAGCGCGGGGGCCAAAGACTGGGTGGGCATGAACCGGGCGGGCATGAACCGGCGGGCGCGATGAAAAAGCGGTTCTTCTTCTATGGCACGCTGACTCACGCGCACGACAATCCGGTTACGCGCGCGGTGCTGCCGCTGCTCGGCCCGGCGCGGCGGGGCTGGGTGCGCGGCCGGCTGCACGCGGTGCGCCACGGCGAAGGCTGGTATCCGGTGCTGACGCCCGCATCAGCCGGCCGCGTGTTCGGCTATGTCTATGACAGCGGGCCGCGCTTCACCCGCGCTGCGCTGCGGCTGCTGGATGCCTACGAGAACTGCGATCCGCGCCGGCCCGCGCGGTCCGAATATCTCCGGCGCACGGTGCCCGTTCATGTGCCGGGCCAGGGCACTGTCCGCGCCGATGCCTATCTGTTCAACCGGCCGCTGCACCCGGGCCTTTGCCCCATACCGGGCGGGGATTTCACCGCCTTCATCGCTGCCCGTGGCCTGTCCGCGCTGGGATCGGGCAGCGCGGGCGCGCAGCGGAGATAAGGGAGGGGCGCTGACGGCGGGTCTTTTCACCGTCGCGGTCCTGTCGCATGGGCGAGGCGGGGATTCGCCGGCGGATAGCCACGGAAAAGGCGGTGCGGGATGCGCTTTCAGGAAACCTTTCATCTGACGCCCTACCTCGATTCGCTGGTGAGCTACGCGGCGGCCCTGCTGTTCGGCGCGCTGATCGGGGCGGAACGGCAGTATCGCCAGCGCACGGCGGGCCTCAGGACCAATGCTCTGGTCGCGCTGGGCGCGGCGGCGTTCGTCGATCTGGGCCAGCGGCTTGCCGGCGATGCCGAAGCGGTGCGCGTGATCTCCTATGTTGTTTCGGGCGTCGGCTTCCTGGGCGCCGGGGTGATCATGAAGGAGGGCAAGAACGTGCGCGGCCTGAACACGGCCGCCACGCTCTGGTGCTCGGCCGCCGTGGGCACCTGCGCGGGCACCGACATGCTGGCCGAAGCGGCGACGCTGACCGTGTTCGTCGTTGCCGGAAACACGCTGCTGCGTTTTGTCGTGAACGCGATCAACCGCATCCCGCTGGCCGCCGCATCGCTGGAAGCGACGTATTGGGTGACGGTCACCACCGATGCGGCCAGCGCCGACAGGCTGCGCGACCTGCTGGTCGATCACCTCGAACTGATGCGCTATCCGGTCGCCGATACGGAACTGGTCGAACGCGCCGAGGACGCGGTCGAAGTCCGCGCCCGCCTGGTCAGCACGGCGGCCGCCGAGAAGGATCTCGACGCGATCACCGCGCATCTGGAACGGACGCACGCAGTGGCCCACGCTACCTGGGAACTGCAGACGCACGATTGAGCGCGCGCCTGCCCGCGTTACTTCGCGAACGGGTTCTTCGGGCTGCGCAGCGTCAGGCGGATGGGCACGGCATCGAACCCCAGCTCGCGCCGGATGCCGTTGATCAGGTACCGCCGGTAGCTTTCGGGCAGCATGTCGAGCCGGGTGCCGAACAGCACGAAGCCGGGCGGGCGCGTCTTGGCCTGGGTGATGTAGCGCAGCTTGATCCGCTTGCCGCCCGGGGCCGGGGGCGGATTGGCGGACAGCGCATCGTCGAACCAGCGGTTGAGCGCGGCGGTCGGCACGCGGCGGCTCCAGGAATCGCGGATGTCGAAGGCCACGGACAGCAAGGTGTCCAGCCCCTTGCCCGTGCGCGCCGATACCGCCACCAGCGGCACGCCGCGCACTTGCGCCAGCCCTTCGTCCAGCGCGGCGCGCACGCCGTTGAACAGGCCGCTGGCGTCCTCGGCCACGTCCCACTTGTTGATCGCGATGACGAGCGCGCGGCCTTCCTCCAGCACCATCGAGGCGATCTTGAGGTCCTGATGCTCCAGCCCGCGCGTGGCATCGAGCAGCAGGACGACGACTTCGGCGAAGTCGATCGCGCGGCGCGCATCGGCGACCGAGAGCTTCTCCAGCTTTTCGACGACCTGCGATTTCTTGCGCATGCCGGCCGTGTCGATCAGGCGGATGGGCCGGGCCTTGCCGCTCTTGGGATCGTTCCAGTCCCAATCGATCGCGATCGAATCGCGCGTGATTCCCGCCTCCGGGCCGGTCAGCAGGCGATCCTCGCCCAGCAGGCGGTTGATCATCGTGGACTTGCCCGCGTTGGGCCGTCCGACCACGGCCAGCTTCAGGATCGATTCGGGATCGTATTCCGCTTCCTCGCCGTCTGCCTCGCCATCCTCGGCATCGGCATCGGGCTCGCCGATCAGCGGGTAGAGCGCCTCGAACAGGTCGCCCATGCCCTCGCCATGTTCGGCCGAAACGCCCACGGGATCGCCGAAGCCCAGCGAATAGGCTTCCAGCAGTCCCGCCTCGCCCGCGCGCCCTTCGGCCTTGTTGGCCAGGAGAATCACCGGCAGGGTATGTTCGCGCAGATAGCGGCCGATCTCTTCGTCGAGCGGCGTGATGCCGGCGCGCGCGTCCACCACGAACAGCGCCACATCGGCGCCGGTCAACGAAGCCTCGGTCTGCTGGCGCATCCGGCCGGGCAGGCTGGAGGGGTCCTCGTCCTCCCAACCGGCGGTATCGACGATGGTGAATTCGAGGCCGAGCAGCGTCGCTTCGCCGAAGCGGCGATCGCGCGTGACGCCTGGCTGATCGTCCACCAGCGCCAGCTTTTTCCCCACAAGCCTGTTGAAAAGCGTGGATTTGCCGACGTTGGGGCGGCCGATGATGATAACTTGCGGATGCATCGCCTACCGTTGGCCCGCGCGCGCGGCGATGGCAAGGACGGTTTGGCGTAAACCGCCCGCAAACGGGCCTTCCCGCACCTCCGTAATCGCCGTTCATCGTCTTAAACGCATGTTAACTACATCGGTGAGGGTGATTCTTACCTTACCTGCAGAAAATTGCCGGCATGAAGGGATTGACCGGCAAAATCGCGGCGCTGGCCGTATCGGGGGCCGTATTGGGCTCAGCGAACGTGGCGCAAGCCGCGCCCGCGACGTTGCAGGCAGCGGGCGCGGCCGCAATGACGCGCCAGCCGGATGCGGCGGGCGATTCGGATGCGCTGCCCTATCTCCAGTGCGTGCCCTATGCGCGGCAGGTTTCGGGCATCGGCATTTATGGCGATGCGCTGACCTGGTGGGATCAGGCGGCGGGGCGCTATGCCCGTGGCCACCAGCCGCGCGTGGGCGCGGTGATGAGCTTTCGCCCCTATGGCGGCATGGAACTGGGCCATGTCGCGGCGGTCAGCCGGATTATCGATTCGCGCACGGTGCTGCTGCGCCATGCCAACTGGTCGCCGATCAACGGCCGGCGGGGGCAGATCGAGAAAGACGTGCGCGCGGTCGACGTTTCGCCCGAAAACGACTGGAGCGAAGTGCGCGTGTGGTATGCTCCGATCGCCGATCTCGGCACCACGCGCTGGCCGGTCAACGGCTTCATCTATAACGAGAAACCGCGCAAGAACGAGCGGTTGACGGTGCTCGCGTCGGCCGACACGGTCCCTCCGGCGCGCGCGCCGCTGATGGCGCGCACCGAGCCCGCGCGGAGCGCGGCGGGCCGCGGTGGAAGCGGTATCGGCGCGGACTTCCTCAAGGGTGTCATACCCGAATCGCGCGCCGCGCAGACTCCGGCCTCGCGGCGCCCGGCCCGGCAGAGCCTTGCTGCCAGTGCGCCGCGCGCCGTGCCAGCCCGCACTATGCCGGCGCGCACCGTGTCCACGCGCCTTGCGGGAATGGACAGCGATCCGATCGGCAGGATCATCGCCGCGCGGATGCGCTGATCCGCGCGGCGTTTCCGGTCCAGGTCGCCGGAATCAGAGCGTGCGAATGATCGCCGAGAAATCGAGGCCCCCGTTGCCGGCAGCGGCGAAGGCCTCGTAGAGTTCTTCCGCCCGCGCGCCCATCGGCACCTGCGATCCGGCATCGCGCGCGGCGGCAACCGCCAGCTTGAGGTCCTTGAGCATCAGCGCGGCGGCAAAACCGCCCTGGTAATCGTTGTCCGCCGGGCTCTGCGGCCCCACGCCGGGCAGCGGGCAATAGCTGGTCATCGACCACGACTGGCCCGAAGCCTTCGACGAGATGTCGTAGAACACCTGCGGATCGAGGCCGAGCTTCTGCGCCATGGCAAAGGCTTCGCAGGTGGCGATCATCGTCGCGCCCAGGATCATGTTGTTGCAGATCTTGGCCGCCTGTCCGGCGCCGCTGCCGCCGGCATGGATCACCGTCTTGCCCATCGCCGCCAGAATCGCTTCCGCCCGCGCGAAAGCCGCGTCGTCGCCGCCCACCATGAACGTCAGCGTGCCTCCGTTCGCGGCGGCGATCCCGCCCGAGACGGGGGCGTCGACCATGGCATAGCCGGCGGTCGAGGCCGCCGCCGCGACCTTGCGCGCGGTGGCGACGTCGATCGTCGAGCAATCGAGCAGCAGCGCCGTTTGCGGGGCCTGCCCGATCACGTCGGCGCCATAGACGCTGTCCACGATCGCGCCGTTGGGCAGCATCGAGACGACGGCCTCCGCGCCCTGCACCGCCTCCCGCACCGACGTATGGGTGGCGCAGCCATTGTCGGCGGCGCGGGCCAGCGCATCGGGGGAAAGGTCGAAGGCATGAACCTCATGCCCGGCCTTGACCAGATTCGCGGCCATGCCGCCGCCCATGTTGCCGAGACCGATGAACGCGATTTTCATGCTTCTCCCCTCCCGCTGGCGGGAGGGGCCGGGGGTAGGCTCGCTCCCTTGGACACGTGGGACTTGCCCACTTCAACCCCTCCCGCTGGCGGGAGGGGCCATTCAAAGTTTACCGCCCCGTCCAGACGCCGGGACGCTTCTCGATGAACGCGGCCATGCCTTCGGCCTTGTCCTCGGTGGCGGTCAGGATCTGGAACAGGCGGCGTTCGTAGAGCAGGCCCTGGTCGAGCGTCGTTTCGAACGCGGCGTTGACCATTTCCTTGTTGGCGATGGCGGCGACCGGCGGCATCGCCGCGATCGTCTCGGCCGTCTTCAGCGCGTCGGCCAGCAGGTCCGCCAGCGGCACGATCCGCGCGACGAGGCCCGAGCGTTCGGCTTCCTCGGCGCCCATCATCCGCCCGGTCAGGCACATCTCCATGGCCTTGGCCTTGCCCACCGCGCGCGTCAGGCGCTGCGATCCGCCCATGCCGGGCGCCACGCCCAGCTTGATCTCGGGCTGGCCGAACTTCGCCGTGTCGGCCGCGATGATGAAGTCCGCCATCATCGCCAGTTCGCAGCCGCCGCCCAGCGCAAAGCCGTTCACCGCCGCGATCCACGGCTTGCGCGTGGTCTTGACGAGGTGGCTGGTCCAGCGCGCGAAGAAATCCTGGTTGTAGAAATCGACCGCCGGCTTTTCCGCCATTTCCTTGATGTCCGCGCCCGCCGCGAAGGCCTTTTCGCCCGAACCGGTCAGCACCGCGCAACGCTGCGAGGCGTCGGCCTCGAACGTGGCGAAGGCGTCGATCAGGTCTTCCAGCACCTGCGAGTTCAGCGCGTTGAGCGCCTGCGGGCGGTTGAGCGTGATGAGCGTGACGGCGCCCTTCTGCTCGACGAGGATCGTTTCGTATTCGGCCATCTCAGCAGTCTCCAGATTTGGCGCCCGCGCGGGGCAGCCACCCGCTCTTGCGGGAAGCGGCGCTCAAGGCAATGGCGTCCATTCCTCGTTCGCCGGCAGCGGCGCGAAGATCGCCTCGACCAGATCGTCGGTCACGCCTTCGGGCGTGGCCGGATTCCAGCGCGGGGCGTGGTCCTTGTCGACGATCACCGCGCGCACGCCCTCGGCGAAATCGGGGCGGACCAGCACGCGGCTAGCCACGCGGTACTCCATCGCCATGTTGTCCGCGAAATCGGTGAGCGAAAGGCTGTCGTGCAGTTGCCGCAGCGCCACCTTGCAGGTCTGCGGACTCTTGTGGCCCAGCATTTCCAGCGTCGCGTGCGCCCATTCGCCGCCGTCGGCCGCCAGCGCGGCCAGAATGTCCTCGTAGCGGTTCGACGCGAACGTCCGCGCGATCGTTTCGGCCACGGCGGCGATCTTCGCTTCGGGCGGCACGGCGGCCAGCGTGCGGAGCGTCGCCGCGATGGCGGAAGGATCGGCGGCAATGCGCGCCTTGGCCTCCGCCGTGGCGGCGGACGGCAGATAGTGCGTGGCGAGACCGGCCCAGAGGCATTCCGCCCCATCCAGCCGTGCCCCGGTCAACGCCAGATACTGGCCCAGCCGGCCGTGGAGGCGCGAAAGATACCAGCCGCCGCCCACGTCCGGAAAGAGGCCGATCCCGGTTTCGGGCATGGCGAGCCGGGTCGCCTCGGTCGCCACGCGGTATTGCGAAGGCCCGGCTAGGCCCACGCCGCCGCCCATGGTGATGCCGTCCATGAACGCCACCACCGGCTTGGGGTAGGTGAAGATCAGGTGGTTGAGCCGGTATTCGTCGAAGAAGAACGTGCGGCCCGATGCGCCGCCATCGTTCAGCGCCGAGTTGCGCAGGAAGGCGATGTCGCCGCCGGCGCAGAACCCGCGCGAAAGCTTGGGATCGCCGTCGGGCGCAACCGCGTGGTCCAGGATCACCACCTGTACCGCCGGATCGTCGCGCCAGGCCAGCAGCGCTTCGGTCATGGCGTGGACCATCGGCAGCGTCAGCGCGTGAATCGCCCTTGGGCGGTTGAGCGAGAGGAAGCCGGCGGCGCCTTCGGTGCGGATCAGAACCTCATCGGTCACTTCAGCAGGTCCCTTCCCACGATCAGGCGCATCACCTCGTTGGTCCCCTCCAGGATGCGATGCACGCGCAGGTCGCGCCAGAAGCGTTCGATCGGGTAATCGCGCAGATAGCCGTAGCCGCCGAACAGCTGGAGCGCGCGATCGACCACCGAGGAGCCGTTGTCGGTCGCCAGCTTCTTGGCCATCGCCGAAAAGCGCGTCCGGTCGGGCGCGCCGGCGGTCACCTTGGCGGCGGCGAGATAGAGCAGCGCGCGCGCCGCTTCCAGATCGGTCGCCATGTCGGCCAGCGTGAACTGGGTGTTCTGGAACTCGGCGATCGCCTTGCCGAACTGCGCGCGGTCCTTGACGTAGCCGACCGCTTCATCGAGGCAGCGTTGCGCGCCGCCCAGCGAACAGGCGCCGATGTTCAGCCGCCCGCCGTCCAGCCCCGCCATGGCGATGGCGAACCCTTGTCCTTCCGCGCCGACGCGGTTGGCGACGGGCACTTTCACGTTGTCGAGGATGACCTGCGCGGTGGGCGAGGCGTTCCAGCCGAGCTTCTTCTCGGGCGCGCCGAAGCTGACGCCGGGCATGTCCTTCTCGATCACCAGGCAGGTGATGCCCTTCGGCCCGTCGTCGCCGGTGCGCACCATGGTGACGTAGAGATCGTTCACCCCGCCGCCCGAGATGAACTGCTTGGTGCCGTTGACCACGTAGTGATCGCCTTCCAGGCGTGCCGTGGTCTTGAGCGCCGCCGCGTCCGAACCGGAACCCGGCTCGGTAAGGCAGTAGCTGGCCATCAGGTCCATGGTGACGAGGCCCGGCAGCGCGCGCGCCTTGATCGCGTCGCCACCGAACCGGTCGATCATCCACGCGGCCATGTTGTGGATCGAGATGAACGCGCTCGTCGCCGGGCAGCCATAGGCCATGGCTTCCATGATGAGCGCCGCTTCCAGCCGGCCGAGGCCGATGCCGCCCGCTTCCTCGCTGACATAGATCGCGCCGAAGCCGAGTTCGGCGGCGGCCTTGATCGTTTCGCGCGGAAACAGGTGTTCCTCGTCCCACTGCGCGGCGAAGGGCGTGATCGCGTCGGCGGTGAACCGCCGCGCCATCTCCTGAATCGCGAGCTGGTCCTCGGTAAGCTGGAACTGGTCGGTCATCTGGCGTCTTATCCCATCGTCGGAATGACGAAAGCGTTGCCCCCCTCCGGCGAACCGTCGGGCCAGCGCTGGGTCACGGTCTTCACCTTGGTCCAGAACTTCACGCCTTCCATGCCGTGCTGGTTGGTATCGCCGAATGCGGACCGCTTCCAGCCGCCAAAGGTGTGGTACGCCACGGGTACCGGGATCGGCACGTTGATGCCGACCATACCCACGTTCACGCGCGCCGCGAATTCCCGCGCGGCATGGCCGTTGCGCGTGAACAGGGCAACGCCGTTGCCGTACTGGTGCTTGGAGGGGAGCGCCAGCGCTTCCTCGAAGTCCTTCGCTCGCACGATCTGCAGCACCGGGCCGAAGATCTCGTTGTGGTAGCTGTCCATGTCCGCGGTGACGTGGTCGATCAGCGTCGGGCCGACGAAGAAGCCGTTCTCGTGGCCCTGCAGGGTGAAGCCGCGCCCGTCGACGACCAGTTCGCCGCCTTCCTCGACGCACTTCGCGATCCAGCCCTCGATCTTTTCCTTGTGCGCCTGCGTCACCACCGGACCATAATGCGCGTCGGGATCGGTCGAGACGCCGACCTTCAGGGCCTCGATCGCCGGGATCAGCTTGGCCTTCAGGCGCTCGGCGGTCTCCTCGCCCACCGGCACCACTACCGGCAGCGCCATGCAGCGTTCACCCGCCGAGCCGAAGGCGGCGCCGGCCAGATCGTTCACCACCTGGTCGAGATCGGCGTCGGGCATGACGATGCCGTGGTTCTTGGCCCCGCCCATCGCCTGCACGCGCTTTCCGGCGGCCACGCCCCGGTTATAGACGTAATGCGCGATGTCGGACGATCCGACGAAGCTGACCGCGCCGATGGCGGGATGATCGAGGATCGCGTCGACCATCTCCTTGTCGCCCTGCACCACCTGGCAGATGCCTTCGGGCAGCCCGGCCTCGAGGAACAGTTCGGCCAGACGCACCGGCACCGAGGGATCGCGTTCGGAAGGCTTGATGATGAAGGCGTTGCCGCAGGCGATGGCCACGGCCGACATCCACAGCGGGATCATCGCCGGGAAGTTGAACGGGGTGATGCCCGCGCCGATGCCGATCGGCTGGCGCATCGAATAGACATCGATGCCCGGTCCGGCGCCTTGCGTGTATTCGCCCTTGAGCACGTGCGGGATGCCGCAGGCGAATTCCACCACTTCCAGGCCGCGCTGGATGTCGCCCTTCGAATCCGCGATGACCTTGCCGTGTTCGGACGAGAGCAGGCGGGCCAGCTCGTCCATGTTCGCCTCGACCAGTTCCTTGAAGCGGAACATCACGCGGGCGCGGCGCTGCGGGTTGGTGGCGGCCCAGGCAGGCTGCGCGGCCTGCGCGGCGGCGACGGCGCGATCGAGCACCGCCTTGTCGCCCAGCGCGACCTGCGCCTGCACGCCGCCGCTGTTGGGATCGAAGACGTCGCTCTTGCGAGCGGCCGCGGCGCCGGGACCACCGGCGATGAAATGATCGATCAGGCGCATTGCGCGAATCCTCTTCCTGACGGGATCGAAGTGACCTCGGCGCTGTCCTGCACCCCGGACCAGTTGCAGGCAACCGGTGATTGTGCGAGTTCTACCTGCAATCATGCAGCCATCCGACTGGAACGACTATCAGGCCTTCCTGGCCATCGCCCGCGCCGGGCAGCTGGCGCGCGCGGCATCGGCCATGGGGGTGGACGCCACCACCATGGGCCGCCGCCTGCGCCGGCTGGAAGCGCGCGTGGGCGCCACGCTGTTCGAACAGACGCGCGAAGGGCAGGTGCTGACCGAGGCGGGCGAGGCGATGCTCGTCGATGTCGAGGCGATGGAGCAGGCCGCCAGCCGCATTGCCGAAAGCGCGGCGGTTTCGGGCGGCCTTTCGGGCCTGCTGCGGGTCAGCCTGTCCGAAGGTTTCGGCACCTGGTTCGTCGCGCCGCGCGTCCACGGCTTTACGGAAGCGCACCCGCGCCTGATGGTGGACCTCGTCGCCTCCACCGGGTTCCTCAGCCCGTCCAAGCGCGAGGCGGACCTGGCGGTCACGCTTTCGCGGCCACGCGCGGGGCCGGTGATCGCGGGCAAGCTCTCGGACTATGCGCTGCGGCTCTATGCCTCGTCCGCCTATCTCGCCGCGCACGGCGCGCCCGAGCGCCCGGCGGACCTGACCGCCCGGCACCGGCTGGTCGGTTACGTGCCTGATCTGCTGTTCGCGCCCGAACTGCGCTATCTGGCGGAGATCGAGCCCGACCTGTCCGCCGCGCTGCGCAGTTCGTCGATCATCACGCAATACCGCATGATCGCGGCCGGGGCCGGCATCGGGGTGTTGCCCTGCTTCATCGGCGATGACGATCCCGCGCTGGTGCCGATCCTGCCCGAACGGCGTATCACCCGCTCGTTCTGGGTCGTGACGCACAAGGACACGCACAACCTCGCCCGCGTGCGCGCGTTCAAGGACTGGCTGACCGGAGTCGTGGCGGCGGAGCGGGGTCGGCTACTGCCCGGGTGATGTCTGCCCGCGCCTGCGGGCGATTCCGGAAATCAGGCTTTCGCGACCGGCGCGTCCTCGCCCAGGTCCTCGTACCAGGCTTCGACCGGGCCGTTGAGCTTCAGCGTCAGCGGGTTGCCCTTGCGGTCCATGGTCTTGCCCGCCTGCACGCGCACCCAGCCTTCGGAAATGCAGTATTCCTCGACATTGGTGCGCACCGTGCCCTTGAAGCGGATGCCCACGCCCCGCCGCAGCTTGTCGGCATCGAAATGCGCGCTGCGCGGGTTGATGGCCAGCCGGTCCGGCGGCACGTCCGCGCCAGGGGTGGGGGTGCCGGTTGCGGTTTCGGGCGTCTGGTCGGAAGCGTGGTCGTTCATGGGAAAACGCCTCTATCCCGCTTTCCCCGCTTGTCAATTGACGCGCGGATGTCTAAGGGCGCGCTTCCGCAACGGAAGTGGGCGCGTAGCTCAGCGGTAGAGCACACCCTTCACACGGGTGGGGTCACAGGTTCAATCCCTGTCGCGCCCACCACTTCCCCGGTCCTCACGACATTTCGGCTTTGACGGGCATCAATGCCCGCGCTTCTCCCTGCGTCCAGAACGGCGGCGCAACTGGAGGAGAGGTTTCATGCTGAACTTCAACGTGGGCGGCATCGATCGCGTGCTGCGGATCGTGCTGGGGCTGGTGCTGATCGCGATGGTCTTCGTTGGGCCGAAAACGGGCTGGGGCTGGATCGGCCTTGTGCCGCTGCTGACCGGGCTGTTCCGCGTTTGCCCGCTCTATTCGCTGATCGGCGTGAACACCTGCCCCCGGCGATAGGCGTCCGCGTTTCTCCGATCGGCCTTTTCCCGATCGGGTTGCAAGGGCCGCGCCGAGACGGCATAGCCCCGGACCATGCACGATATCCGCCTGATCCGCGAAAACCCCGCCGCTTTTGACGCCGCTCTTGCCCGCCGGGGCGTGGAGCCGGTCGCGCAGTCCATCCTCGCGCTCGACAGCGCGCGGCGCGATGTGGCGACGCGGATGCAGGAATCGCAGGCCCGCCGCAACGATGCCTCCAAGGCGATCGGCGCGGCCATGGGCAAGGGCGACAAGGACACGGCCGAGGCGCTCAAGGCTGAAGTCGCCGCGCTCAAGACCGAGCTGCCCGCGCTGGAGGACGAGGAGCGCCGGCTGACCGCGCAGCTCGCCGATGCGCTGGCGGCATGGCCTAACCGCCCGGCCGACGACGTGCCGCCGGGCGAGGACGAGGCGCAGAACGTCGAGGTCAGCCGCTGGGGCACGCCACGCGCGTTCGATTTCACCCCGCGCGAACATGCCGATCTCGGCCCGGCGCTGGGCCTCGATTTCGAAACCGGTGCGCTGATTTCGGGCGCGCGCTTCACGTTCCTGAAAGGCGGGATGGCGCGGCTGCACCGGGCGCTGGCGCAGTTCATGCTGGACCAGCAGACCGGCGAGAACGGCTATCTCGAATGCATCCCGCCGCTGCTGGTGAAGGACGAGGCAGTGTTCGGCACCGGCCAGCTGCCCAAGTTCGCCGAGGACCTGTTCCATACCACCGACGGCCGCTGGCTGATCCCCACTGCCGAAGTCAGCCTGACCAACGCGGTGCGCGAGCAGATCCTGGCCGAATCCGCGCTGCCGATCCGCATGACCGCGCTGACCCCGTGCTTCCGCTCGGAAGCCGGTGCGGCCGGGCGCGATACGCGCGGATTCATCCGCCAGCACCAGTTCGAGAAAGTGGAGCTGGTCTCGATCACCCGGCCCGAGGATTCGGAAGCCGAGCACGAACGCATGACCGCTTGCGCCGAGGGTGTGTTGCAGGCGCTGGAGCTGCCCTATCGCAAGGTGCTGCTGTGTACCGGCGACATGGGCTTCACCGCGCGCAAGACCTATGACCTCGAAGTCTGGCTGCCGGGGCAGGGCGCCTACCGCGAGATTTCCTCTTGCTCCAACTGCGGCGATTTCCAGGCGCGGCGGATGAACGCGCGCTATCGGCCCGAGGGGCAGAAGGGCACCGAGTTCGTCCACACGCTCAACGGGTCGGGCCTCGCGGTCGGGCGCACGCTGGTGGCGGTGCTGGAGAACGGCCAGCAGGCCGACGGATCGGTGGACCTGCCCGCCGCGCTGCACCCGTACCTTGGCGGGCTGACGCGGCTGGTGCCGCAGGGCTGATGCGCGCGCGGCGAACGGCCGCCGGGATCGCGGCGCTGCTGCTGGCGGCGGCGCCGGCCGCGCCATCGTTCGCCCAGAGCGCCGCCGGCTCCGGGGCTGGCGCGCCGATCATCGCCTGGACCTACGAGGTCCAGCCCGGCGATACCTTCCGCGCCATCGCGCAGCGCATGGGCGTGACCATGGAGGCGCTGGGGCGGGTCAACGGCATTCCTTCCCCCTATATCATCCGCGTGGGGCAGGTGCTGAAGCGGCCCGATCCGGTGCCGGTGCCCTCGCGCCCGGCCCCCGTGCCCACGCCGGCTCCGCGGACGTCGACGCCGCCCAAGGCGACGCCCCGGCCCGCGCCCGCGCCGCGCCCCGCGCCGCCCTTGCGCCCCGCGCCGGCCCCGCACGTGCGCGAGGCGGGCGCGCCTGCGCTGTCCTGGCCGGTATCGGGCGCGGTGCTGAGCCGCTTCGGCACGCCGGTTCCATCGGGGTCGGTCGCTTCCGGCCAGCGCAACCGGGGCATCGATCTCGCCGCCTACGCCGGGCTGACGGTGCGCGCCGCCGGTGCAGGCACCGTGATCTTCGCCGGCAACGAGCCCGAACGCTTCGGCCAGTTGATCGTCATTGATCACGGGCAGGGCTGGGTCACCGCCTATGCCTATCTCGGCCAGGTGCGGGTGAAGGAGGGCGATGTGGTGAAGGCGCGGCAGGCGATCGCCAGCATCGGCAAGAGCGGCGAGGCGAAGCGGCCGACGCTGCACTTCGAGCTGCGCCGCGACAACGATCCGCGCGATCCGGTCGTGTACCTGCCAGTCCGGTTGTGAGGCCGGTCGGGCGCCAGGCCCTGCGCCGGCTGATCCGGGTTCCGGTGTGGGCCGACATCGCGTTGCGGCTATCGGCCGCCTTCGCGCTGCTGGCGCTGGTGGTGCTGATCCACTGGATCGACCGCGAAGGGCTGGCCGACAACCACGACGGGCACGTCAGTTTCCTCGACGTGGTCTATTTTACCATGATTTCCATCACCACCACCGGGTTCGGTGACATCGCGCCGGTCAGCGATCGGGCGCGGCTGATCGAAACGGTGATCGTCACGCCGATCCGCCTGGCGGTGATCTTCATTTTCGTGGGCACGGCCTACAACTTCATCATCAAGCGCAGCTGGGAGAGGTGGCGCATGGCGCAGATCCAGAATGCCCTGTCGGGTCACGTCGTGGTGCTGGGCTTTGGCATATCGGGTTCCGAAGCGGTCGCCGAATTGATCGCGCGCGGCACCGATCCCGCGACGATCGTGGTGGTCGACGGGGCGGAAGGGCGTCTGGCGGAAGCCGAGCGCATGGGATGCAACGTGCTGCCCGGCGATGCCACGCGCGACACCACGCTGATCGACGTGCGCATCGCCCGAGCCAGCGCCATCCTGATTTCCGCGGGGCGCGACGATACCTCGATCCTGATCACGCTGACCGCGCGCCATCTGGCTCCCGGCGTGCCGATCAGCACCGTGGTTCGTGCCGCCGACAACGAAGTGCTGGCGCAGCAG
Source organism: Novosphingobium sp. SCN 66-18 (assembly GCA_001725355.1). GTDB lineage: Bacteria > Pseudomonadota > Alphaproteobacteria > Sphingomonadales > Sphingomonadaceae > Novosphingobium. The sequence goes on from MEGD01000020.1 coordinate 77,574, forward strand.
GCGGGCGCCACCAACGTCATCAATCCGGTGCGCTTCACCGGGCAACTGCTGGCCGGCACCGCGCACGGGCAGCACACGGCCGGCTACCTTTCCGATCTCGCGTCCATTTCCGGGCGCGTTCACCTTGTCGAACGGCCGGTGCGCGACGAGGAAGTGGGCCAGCCGCTGACCCGCCTGGCATCCGGCGGGCAGGGCTTGCGCATCTATCGCGCGGGCAAGGCCTATGGCTTCTGGGAGGAGGAAAGCAGGCGGCTGGCGCGTGGCGACATGATCGTGGAAATCGTGCCGACGGCGCCGACCGATGGCGCTGTCGGCGGGGCCGCGGCCTGACGGTCACGGGCGATCAGCGGATCAGGAAGAACACCAGCCCCATCGCCAGGTAGGCAACCATCCAGAACCCGGCATCGATCAGCGCGAGGCGGGTGGAAATCCGCTGCTGGGTATAGCTGACCCACAGCGAGGGGATCACGAAGGCGCCGGCAAGGCCGCCCGACATCATGAAATAGAGCCAGGGCTTCGCCGCCAGCGTATCGGCGCCAACGCGCGCGAACATGTGCCCCATCATCGTTGCGGTCACCAGCAGCAGCGCGGCCGTGATCGCCAGCGTGCGCGCGGGTGCGGTGCGGGTGCCGAGGCCGCCGGGGCCGACCTCCTCCAGCTTGGCGCGGCCGAACAGCGGCCCATACCACACTGCGGTCACCGTCAGCGCGGCAAGCATAGCGAGAAACACCGCCAGCCAGTTCACCGGACCCATTCTGCTCTTTCCTCGCTTCCCGCCTCGCGAGACGGTAGCGAGATGACGTCACATTGGCAATTCGCGGGCGCTGCGATGATGGATGATGACGCCGAATGATGATGCCGCATGATGACGGGCGGCGCGAATCCGCGTAAGGCGCGGTCGCCATGACATCCCAGAATTCCCCCATCACGCTTCCCGAAGCGCCGCGCGTCGGCATGGTCAGCCTTGGCTGCCCCAAGGCGCTGGTCGATTCCGAACGCATTCTCACGCGCCTGCGCGCCGATGGCTATGCCATGAGCGCGGACTATGCCGGGGCCGACGTGGTGCTGGTCAACACGTGCGGCTTCCTCGATTCGGCCAAGGAGGAAAGCCTGGCCGCGATCGGCGAGGCGATCGCCGAGAATGGCCGCGTGATCGTGACCGGGTGCATGGGCAACGAGGCGGAGCTGATCCGGGCGAAGTTCCCCGACGTGCTGGCCGTGACCGGCGCGCACCAGTACGAGGCGGTGGTGGAAGCGGTGCACGAAGCGGCGCCGCCCAGCATGGGGCCGTACATCGATCTGATCCCGCAGGCGCTGGACGACCAGGGCGGGATCAAGCTGACCCCGCGCCATTACAGCTATCTCAAGATTTCCGAAGGCTGCAACCACGCCTGCGCGTTCTGCATCATCCCGTCGCTGCGCGGCAAGCTGGCCAGCCGGCGCATCGACGCGGTGCTGCGCGAGGCGGAGAAGCTGGTGGCGGCGGGGACCAGGGAACTGCTGGTCATCAGCCAGGATACCTCGGCCTATGGCGTCGATGTGCGGCACGAGGAGCGCCAATGGCACGGCCACGCCGTGCGCACCCACATGACCGACCTGGCGCGCGAACTGGGCCAGCTGCGCACGCCGCAGGGCGAAACGCCGTGGGTGCGGCTGCATTACGTGTACCCCTATCCCCATGTCGACGCGGTGATCCCTCTCATGGCCGAAGGGCTGGTGACGCCCTATCTCGACATTCCGTTCCAGCATGCCGCGCCCAGTGTGCTCAAGGCGATGAAGCGCCCCGCCAACGAAGCGAAGGTGCTCGAGCGCATCAGGGCATGGCGTGACATCGCGCCCGATCTTGCCATCCGCTCGAGCTTCGTGGTCGGCTTCCCCGGCGAGACCGAGGCGGATTTCCAGTACCTGCTCGACTGGCTGGACGAGGCCCAGCTCGACCGCGTGGGCGGCTTCCGCTTCGAGCCGGTGGACGGCGCCAGCGCCAACCACCTGCCCGATCCGGTGCCGGAGGAGGTCAAGGAAGAGCGCTACGCCCGGCTGATGGAAAAGACCGAGGCGATCAGCGCGGCCAAGCTCGCCGCCAAGGTCGGCCGCACGATCCAGGTGATCGTGGACGAGGTGGGCGAGCCGGACGAGGACGGCGATCTGGGCGCGACCGCGCGCAGCCAGGCCGACGCCCCGGAAATCGACGGCGCGGTCTATCTGCGCAACGTGCCCGCCACGCTGAAGCCGGGCGATTTCGCGCAGGTGCGGATCGAAGACGCCGACGCGCACGACCTTTACGGCGTGATCGCCTGACGCGATCGCCCGCTCCTACTGGTTCGGGTCCGCCACCTTGAACGGATCGGTCGGCGCGGGCTGGGTGGGCAGCGGGCTGCGCGGCAGTTCCTTGTCGCTGTTGGCGGCCTGCCACAGCATGCCCGCCAGGATCACCGAGGCCTGCCGCATGTCGTCCGCGCGCATGTGGTCCAGCGTGTCGATGCTGGAATGGTGGACGCGGCTGTCGTAGTCGAGCGGGTCCTGGATGAACTGGTATCCGGGCAGGCCGATTGACTGGAGATAGACGTGGTCGGTGCCGCCGGTCTTCTCCGCCACGACACGGCCCGCGCCCATCGCCTTGAACGGGGCCAGCCAGTCGCCCAGGATCGCACCCGCGCCCAGGTTGCCCTCGGCATAGATGCCGCGGAACCGGCCCGAACCGTTGTCCATGTTGAAATAGGCTTTCAGCGCCGTGTATTCGGACTTCGGCGTGATCGGGAAGGCGTTGCGCCAGGCCACGTAGGATTCGATGCCGGTCAGCGCGTGATCGACCGGGCGCGAGGCGAGGTGCTGTTCGATATAGGCGCGCGAGCCGAGCAGGCCTTGTTCCTCCCCACTCCACAGCGCGAAGCGGATCGTGCGCCGGGGCCGGATGCCCAGCTTGCTGATGAGCCGCGCGGCCTCGATCACCGCGACGCTGCCGGCGCCGTTGTCGTTGGCGCCATCGCCCGCGATCCAGCTGTCGAAATGCGCGCCGGCCATGACATAGCCCGCCTTGGGATCGGTGCCGGGGATTTCGGCGATGACGTTCTCCGCCATCAGGTTCTTGTCGTCGAAGCGCGCCTCGATGTTCAGTTCGATCTCGGGCGCGGCCCCGGTCTTCGCCAGGCGGACGAGGCGGCGGTAATCCTCCTGCGCCAGTTCCATCGCCGGCACGGCCAGCGTCTTGCCGGGCACGAAGTCATAGCCTTCGCCATGGACCAGCTTGCCGTCGCGATAGCTCATGCGCACCAGCGCGAGCGCGCCTTCGGCCTTGAGGAATTCGGTCAGCTTGCGCAGGAAACTGCGGTTGCGGATCTGCAGCGCGGCGGCTTCGGGATCGAAGCGCGGCTGGTCGAACTTGTCGAATTCACCGATCTCGGCATCGGTATAGCGCTTGAACACCGGGTCCTTGGATTCGCTGGTCGCGCCCGGCAGCGAGACCAGCACGATGCGGCCGGCGAGCTTGCCTTTCCATTCGGCGAAGTTCTCTTCCCGGCTCATCGGCGCGACGATCACCGGCGCGCGCACCGTGCCCGCGGTCGGCGGCGACCACGCCACCGGAATCGCCGTGAGCGCGAGCGGACGGGGCGAGACCATCGTGGCGGACCAGCCATCGGCGTTCCAGCCCAGCCCGAAGTTGAACGGTTCGGCGTGGATGTTGGTCAGGCCATAGCCGCGCAGCACGTCCATCGCCCAGCGTTCGGCCTTGCGGTGGTTTTCCGAATTGGTGAGGCGCGGGCCGATGCCGTCCATCAGCTGGCTGGCGGTGGTCATCACCGCGCTGCGGTTCATGCCTTCATCGATGATTCGCGCGACGGCGGCGTCCTCGGCCGGCCCGGCCAGCGCGGGCGCGGGCAGCAGCGGCGCGAGCAGGACAGAGAGCGCGGCGGCGGCGCGAAGGGCGCCACGAAAGGCAGGACGGCTGGACATGGACAAGGTTCTCCCCGGAAGGGTTGGGGCCGGAATGGTTCGGGCCGAAATGGATAAGGCTGCATCCTGCCATCGCCGCGCGCTTTGCCAAGGGGCAATGCCCGGAAATCCCACGCCCTTTTGGGGGAGCGTGGTGGGCCCACCCCGCTGCGACTAGCGCCGCCTGCGGCAGCGCAAGTCTCGCTCCCCTCCCGCTTGCGGGAGGGGTTGGGGGTGGGCATCAGCCCATTGTTTGCAAAGGATATAGTCGCCGCTTTCAGACCCCGCGCAAACCTGAGGAGTCAGCGCCGCGCGGGGCGCAGGTCTTCCGGAAGATCGCGGCCCGCGCGATCGTAGGCGGCGCGCAGATCGGCGTCGGCGTCCATCAGTGTGCGTGCCAAGGGTGCGGTCCTGGCCGGATCGGGCACGATTTCCGTGCCTTCCGGCTGGAGCAACGTCAGCACGTCGGACCGTATCTTCGCATCGGCGAGGCCTTCCTTCAGGAACCGTCGGGCGGCCGTATCGTCCTCAAGGCATTGGGCAGCGCGCACCGCCGCCGTCACCGCATCCTGCCAGTGGGCATAGACCGCCTCGCGCAGCAGGCGCTGGTCCTGGTCGGGCTGGGCGTGGTGCGCCGCGCAGAGGCGCAAGGCTGACGCCGAAAGCCGGGCATAGGGTGAACCCTGCTCGTTGGCGACTTCGGTGGCGAGTGCGGCGGCCAGCATCGCCCGGTCCCACGCCCCGTGGCGCACCAGCCGTCCGGCGTTGTTGATGACGAAATTGACCATCCAGTCACGCTCGCGCCAAGGCAGGGCGGTCAGCCGGTCGAACAGCGCGTCCGCTTCGGCCGTGCGCCCCAGCGCGTCAAGCGCCTTAACCTCGGCATTGATGATCCAGCCGTCGTACTCGCCCGCCTTGCGCAACCCCTTGTCGGTATGGTCGATCCGCTGCGCGGCCGCGATCGCCTCGTCGAAGCGGCCGGCATCGACCAGCGCATCGACAAGACGCGACAGCCCCGGGCGGTCCTCCGGCGCCTTGGCGAGATCGGCCGTGGCAGTCTCGACGCCTTGCAGCAGCATCGTTTGCGCATGGGGGCCGACGCGGCGAGCGAGCAGGGGCCAGCCGATTTCGTAATCGCGATCCACCAGCATATCGAGCGTGGTTTCGGCGTAGCGCAGTTGACCCACCAGCATCTCCGCCACGGCGGTATCGCCCGCCGCCAGTGCCGGGCGCAGCGCCTTGGCCGCCACCGTTTCGCGCACCTCGGGGGCAAGCGATGGGAACGCGGGTGACCGTGCCAGGGCCAGCAGTGCGCGATCCTGATTCTCGATACTGGCCGTTCGCAGGCCGTACAGAACCGCGCGAGACTTCAGGCCGGCGAACTCCGCCGCGTTGCCGCGTGCCGCCACATGGCCCAGGTGCTCGGCATAGGCATCGCCGTTGCCCGCAAGCAGGGCGGCCTGCAGAGCGAGGAAATCGACCAGCACCCGCAGATCGTCCCCGTTGCGGCCGAACCCCAGCCCTTCGGCCTCCTCCCCCTCGCGCAGCGCATCCGGATAGCGGTTCTGGAACAGCGCGCAATTGGAGCGGACCAGCGCGGCAAGGGCCAGCAGCCGCTGCGTCGGCCGCCGGCGCGCCATCTCGTCGGTATAGGGCACGGCCTCGCAGGCCGAAGGCTTGCCGAGCTTGACCACTTCCTTGCCGAACCGGTCGAACAGCGCGGCGTCGTCCATCGCCGCGATTTTGTCCGCCGGGGTCGCCGCGCGGGCCGGCGGGGAGAGGGGTACAAGGGACAACGCGATCGCCGCCAGCACCGCGCCTGTCATCACCGCGCGAAAACCTGCGCGAACCGCCATATGCCCCGTGCCCCTGTTGCCGCGCGCCAAACCGCGCGCCGACGCAGAGTGTCGCGCGGGAAGCCGGCTGTCAAAGCCCGGATCGAGCCAAGGCTCAGAACAGACGGGTCAGCAGGTAGAACGCGGCGCCCACGGCGGCGCTGGCGGGGATGGTGATGAACCACGCCACGACCACGCGCGTCGCCACGCCCCAGCGCACCGCGCTGGCGCGGCGGGCGGCGCCGGTGCCGACGACCGAGCCGGTGATGGCGTGCGTGGTCGAGACTGGAATGCCCATGGCGCTGGCGCCGAACACCACGATCGAGCCGGCGGTGGAGGCGCAGAAGCCGGTGTGATGGTTGAGCTGGGTCAGCTTGCTGCCCATCGTCTGGATGATCTTCCAGCCGCCCGAAAGCGTGCCCAGCGAGATCGCGGCGTAGCAGGCGATCACGACCCATTCGGGCACGTGGAATTCGCCCTTCAGCGTGCCGGTGGAATAGAGCAGCACCGCGATGATCCCCATCGTCTTCTGCGCGTCGTTGCCACCGTGGCTGATCGAATAGGCCGCGCTGCTGACCAGGTGGAGCGACTTGAACACCCGCTCCGCCCGGCGCGGCTGGTAGCCACGGAACAGCCAGCTGGTGATCAGCACCATCAGCATGGCCAGCGCGAAGCCGATCATCGGCGACAGGAAGATGGCGACGATCGTCTTGCTGGTGCCCGAGCTTTCCACCGCGCCGAACCCGCCATGCATGATGCCCGCGCCCAGCAGGCCGCCGATCAGCGCGTGGCTGGACGAGGAGGGAATGCCCTTCACCCAGGTCAGCACGTTCCAGAACATCGCGCCGATCAGCGCGCCGAACACCACCGCCGGCGTCACCACGTCCTTGTCGATGATGCCCTTGCCCACCGTTTCGGCGACGTGCAGGCCGACCATCCAGTAGGCCACGAAATTGCCGACGGCGGCGAACAGCACGGCCTGGACCGGGGTGAGCAGCCGCGTGGAAACCACCGTGGCGATGGAGTTGGCCGCGTCATGCAACCCGTTGAGAAAATCGAAGGCCAGCGCCAGCGCGATCAGGCCGACCAGTAGCGGAAAGGCGATTTCGTGCATGGTGCGCGTTCCCGGCCGGCCGATCAGGCGTGGTCGATGACGAGGGCGTCGATCTCGTTCGCGACATCCTCGAACGCGTCGGCGATCTTTTCGAGGTGCTTGTAGATCTCGCGCGAGACGATGAAGGCGACCAGATCGCCATCGCCGCGCCGGGTGATGAAGTTGGCCTTGAGCCCCGCCTGGTGGACAAGGTCCACCGCGCCTTCCAGCTTGACGATGCGCTCGGTCAACTGGTGCAGGCGCGCGCCGTTGCGTTCCACGTCGCGCAGCAGCGGCATCGCTTCGGCGATGAGGTCGCAGGCTTCGACGATCTTGTCGGCCATGGCCTGCATTTCCGGCTCGAACTTAGCGACTTCGTAAAGCTCGATGGCCGATGCGGCGGCCTGCATTTCGTCGATCGTATCGTCTAGCGCCGCGATCAGCGAGGTGATCGCGCCGCGATCGAACGGGGTCAGGAACGTGCGGCGCACCGTGTAGAGCACCTCGCGGATGATATCGTCCGCCTCGTGCTCGCGCTTGCGGATCGTGGCGATGTATTCCGCCGCATTGCCTTCCGAACGGGTCAGGCGCGAGAGCGCCTCGGCGGCGGCCACGAGCGTTGCGGCGTGGCGTTCGAACATGTCGAAGAAATCGCCGGACTTGGGCAGGAGGCGCTGGAACCAGCCGAACATCGCTATCGCTTCCGTAAAAAGTTCTGTCCCTGGAGCGAATCGCGGTCTGCGCGCGGTGCTCGTCGCGCGCACTAGGAGAGTTGCCCGCCTCTCTCAATATGAACGTGCCATATTGTCCACCGGCGCGGCGGCGCGCGAGCCAGCAACGTTTCCTTACACGAAGGCAAAATGTGGGCAAAAATTGCCGCCTATCCCGGCTGCTCCGGCGTGAAGCGGCCCCACACCAGACAGAGTGGCAGCGCGCGGCGGACGCAGGCGGAACGTTCCCAAGACAAGTCCAGGGAGGACGTTCCAATGTTCTATCGTGTCGCGGCGGCGGTTGCCGCGCTTGCTTTCTCGGCCCCCGCGCTGGCCCAGGAAGCCCCCAAGCCCATTACCGTTTCCGGGTCTGCCGCCATCGTTTCGGACTATCGCTTCCGTGGCGTTTCGCAAAGCGATCGCGCGCTGGCCGTGCAGGCCGGCCTGACCGTGTCGCATGAAAGCGGCCTCTATGTCGGCACCTGGGCCTCCAACCTTTCGGGCTGGGGCACCTTCGGCGGTTCCAACACCGAGCTGGATATCTACGGCGGCTACAAGATGCCGATCGGCGGCGTCACGGTGGACGTCGGCCTGACCTGGTACATGTATCCGGGTGGCGCGGACAAGACCGACTTCGCCGAGCCTTACGTCAAGCTTTCAGGCACCGTCGGCCCGGTCAGCCTGCTGGCGGGCGTTGCCTATGCCCCCAAGCAGGAATCGCTGGGCCGCTGGTATCTGAGCGGGGCTTCCTACGCCACGGGCGTGCCCGATGCGCCGGGCGCCAAGTCGGACAACCTCTATGTCTGGACCGACGCCAGCGCGGCGATTCCCAACACCCCGGTCACGCTGAAAGCGCATGTGGGCTATTCGGACGGCAACGCCGGCCTTGGCCCCAACGGCACCTCGGTCGCGCCCACGGGCAAGTACGCCGACTGGATGCTGGGCGCGGACGTGGCCGTCGGCCCGGTGGTGCTGGGCGTTGCCTATGTCGATACCGACATCAGCAACAAGGAAGCGCTCTACCTCCAGCCGAACTTCTCGCAGACCAAGAACGGTTCCTCGATCGCCGGCGCGGCGGTGGTGGTTTCGGGCACCGTTGCCTTCTGATCGCCTGACGATCGGACTTTCTCCGAATGCATGAGCCTGCCGCCTGCCCCTTGTGGGCGGGCGGCCTTTTTATGGGCGACAGAAGCGTTGGGGAAGGGCGGTGCGCTGCCCACCCCCAGCCCCTCCCGCAGGCGGGAGGGGAGAATATGCGAATCCCCTCCCGCTTGCGGGAGGGGCGCGAGACTTGCGCTGCCGCAGGCGGCGTTAGTCGCAGCGGGGTGGGCTACCCACGCGCTGCGCTCTGCAAGCAATATTTTTCAGAATGATGAAAAGTAATTCGCCACTCTGAATTTCACAGCCAGCCGATCCGCCGGAAGCGGTACCACAGCCCGCCGCAGACCGAGAGGATCACGCCCCAGATCAGGAAATAGCCGAAGCGCCATTTCAGCTCGGGGATATATTCGAAGTTCATGCCATAGATGCCGGCGATGGCGGTGGGCACGGCGAGGATCGCGGCCCAGGCGGCAAGCTGGCGGGTCATCTCGCCCTGGCGATGCTGTTCGAGCAGGCTGGCGGTCTCGACGATCGCCGCCAGCGTTTCCTTGACGCCGCGCACCCGCGTCATCGCGCGGCGCACATGGTCCAGCACGTCGCGGAACCAGATCCGCGCGGCGGGATCGATCGTCGGCAGGTCCGCCTCGACCAGCCGCTCGCACATTTCCTGCATCGGCCCGATCACCCGCTCGAACCGGCGCAGCTGGCGGCGCAGGCGGAAAATGCGGCGGATCGTGGCGGGGCCGGGAAAGGATTCGATCGCCGCTTCCTCCATGTCCTGCGCCACGTCTTCCAGCCCGTCGGTGATCGGCTGGTAGCCATCGACGATGAAATCGAGAATGGCATGCAGCACGTAGTCCGGCCCTTCGGCCAGCCGTTCGGCGCTGGCCTCCAGTTCCTCGCGCAGCGTCAGGTGCGCGCGCGTGCTGCCGAAGCGCACCGATATGATGAAGTCGGCGCCGAGGAAGAACGCGGTCTGGCCATAGGAGATGATCTCGCCATCGTGCAGGCTGGCCGTGCGCGCCACGGCGAACAGCTGCTTTCCGTAAGCCTCCACCTTGGGCAGCTGGCGCGGATTGAGCGCATCTTCCACCGCCAGCGGATGCAGCCCGTACTGCCGGCGTACCCGGTCCATCTCCTCCACGGTCGGTTCGCACAGGCCGATCCAGTCGAACGTCTGGGGCGGCAGGGCCGCGCGCGGCGCGCCATCGAGCACGATGTCGACTTCGTGGGCCTGACCCTGGCTGTAGCGGCGGGACGCAATGATCGGCATGGGCCTGCTTGTGGCAAAGCCCGCAGTCGCGCGCAATCGCTCCTGGCGGGACCGAGCGGCGGGCCGCATCGGCAAGCCGCGGGAGGCGCGAATCGGGCTGGCAATTCGCGGGGATTGCGATAGGTTCGGTTGCAATCAGAAACTGGAGGGGTGTGGAATCATGGGTGCAGGCGCGGTGAAGCCGGAAGGACAGACGGAAAGACCGGCGACCAGCACCACGCCGGACGTGGACGTGGCGATCGTCGGCGCCGGCCTTTCGGGCATCGGCATGGCCGCGCACATGCAGATGATGTGCCCCGGCAGCAGCTATGCCATCCTGGAGCGGCGAGAGGCGATCGGCGGCACCTGGGACCTGTTCCGCTATCCCGGCATCCGTTCCGACAGCGACATGCACACGCTGGGCTTCATCTTCGAACCGTGGAAGCACGAGAAATCGATCGCGGACGGCCCGGCGATCCTAGAATACCTGAACCGCATCGCCGACGAGCGCGGCATCCGCCCGCATATCCGCTTCGGCACCAAGGTGCTGTCCGCCGACTGGGACAGCGCGCGGGCGCTGTGGACGGTGGTGACCGAGGACGAGGCAGGCGCCCGCCGGCAGACCACCGCGCGGATGCTCTATCTGGGTTCGGGCTATTACGACTACGACACCCCGCATGACGCGCGGTTCGCCGGCCGCGAGGATTTCAGGGGCACGATCATCCACCCGCAGTTCTGGCCGCGCGATCTCGATTACGCGGGCAAGCGCGTGGTGGTGATCGGTTCGGGCGCGACGGCGGTGACGATCGTGCCGTCGATGACGCACAAGGCCGCGCACGTCACCATGCTCCAGCGCACGCCCACGTGGTACGCGATCCGCCCCGCGCGCGATGCCCTGGCCAACGCCTTGCGCCGCATCCTGCCGGAAAAGATCGCCTACGCGATCACCCGCTTCAAGAACGTGCGTCTGCAGAACCTGGTGTTCAAGCGCGCCCGCAGCCAGCCGGAAAAGGTCAAGGACTACCTGACCAAGAAGATCAAGGCGGCGCTGGGCGACAAGTACGATGCCAAGACCTTCACCCCGCCCTACGATCCGTGGGACCAGCGCCTGTGCCTGGTGCCCGATGCCGACATGTTCGAGGCGATCAAGGCGGGCAAGGCCGATATCGTGACCGACCACATCGACCGCTTCGACGCCACCGGCATCCAGCTCAAGTCCGGCCGCCATCTCGATGCCGATGTGATCATCACCGCCACCGGCCTGCGCCTGACCATGGGCGGCAAGATTGCGCTGAGCCTCGATGGCGTGCCGCTGAACTTCGCCGACCACTTCTACTACAAGGGCTGCATGTTCTCGAACGTGCCCAACCTGGTGGCGGTGTTCGGCTATCTCAACGCCTCGTGGACGCTGCGCGCGGACCTCATTTCCGATTACGCCTGCCGCCTGCTCAACACGATGAAGGCGAAAGGCGCGCAAGTGGCGACGCCGGTGCTGGCGGCCGATCATGGGCTGGTCGAGGACAACGTGTTCGATTTCTCGTCGGGCTATCTCCAGCGCGCGCTGAGCATCATGCCCAAGAGCGCGGCGGCGCTGCCCTGGCGGCTCAACCAGGATTACGTTTACGACAAGGCGTGGATGAAGGCCTCGCCGATCGAGGACGGTATCCTGGCGCTGGGTCGCGCGCAGCCGGCGGCGCAGGCGCAGCCCCAGCTCGAAGCGGCCGAATAGCGATCGTCCGCCCCCGCCCCGCGCGGCCTTTGGGGCATCGCGGCCGGGGCACGCTTGCACTGGCGCGGGTTTGCGGTATCGGTTCTTCCCGATGACCAACGAAACCCGCATCTGGACCGCCGCGCTGATCGTGATCGGCGACGAAATCCTGTCTGGCCGCACGCAGGACAAGAACATCGCGCAGATCGCCACCTGGCTGGGCGTGCAGGGCATCCGCCTGCGCGAAGTGCGCGTGGTGCCCGACGTGATGGATGCGATCGTGGAGGCGGTGAACACGCTGCGCGCGCGCAACGACTACCTGTTCACCACCGGCGGCATCGGCCCGACGCACGACGACATCACCGTGGACGCGGTGGCGCAGGCGCTGGGCGTGGACGTGGAAATCCACCCCGATGCGCGCAAGGTGCTGGAGGACTATTACGCCACGCGCGGCGGGCTGAACGAGGGCCGGCTGCGCATGGCGCGCGTGCCGGCGGGGGCGAGCCTGATCGAGAACCGCATGTCGGGCGCGCCGGGCATCCGCATCGGCAACGTGTTCCTGATGGCCGGCGTGCCGCACATCACCGCGCAGATGCTCGACGGGCTGACCGGCACGCTCGAAGGCGGGCTGCCGCTGCAATCGGCGACGATCGGCTGCTGGGTTCCCGAAAGCGAGATCGCCGAGCTTCTCAGCAAGACCGAGAGAGCGTTCGACGGGTGCCAGATCGGCAGCTATCCGTTCTTCCGCGAAGGCCGGGTGGGCGCGAACTTCGTGATCCGGTCGACCGATACCGCGCAGCTCGAAGCCTGCGCGGCGGCGCTGATCGCCGGGCTGGAAGCGACCGGGCGCGAAGCGGTGGCAGGCGGCATTTGACCGTACACCGCGCGGGCGCCGTGGCCGTGCTGGCGGCGGCGGCGGCGACGTCGGTGGCGGGATGCTCCCCCACGCTGCACCGTTTCGAAGCCACGCTGGCCGCGCATGACAGCGCGACGCAGGCGCTGGGCGAATGGTGCGCGGCGCGGGGCATCGCGCAACCGGCGACGATCCGCGCCATGGCGGACCGGGATGCGCGCGATGCGCCATCGCCCGCCGTGCGCAAGGCGCTGGGGGTGACGGCGGACGAGCCGGTCGCCTACCGCCATGTCCGGCTGGCCTGTGGCGGAACCGTGCTGTCCGATGCGCGCAACTGGTACGTGCCGGCGCGGCTGACGCCCGCGATGAACCGCACGCTGGAGACGACCGACACGCCGTTCGGCAAAGTCGTCATGCCGCTCGGCTTCCGGCGCGAACGGCTGGAGGCGCGGCGCGGGCGGGCGGCGGAATGCCCGGCGGGCACGGTCCTGTCGCACCGCGCGCTGCTGCGCGTGGAGGGCGGAGCCGCGATCAGCCTGGTCGTCGAATGCTATACCCGAGACAATCTGGCGTCGGTCAGAACAGCGCGCTGAGATTGAACGAGACGTAGCGCGTGGTGCGTCCGGGCGGCGCGTTGGGCGCGTCGGTCAGGAAGCGGCCCTTGGCCAGCAGCACGCCATCGAGTTCCAGGCGCAGATGGCGTGGCAGCAGCCAGTAGCGCAGCCGCGCGTCGAACTGGTGCCCGGCGAAGGAGCCGGACCGGCCGCTGGCATCGCGCACGCCGGTGGTGGCGAAACTGTCGCGCGAGTCGGCCAGCCACATCGGATGATAGGTCGCCAGCAGGTCCAGCCGCCGGTCGGGCGCGGTTTCCAGCCGGATTCCGGGCGTGACGATGTTGGCGCGCGTGACCGCGTTGTAGATGCCCGAAGGCGCGAAATCGCCGCGCCGCATCCCGAACAGCGTGTCGAAACGGCCATAGCGGCCGCCACTGCCCGCGCCGCTGGCATAGTCGAACTCGATCGACAGGCGCGGGCGCCACGGACCGCTGAACGTGTAGCCGGCATCGGCATGGAAGAACGTGGCGCGCACCGGCAATTCGGGCGCGGTGGCGGCCAGCGAGGTGCGGGTGTGCCCCCACTGGACCATGACCTCCGCCTCGCCATCGGCATGGCCGGGGCGCGGATCGGCGATCACGCGCGCGCTCGCGGTACTGAGCGACCGGTTGCGGGTAGGGCGGCCGGGGGCGTCGCGTTCGCCGAAATGGAAGAAGCCCAGCTCGGCCGCGACCGGCACCGTCGCGCCGGAGCGCGAGGCGGTGCGGCTGACGATCCCGCCCCACAGCACCGCGTCGAAGCTTTCGCGGTCCAGTTCCACCTTGCCGCTGCGCAGCGATGCCGCATCGTCGGGCAGGCGCATTGCCGGCAGGACATAGATCAGCGTGGCCTGCAAGCCGCGCCGCCCGGCGATGTCCACGCGCAGGCCGGTATTGCTGTTGACCGTGTTGCGGTATTCGTCGGCCGCGATCAGCCGGCGCGATCCGAGCGCCAGGGTGAAGCGCCCGCCCTGCACCGAAACCTTGGTGCCCGGCCCCAGTACCGGCCCCAGGTCATAGCCGAGGAAGGCCTGCACCGGCTCCAGCGTGTTTACTTCGCTGGTGGTCACGGGCGTGCCGGGATCGGCGTTCCACACGCGGCTGTCGTGGACTTCGGCCACCACGCGAAACGGCCCGCTGCGGTATTGCGCCAGCACCTGCGTGCGCAGGTTGACCAGCGTATCGCTGCTGTCGAAGCCGGGGCGCGCCTGTCCGTCGATCGCCTCCACGCGCAAGCGCACGTTGCCGGTTACGCGCAGGCCGTCATTCGCTTCCGCCGCGCGTGCGGGTGCTGTCACGGACGCCGTCATCGCGATAGCCATGGAGGCGGTGGACGCGCGCCGCCACAGCGACCTGGCCCTTCCGGACAGTGTAAACCCCAACGCGCGGCCCCTTCCGCATCGCGCGATTCGCGATAGCGCGCGTTAGAGCGGGTGCGGTGAGCCGGTCAATCTGCCGAAAGATCAATCGCCCCGGGCGAACGGCTCTTCCCCGGCGCCGGCGCCGGTCCAGACGCCCGCCTGCGCCTCGACATAGGCTTCCAGTTCGCGCCAGTGCCGGTCCCAGCCGGGGCCGCGCCGGGCAGGGGGCACTTCGGCCTCCACGATGGCGCGGGCGCGCCGTACGGGATTGCCGGCCGGGTCGGAAGGCGGATTGCTGCGAAGCGGATCGTCGGCCATGCGCGCCTCCTGCACCAGCGCTGCCGGCAAGGATAGCGCGCTTGCGAAAAAAGCCGTGGCATCGTTTGCCAATGTGAAGCGCGCGCTGCCCACCCCCAACCCCTCCCGCTTGCGGGAGGGGTTGGGATACTATGATCGCTACGAAAAAGGCCGGGGAGACGTGCCCCCCGGCCTTTTTCGCGATTGGTCAGGATCGGCCGGAAATCAGCCGCCCTGCACCTGCGCGACGTCGATCTTGAGGCCCGGACCCATCGACGAGGACAGGCCGACCTTGCGGACGTACTTGCCCTTGGCGCCAGCCGGCTTCGCCTTGACGATCGCATCGACGAACGCGTCGAAGTTGGCGCGCAGCGCTTCGTTCGAGAACGAGAGCTTGCCGATGCCGCCGTGGATGATGCCGGCCTTTTCGACGCGGAATTCGATCTGGCCGCCCTTGGCCGCCTTGACCGCTTCGGCGACGTTCGGCGTGACGGTGCCGAGCTTCGGGTTCGGCATCAGGCCCTTGGGGCCGAGCACCTTGCCGAGACGGCCGACGATGCCCATCATGTCGGGCGTGGCGATGACGCGACCGTAGTCGAGGTTGCCGGCCTGCATGTCTTCCAGCAGGTCTTCCGCGCCCACCTTGTCGGCGCCGGCGGCGAGAGCGGCCTCGGCCTTGTCGCCACGGGCGAACACGGCGACCTTCACGTCCTTGCCGGTGCCCGAGGGCAGCGTGACCATGCCACGAACCATCTGGTCGGCGTGACGCGGATCGACGCCGAGGTTCAGCGCGACTTCGAGCGTCTGGTCGAACTTGGCGCTCTGGAGGTCCTTGAGAAGCTGGATCGCTTCGTCAACGCCATAGAGCTTCTGGTTGTCGCCCAGCTTTTCCGTGAGCGACTTCTGCTTCTTGGTCAGGTTCACCATGGGATCAGCCCTCCACAACCTGCAGGCCCATCGCGCGCGCGGAGCCTTCGATGATCTTCGTCGCCGCGTCGATGTCGTTCGCGTTCAGGTCCTGCATCTTGGCCTGGGCGATTTCGGCGAGCTGCGAGCGCTTGATCGTGCCGGCGGATTCCTTGCCCGGCGCCTTCGAGCCGGACTTGAGACCGATGGCCTTCTTGATCAGGTAGGTGGCCGGCGGCGTCTTGGTGACGAACGTGAACGAGCGATCCGCATAGACCGTGATGATGGTCGGAAGCGGCATGCCCTTTTCGAGTTCCTGCGTGGCAGCGTTGAACTGCTTGCAGAATTCCATGATGTTCACGCCGCGCTGGCCCAGGGCCGGGCCGATCGGCGGTGCAGGCTTGGCATCGCCGGCGGCGACCTGCAGCTTGATGTAACCTTCGATTTTCTTGGCCATTGCTGGCCTCCTTTCTTCCTGTCGGAGACCGGAATTTCCGGCTCCTCAGAGTGAGCGGTCAGACGAGGGCGAACCCTCTTCCGCACGGATTCCCGGTTGCCCGGAAGCGCGCGCACCTAGCGCAAATGGCGCGAAATGCAAGGGGATTCGGGGTGGGGACGCGGCATGCCGTGCTTCACGGCAGCGCGTTGGCGGCCCCCAGCACCGTCGCCATGGCAGCCACCGCGCCGCGCACGCTGGCGTCTTCGGCCACGTCGATCCATTCGCTCGGCGCGTGCGCGCCGCCGCCATCACCGCCCGCGCCGATGGCGATGGCCGGAATCCCGAGGTTCATCGGCACGTTGGCATCGGTCGACAGCGGCACGAAGTGCGGCGCGAACCCCGCCGCGCGCGCCGCCGTCGCCGCGATCACCGCAAGCGGCGCGGTTTCGGGCGTGGTGCCGGCGGGGCGATTGCCGATCGGCTTGAAGGTCACGGTGATCCCGCCGCCGTCGGTCGATCGGGCGCGGTTCTCTTCGTCCACCGCCGCCGTGGCGATGGCATGGAGCGCGGTATCGATCCGGTCGATTTCCGATGGCGATTCGGAGCGGATGTCGACATCGAGGAAGACCTGCGCCGGGATCGTGTTGACCGAGGTGCCGCCCCCCACGACGCTGGCGGCATAGGTGGTGCGCGGCTGCGCGGGCACGGGGATGCCGTAAAGCCCGGTCACGGTGCGCGCCAGCGCCGCCAGCGGGTTGACGATGCCGAACTTGTCGAAGCTGTGCCCGCCCGGCCCGTCGAACACCAGCCGCCAGCGCCGCGATCCCACCCCGCGCGTGGTGATCCAGCCCGCGCCCGCGCCATCGATGGTGATGAAGCCGGCGGCTTGCCTGGCGCGCGGGTCCTGCGCGAAGAAATGGCGCATCCCGCGCAGATCGCCCGGCCCTTCCTCGCCCACGTTGGCGATGAACACGATATCGCGTTCGGTGCGGATGCCGGCCTTGTCCATGGCGCGGACCATCGCCAGCATCACCGCCAGGCCCAGCGTATCGTCGCCGATGCCGGGCGCCATCAGGCGGGTGCCTTCGCGGCGGACTTTCACGTCGGTTCCGGCCGGGAATACGGTATCGAGATGCGCGGCCACGATCAGCGGGGCTAGCGCGGGCTTCGTGCCCCGGCGCGTGGCGACGACGTTGCCGATGCCATCGATCGTCGCATCGGGCAGGCCGCCGGCGCGCATCATCGCGGCCATGGCGCGGCCGCGCGCTTCCTCGCCGAACGGCGGCGCGGGAATTTCGGTGAGCATGACGATGTCATCGACCAGCCGGGCATGATCGGCGCGCAACGCCTCCCGCGCAGCGGCGAACCGGCGCGAGGCCAGCAGGCGATCCAGATCCCTGGCCAATGCCCTGGGCGCTTTGGCGGCAGAAGCGGAAACGATGGCAGGCGCGCGCGCAGCGGCGCTTTCCGCGACCGGCGCGGATGTTGCCGCCAGCGCGAGGATCAGGGTGGTCAGCAACGGGCTCTCCGGTCAGCGGCCAGCGCGCGGCGAAAGCGCGCCGGTCCGGCCTGCCGGCGCGTCCGTGGAATTACTTGACCAGTTCGACTTCCTCGAACGCCAGCTCGACCGGCGTTGCGCGGCCGAAAATCGACACGGCAACCTTCACGCGCTGCTTTTCGAAGTCGAGTTCTTCCACCGTGCCGTTGAACGAGGCGAACGGGCCGGCGTTGACCTTGACCGAATCGCCGATCTCGTAATCGACCGCCACGTTCTTGCGCGGTTCGGCGGCGGCCTGTTCGCGCGCGCCGAAGTAGCGGGCGGCTTCCTTGTCGGAAATCGGCTGCGGCTTGTTGTTGGTGCCGAGGAAGCCGGTGACCTTGGGCGTGTTCTTGACGAGGTGGTAGATGTCGTCGTTCATCGCCAGCTTGGCCAGCACGTAGCCGGGCATGAACTTGCGTTCGACCTGCACCTTCTTGCCGCGCTTCACTTCGGTCACGGTTTCGGTCGGCACTTCCACCGCCTCGACCAGTTGCGACAGGCCGATCCGTTCCGCTTCGGCGAGGATCGAATCGCGCACCTTGTTTTCGAAACCGGAATAGGCGTGGATGATGTACCAGCGAGCCATGGAAAATCCTTGAAGTCTTGTCGGGTGCCGAAGGGGGCGGCCGGCGTCAGGCCTGCGAGAGCAGCCAGCGCACGACGAAGCCGAACAGGCTGTCGATGCCCAGGAAGAACACCGCCAGGATCAGCATCATGATGCCGACGAAGATCGCCGTGGTGGTGGTTTCCTGCCGCGTCGGCCAGACCACCTTGCGCGCTTCCGCGCGTACCTGGTTGATGAATTCGCCGGGGCTGGTCTTCGCCATGATCCTTGCCGCTTTCGCTACCTGATGAAATCCTGTCTTCCGCCTAGGGGACATCGCCGCCCCGGACAGGTCCGGGAGGGGCAGGCGATGTTTCCGATGTCGGAAGATGGCCGATATCTAGGCGCAAGCCGCAGGATTGGCAAGAGCGGGGAACGCCGTGGCGGATCGCGATGATTCGCCGGTCGCTTGTCGCCGGATGCCGGCACCGGGATCGCATCCGTTCCGGGCCTTGCCCACCGCGCCCGAAGGCGGGCGCGGAACAGGCGGCAACAGGCCGGCATGCGTCCGAAAAGAAGCCTGAAAAGAAAGGAAAAACCTCTCTACGCCGGGGCGGAGAGGATGGCAGGAGTGGCAGGATTCGAACCCGCGGCCCTCGGTTTTGGAGACCGATGCTCTACCAACTGAGCTACACTCCTGTGCTCGGAAAAGCGCCCTTAGTGGGTTGACGGCGCGAGCGCAACCGACTCAAAGACATTTCGACGACGATGACGCCGCCCGACGAACCGATCATCCCGGCCGAGCTGCTGCTCAAGGCCTATCGCGCGGGAATTTTCCCGATGGCGGACAGTCGCGACGATCCCGAGGTGTTCTGGGTGGAGCCGCGCATGCGGGCGATCCTGCCGCTCGACGGGTTCCACCTGTCGCGCTCGCTGGCGCGCACGCTGCGGCGCGGGCGCTTCACGGTGACGTGCAACGCCGCGTTCGATTCGGTGATCGACGCCTGCGCCGCGCCGCGCCCGGATGCGGAGGAAAGCTGGATCAGCCGGCGCATCCGCGAAAGCTACCGCACGCTGCACGCGGTCGGACACGCCCATTCGATCGAGACCTGGGCCGACGGACGGCTGGTTGGCGGGCTCTATGGCGTGGGCTTCGCCCGCGTGTTCTGCGGCGAAAGCATGTTCAGCCGGATGAACGACGCGTCCAAGGTGGCGCTGGCCTGGCTGGTGGCGGCCTTGCGGCGATCGGGCGCGGAATTGCTTGATTGCCAGTTCACCACGCCGCACCTGGCCTCGCTGGGCGCGGTCGAAATTCCGCAGGAACGATACCTCGACATGCTGCGCCACGCGCAGCGGCCTCACTCGTCGGTGCTGGCGCCAGACGGTTTCGGGGTAGCCGGTTTCGGGGCGGCGGGCTGGGGGGCGGCGGGCTTAGGGGCGGCAGGCGNNGGGCGCCGACGTCGGCGCGGTGCTCGGCTTGCCCGCGGGCTTCGCCGCGCTGCTGGCGGAGGCGGGATCGTCCTCCTCGCCGGGGAACTTCATCGCGCAGTCCTTGACCCACACGTCATAGACCGGGTGCTCGACCACGTTGAGCGAGGGCGAGTTCTTGAACAGCCAGCCGGAAAAGATCTTGTGCCACGCCAGCTTTTCCTGGGTGGTCGCGCGCTCTTCCACGAACAGCTGAACGAAGGCGCCGGTTTCCTGCGGGTCTTCCCACGGCGCGGTGCGCTCGCAGGTGGCCAGCTTGACGATCGCGTTGCCGATGCGGCGCGATTCGCCCGTCTTCATCACCAGCACCTGCGTGATGTTGTTGCGCTTGTTGAGGAAGCCCAGCGTGGCGACGCGGTCCTTGACCGGCGTGCCGTATTCGCTTTCGACCACGCCGCCCGATCCCGCCGCCGCCGGCGCGCCGGTTTCGGTCGCCTCGGGCGGGGGCGCGGCTTCGGGCTGGCGCTGGCACCCGCCAAGACCCGCCAGCGCCACGCAGGCGGCAAGCGGAAGCAGCGGCCGGGAAAGACGGTTCATCGGGGCCTGACGGCGCTTATTCCGGAGACCAGGCTTCGTAGTCGCCAGTCGCGGGCGCGCGCTTGCCGCCGCGTTCCAGCGCGCCCTGCGGGCGATAGGCCAGCGCGGTGCCGGTGGCGTTGGGCGTGTAGTCCGCTTCCCAGATGCGCGGCGGCGGCAGATTGCTTTCGGGCACGCCGTCGAAGCCGCCGTGGAGCCAGCCATGCCATTCGGCGGGCACGCGGCTGGCATCGTTGGCGCCATCGTAGATCACCCAGCGCCGTTCCTCGCCCGCGCGCGGATGGCCGGCGGGGTATGGCTTGCGCGAGCGGTAGTACTTGTTGCCCTGCGCGTCGGTGCCCACCAGCTCGCCCTTCAGCGAACTGTCGAGCAGGGTGCCTATGGTGGCGCCGTCCCACCAGGTGAAGATCTTGCCGAGAAAGCTCATGATGCCGTCATCTTTCGCGAGGGTGGGGGCCGCTTAGCCCCTGAGGGGGGGATTCCGCAAGCCGGGATAGACCCCTTTTCACGGCTTGCCCCCACGGCAAATGGTCGAAACGGGGCAGGGTTCGAAGCTGGGCGATGGCCCGCTCCTACCACTCTACCCCCTACCACTCCACCTTGTCGCCGGCCTTGATCCCCAGTTCCGCCGCGCGGCCGCCGTTCAGTTCGAGCACGCCCGAGGCGACGCCGTCCGAGGGCAGCGAGGTCAGGTCATAAGGCACCGCATTGGCGGCGATGTTGAGAATGCGCCGGTCCGGGCCGATGAAGATGATGTCGAGCGGGATGACCGTGTTCTTCATCCAGAACGCGGCGTCGCGCGGCGGGTCCATCGGGAAGATCATGCCTTCGTCCGCGCCCATCGCGGTGCGGAACATCAGGCCCTGGGCCTGTTCCTCACTGGTGCGGGCCACTTCGACGCGGAAGGCGTGCGGTCCCTTGGCCCCGGTGACCGTGAGCGTGACGACGGGCAGGCCGGAAACCGGATGCGTCGCCGGCGCCGTGGCGGCGGGCCGCGCGGCGCTTTTTCCGCCGGTATCGGCCGCAACGGGGGAGCAGCCGATCACGGCCACGGTGCACGCCAGTACGGCGGTCTTAATCCAGAATTTCATCGACCCATTCTTCCGCTGCCTCGATGCTAGGCTCATCGACCAGTCGGCGCGCGTATGCAAGGGGGTGCCCGGCGCGCAGCAGCGCGGCGACCTGCCGTTCGCGCCGGGCCGGATCGATCTTCGGACCATCCGCTTCGCGATCCTCGCCCCACGGGCCGAAGCGCCGCTTGCGCGCCATGACCAGCGCGGCCTGGCGGCGATCGCGCTCCGATCCGCGCGCCTCCGCGCGCATGTCCTCGGCAATGCCCGCGTGCCCCAGCGCCTGGTCGATCCGCCGCGCGCCATAGCCGCGCCGCAGCAGGCCCTGCGCCTTCGCCCGCGCATAGCCGGCATCGTCGACATAGCCCGCGCGCACGAACCGGGCGATCAGCCCGTCCACGTCGGGCGGGGCTGGTCCGTCCCAGCCGCGTTCGCGCAGCTTGCGCGCCAGATAGGCGGCCAGCTTGCCCGCGCTGGTGGCGAAGCGCGCGACATAGGCGAGCGCCATCTCCTCCATCCGTGCCGGATCGAGCGGTTTGGGCGGCCGTTTGCGCCGGTCTGGAACGCCTTGCGGATTCATCGCGCCACATTCGTGCCACAGTCACGATTAAATGAGAACGTCCGCACCCGTACCCCGTGCAGGGGAACCGGGACACAGTCATGGGCCGTTCACCTGCCGGAGCAGAAACGCCCGGCAGGAAAAAGACAGAGAAACCGGGGTATCGCATGACCGTTACGGACGCCGTTGTGGAGAAGGCGGCTCTCGTTCCCACGCCGAACGACGATGCATTGCCGCGTCGCTATTCCGATTTCGACACCTTCTGCGATGCGCTGGACTATGTCGCGCAGGGCGAGAAGGGCCTCAATTTCCACGATCCGCGTGGTACGCTGACCCGTCCCTACCCTTACGCCGAACTGCGCGCCGACGCGCTGGCGGCGGCCGGCCGGCTGCTGGCTATGGGCGTGAAGCCGGGCGACCGGATCGCGCTGGTCGCCGAAACCGGCCCCGATTTCGCGGCGCTGTTCTGCGGCGCGATCTATGCCGGCGCCTGGCCGGTGCCGCTGCCGCTGCCGACCAGCTTCGGCGGCAAGGACAGCTATATCGATCAGCTCGCGGTCCAGCTCGCCAGCTCGGACCCGCTGATGCTGCTGTTCCCCGGCGAGATCGCGACCATGGCGGGCGAAGCCGCCGCGCGGCAGGGCTGCAAGGGCCTGTCGTGGGACGAATTCCACGCCGGCCCGGTTTCGGACCAGCCGCTGCCGCCGGCTGATCCCGACGCGATCTGCTATCTCCAGTATTCGAGCGGTTCGACGCGTTTCCCGCACGGCGTGGCGGTGACGCACCGCGCGCTGCTGGCGAACCTGGCGGGCCACGCGCACGGCATGGGCATCACCACGCCTGACCGCTGCATATCGTGGCTGCCGTGGTATCACGACATGGGGCTGGTCGGCTGCTTCCTTTCGCCGATCGCCAACCAGGTTTCGGTGGACTACCTCAAGACCGAGGATTTCGCGCGCCGCCCGCTCGCCTGGCTCGATCTCATCAGCCGCAATCCGGGCACCACGCTCTCCTATTCGCCCACCTTCGGCTATGACATCTGCGCCCGCCGCATTTCCAGCCAGAGCCACGTTTCCGAACGCTTCGACCTGTCGCGCTGGCGCGTGGCGGGCAACGGCGCGGACATGATCCGGCCCGACGTGATGCAGAACTTCGTCAACGCCTTCGCCGAGGCCGGGTTCAAGGCCGGCGCCTTCCTGCCGAGCTACGGTCTGGCCGAAGCGACGCTGGCGGTGACGATCATGCCGCCGGGCGAAGGCATCCGCGTGGAACTGGTCGAGGAAGAGCGCCTGTCCGGCTGCCCGCGCGATCTCTCGCGCCCGGCGCGCTACCGCGCCATCGTCAACTGCGGCGTACCGGTGAAGGGCATGGACATCGCGATCCGGGGCGAGAACGGCGGCGCGCTGGCGCACCATCACATCGGCAAGGTGTGGTGCCGTGGTTCGTCCGTCATGCACAGCTATTTCCGCGATCCCGAATCGACCGACGCCTGCATGGTCGATGGCTGGCTCGACACCGGCGACATGGGCTACCTCAACGCCGAGGGCTACCTGTTCATCGTCGGCCGCGCCAAGGACATGATCATCATCAACGGCAAGAACCACTGGCCGCAGGACATCGAATGGGCGGTGGAACAGTTGCCGGGCTTCCACCAGGGCGACATCGCCGCCTTCTCGGTGGAAACCGAGAACGGCGAGGAAGCGCCGGCGGTGCTGGTCCACTGCCGCGTTTCCGATCCGGTGGAGCGGGTGAAGCTGCGCGACCAGATCCGCGAGAAGGTCCGCTCGATCACCGGCATGAACTGCGTGGTCGAACTTGTCCCCCCGCGCACCCTGCCGCGCACCAGCTCGGGCAAGCTCAGCCGCGCCAAGGCCAAGAAGCTCTATCTCGCGGGCGAGATCGAACCTTACCGGCTGGCGGCGTAAGCCGCCGCAGAGCCTGAGGTGGTCGCAGAACGGCGGCGGGAATTTCCTGACAACGCGGTGACGAGCGGACCAGTCGCGCTCATTCGGTTTGATCCGTGATTTCGGCGAAAGGCGGCCACTGGCGGCGGGCATGCAGCACCCGCAGGATGCGTATCTGATCGCCCACCGCATCGTAGATCAGGATGTAGTTGCGGTGCACGACCAGTTCGCGTGTGCTGGCCACACGGCCGGGACGGCCCACCGCCGGATGGGTGACGAGGTTCCCGGCCTTCCGCGTGAACGCTTCATCCAGCGCCAGCGCGGCCGCCGGGTTTTCCCTGGCGATATGCTCGCGGATGTTCCGGCGGTCCTGACGGGCATGGAACGTCCATGCGAGCTTCACGCCCGATCAGCCATCCTGGCCCGCGTTTGCTCGCGCCATGCTTCGGCTTCCGCCTCGACTTCCTCGGCCGGAACGAGATGGCCGGCATTGGCGGAATCCAGGCCGATCCGGACTTGCTGCCGGAACCAGGCATCGTGCTCGGCCGCTTCACGCTGACCGGCCACGTAATCCCGCATGAAATCGCGGATGAGTTGCGCCCCGGTGCGGTCATGGGCCTTGGCGGCATCGGCAAAGGCGCTTTTCAGGGCTTCGTCGACCCGGAAGGTGAACGTGGCTTCGCCCATGGTCATCGGCTCCATGTATGACGGGGTAAGTGCAATGTAACACGGCCGAGACCCGTTGGGAATGATCCCGGGCCGGAGGTCCTACTCTTCCGCCCCGGCGAACCCCGGCAAGTACGCCGCCTCGTGCGAGCGCACCGCGTCCAGCGCCTTGGCCAGCGCGCGGGGGTAGTGGCGGGCGATCTGTTTCGTCGAAACGCGGCTGCGCAGGAAATCGGCCCAGAGGAATTCGGCATAGGGTGTGGGCGACTTGGCGTAGCCGCCGGCGCGGCGGACCTCGCCGGCCAGCGAGCGGTAGGGATCGTCGGCCAGATCATCGAGGTGCTTGGGCAGGTCCTTCAGCGGCCGCCGTTCCCCTTCCGCATCGTAGGGATGCAGCCAGTTGCGGTTGTCGAGGAAGGTCAGGAACCGGTCGCGCGGGAGGTGATCGAGCTTGGCGACGACGCTGACCAGGACGTGCTCCACCCCTTCGCGCAGCAGCGCCAGCGCGAGGTGGTGGTGATCGATCAGCCAGGGCACCTGCTTCGGCCCGATCACCACCGGGATCATGTGCCGGCCCAGGTATTCGCCGCCCGCCTCCGCCACCTGATGCCGCCAGGCGTGTTGCTTGCGTTCGACCTCGATGAAGCCGACCGTCATCTGCGTGGGCCGCAGCCGGCGCAGTTCGACCGGATGCAGCAGCGGTTCTATCCTCTGGGCCATCGCCATCGTTATTGCTCCCGCATTGCTTGCGCCACCGCGTCGGCGACGCTGAACGTACCCGTGGCGGCGACGCCGTCCAGCCCGCTGGCCGCCAGCACCGCGCGGGCGCGATCGTGCAGGCGGGCGAGGATCACGCGCCGGCCGGCCTTGCTTTCGGCGCCCACGAATTCGCCCAGCGCCTCGGCGGCGGTGCTGTCGAGATCGGCGCTCTGCTCCAGGCTGAGCACGATGGTATGCGCGCCGTCGCCTGCCGCCATCCGCGCCACTTCCGCCAGCGCGCCTTCGGCATTGGCGAAGAACAGCGGCGCGTTGGGGCGGTAGATGCCCACGTCGCGCAGGCCGCGTGCGTCGGGATGCTGGCGCATGTCGACGAAATCGTGCCCGTCGCCCACGCGCCCCAGCGCGCTGATGCGCGGCCGCGAATAGGTGTGGAGCAGCGCCGCGACCGAAAGCGCCACCGCCGCCAGCATCCCGTTGAGCACGCCCAGCGTCAGCACCCCCAGCGCCGCGCCCAGCGCGATCCACTGGTCGCGGTCCAGCCGGAACAGGCGCACGAGCGGCCCCGGTGACAGCGCGTGGGCCAGCGCGGCGATGACCACGGCGGCCAGCACCGGTTCGGGAATTGCCGCGATCAGGCCGGTGGCGAACAGCGCGAGCAGCAGCACCGCCAGCGCCGCCGTCAGCGCGGTGAGTCGCGAGTGTGCGCCCGCCGCCTCGCTGGCCGCGCCGGCGGAAAAGCCCGCGCCCACCGGCATCCCGCGCACCAGCGCCGAGGCCACGTTGGCCACGCCCAGCGCGACGAGTTCGCGGTTCGATTCGATCGCATCGCCGTGGCGCAGCGCCATGGTGCGGATCGTGCCCCAGCTTTCGGCAAAGAGGATCAGCGCGATCGGCACCGCGAGCTGGGCCATCCGCGCCCATTGGCCCGCCGCCAGCGCGGGCAGGTCGAACGTGGGCATGGCCAGCCGGATCGCGCCCGCCAGCGCCACGCCATGCGCGGACAGGTCCAGCCCCAGGCTGGCGAGAATGCCCGCCGCCAGCACCGCCAGCGTGACCGGCACGCGCGGCCAGCGCGCGCGCACCATCACCAGCAGCGTCAGCGCGGCGAGGCCGATCAGCGCGCTGGCGGGATTGGCCCGGCGCAGCCCGCCCACGATCTCGGCCGTCATGACCGCGATGTTGCCCGTGGCGATGCCGGCGATGCCCAGCAGCTTGGGCAGTTGCCGGATGACGATGGTGATCGCGAGGCCGAAGGCGAAGCCGCGCAGCACCGGGCGCGAGACGAAGGCCGACAGGCTGCCCAGCCGGAACAGCGCCGCGCCCAGGAAGATCAGCCCGGTCATGCCCACCAGCACCGTCGCCAGCACCGCCCGCGTCGCGTCGTCGCCCGGCAGGCTGGCCAGCGCGGCGGCCAGGATCGCGGCGGACGAGGATGTGGGGGAGACCACGGCGAAGCGGCTGCGCCCGACCAGCGCATAGGCGAACCCGCCCGCGATGCCGGCCGCCAGCGCCCGCGCCGGGTCCAGCCCGGCGATGCCGGCATAGGCCACGCCTTCGGGGATCATCAGCCCGGCCACGGCCAGCCCCGCTACCAGGTCGTTCGGCAAGTCTTTCGACGAGGCTTTCGGATCGAACCTGATCGCTGCTCCCTCCTTGCCGCCCGGTGCGCTTCATCGCTATGCCCGTTCGGGCGCCAGGTCGATACGGCTTCGCATCCGGACAGGCTGTGTTATTTATATAATACAGCTTGCGTGACGGAACGGCTTTCCCCATCTATCGTGGCATAACCGCCCTCAACGAGCGAAACGACCATGGCCACGACACCGACCGAAACCATCAGCCCGATCACCCTGACGCCGCCCGATCCGGTCCCGGTCGTCGCGCCCGCGCAGGCGGCGGGCCTGGTGCCCGTGTCCGACGAGAACCGGGGTAAGCTGGAAGCCAAGGTCGATGCCTTCGTCGCCGATCTCGTGGCGCAGGACGCGGCGAGCCCCGAATTCGGCAAGCGGGTGGATCAGCTCACCAACATGGGCCGCAAGGAAATCGTGGCCGCCGCCGGCATGTCGAACCGCTTCCTCGACCGGCCGATCCGCGCGATGGACAAGGACAGCGGCGTCGGCGCCGATCTCGCCCAGTTGCGCCGCACGGTGGAAGACCTCGATCCCGGCCGGCAGGGCAATCTCTCCTCGCCGCGCAAGTTCCTCGGCATCATCCCGTTCGGCAACAAGCTGAAGAACTACTTCGACGGCTACACATCGGCGCAGGGCCACATCAAGTCGATCCTCGACCGGCTTGCCTCGGGCAAGGACGAGCTGCTGATGGACAATGCCGCGATCGACGTGGAGCGGCAGAAGCTGTGGGAGGCCATGGGCAACCTGGAGCAGATGATCCACATCTCGAAGACGCTGGACCAGAAGCTGGAGGACGCCGCCGCCGACCTCGACGCGACCGACCCCGCCAAGGCCAAGGCGATCCGCGAATCCGCGCTGTTCTACACCCGCCAGCGCACGCAGGACCTGCTGACGCAGATGGCGGTGACGGTGCAGGGCTACCTTGCGCTCGATCTGGTCAAGAAGAACAACGTCGAACTGGTGAAGGGCGTGGATCGCGCCAGCACCACCACCGTCGCCGCGTTGCGCACCGCCGTCACCGTGGCGCAGGCGATGACCAACCAGCGGCTGGTGCTGCAGCAGATCACCGCGCTGAACACGACGACCGCCAACATCATCGATTCGACCGGGAAGCTGCTGCGCGAACAGACCGGCAAGATCCACGAGATGGCCGCCTCCAGCACGATCCCGCTGGAAACGTTGCAGCGCGCGTTCCAGAACATCTACGACACGATGGACACCATCGACACGTTCAAGCTGAAGGCGCTGGACGCGATGAAGCAGACGGTGACCACGCTTTCGGGCGAGGTCGAGAAATCCAAGGGCTATATCGCGCGGGCCGAAGGCGCTTCGCAGGCCAAGCTCGCCGGCCCCGAAACCTCGCCACTGCTGAGCCTTGAGGGCTAGGGCGATGGTTTCGGTTTCGCGCAGAGGCGCGGAGGCGCGGAGGGATTGCGCCCGGCCGACAGGCCCTATGCCAATCGGCCGTTGCGGCATGGGCAGGGCTGGCGGAAAGGGGGCGGCTTCGCCGCAGGCGCTTGTTCTTTGCGCCTCTGCGCCTCTGCGCGAACCAATCCTTTCCGGGCACGACATCCGATGACCACTCCCGCCACGGACAGCGACCGCATACTCGCCGACGCCCGGGCCTCGCTGGTCCGCCAGCAGGCGGGCGGGCGGCGCGTGGGCGGGCGGTCGATCGGGCAGCGCTCGGCCGAGATGAAGCGCCAGCATGTCGCGCGCAAGGCGGCGCGCATGGCCATGGCGGTGGGCGTGATCCTGGTCGCGGCGATGGGCGTGGGCCTGGCGATCGACGGGATCGGCGTGACCGGCCTGATGCTGATGGTGCTGACGATCGTGGCGGCGCTGTTCTTCTTCGGCCGCTACCCGCGCCTGAAAGTGCCCGATCTCGCCGCGCTCAACACCGGCAACGTGCGCTCGATGGTGGGGCGCACCGAACTGTGGCTGGAAGCGCAGCGCCCGGCGCTGCCCGCGCCCGCCGTGCAGCTGGTCGACCAGATCGGCGTGCAGCTGGACGGGCTGGGGGTGCAGCTGGAAGGAATCGATCCGGCCGAGCCCGCCGTCGCCGAAGTGCGCAAGCTGGTGGGCGAGCATCTGCCGGGCATGGTCGAAAGCTATCGCCGCATCCCGGCGCACCTGAAGCGCGAGGAACGCGGCGGGCGCAACGCCGATCAGCAGCTGGCCGATGGCCTGGGCAAGATCAGCCGCGAGATCGACGAGATCACGCGCAAGCTGGCCGCCGGCGACATCGACGATCTCGCCGTGCGCGGCCGCTACCTCGACTATCGCTATGGCGAAGGGCTGGGAGAGGCCGACGCGGCGCCCCCATTGGCCGCGCCCGTTATCCCCGCCGCCCCGCCGGAGAACTCCTGATGCGCGTCGCCATTCCCCATTCGCTCGGCAAGGACGAGGTGCGGCGCCGGATGCAGGAGAAGGCCGGCAAGGCTTCGGCCAAGGCCAGCGATCTGCTCGGCAGCCTGGCCTCGGTCGACATGACCTGGCGCGACGACGATCACCTGGCCATGGACGTATCGGCGATGGGCTTCACCGTCCCCTGCGCGGTCACGCTGGAAGAGGCGGAACTGGTGATCGACGTGACCATGCCCGATGGCCTCGGCTTCGCGCGGCGGATGATCGAGGGCGTGATCCGCGAGAAGGGCGAGAAGTTGCTGGGATAGAGCGGCTCGGTTTTCCCAAGGATTCCACCACCACCCCCGCTCATCCTGAGCTTGTCGAAGGATGCGCGCCAACGGCGGGTCGTGGCCCGCCCTGCTGGGCCACCAAAGCGCGCGTCCTTCGACAGGCTCAGGACGAGCGGTGTGGTGGGCAGGGCCGTGATCGCGGGACCTGTGCTTCTTCACAGATCGCGGCGTTCCAGTTCCAGCAGTTCCTGCGGCAGCCGCAGCGTCTGCGCCACCAGCCGGGTTTCGAGCAGCAGGTAGATCAGCGCCACCATCAGCAGGGCGATGGCGAGGAAGAACGTGACGCTGGTGACGTGGCGCAGCTCGAACCCGTTGATATCGCCGATGAACAGTGTGCCCACGGTGATTCCGATGGCCAGCCCCGAACAGACCAGCAACAGCAGCGCATGGCCGATCAGCTGGATGCGCCGGTCGACATAGCGCAGCTCCACCACCACGCGGTCGTGCTCCGCCCCGCGCGTTTCGGCGTGCAGCTTTTGCAGCGCGCGCGAACGGTCGACGATCCGGCCCAGCCGCGTGGTCAGGATGTTCATGATGTTGCCGATCGCCACCAGCACGAAGACCGGGGCGAGCGCGAGCTGGATGGTCTGGGCGATCATGGCCGCAGTTTCGCGGCAAGCGCGCCCGGCCGCAAGGGGCGGGGATACGAATTCCCGCGCGCAAGCGGGATAATCCGGGGATCAGGGCGCGAAGAAGCGCTGCTCCCAGCCGTAGACCGATTCCAGCGGATCGCCGTTCTGGTCCAGCGCCGGGCGGAACCGGAAGCGGTCGATGGCGAGGCGGCAGGTGATGCCGTCCGCCTCGGGATCGCCGCTGCGCTTGCGCACCGTGCAGCCCTTCACCCGGCCATCGGTTCCGACGACCAGCGCGACGATCACGCTGGTGCCCAGCCGGCTGGCGCGCGAGGCGGCGGGGTAATCGCGGGCGGAGGTGATGTCGCCGGCGATCTTGACCGCTTTCTGCGCCACAAAGCGCCCGCCCGCGCCGTTGCCGCTGCCACCGCTGCCCGTGCCGCCGCCCGCGGGTATCGTTGCCGGTCGACGCGGCCGGGGCGGCCGGCGGCGCCTTGTCGGGAATCCGGGCGGGCGCGGCCACGATCTCGCGCGGTTTCGCCTTGCGGCCCGATACCCCTTCCGCGCCTTCGGGCTCGGCGGTCGTGGCGGTCGCCGACGGTGGCGGTTTGTCGAGAGGAACGTCGTAAGCGGCCACGACAGATTCGAGCCCCGCCTCGCGCAGCGCGGCGGGAAGGCCGCCGAACGCCCGCACCACCGCCCAGATCGCCACCGCGTGCAGCACGGCCACGCCCAGCGCCACGCCCAGGCGCGCGCGGCTATCCAGCCCCGGTGCCGCGTCGAAACGGGCCGGAGCGGAAGGGGCCGAGGGCGTTGGCGGGGTCACCGGAGGACTCATGTTAACGCTGTGGACCCTCATATGTTAGTCACCCAATGGGATTGTATCCGTTTTCATCGCAATGCAGTATCCCACCGGAACGGGGACGCGGCGACGACCGCCAGGGGAACAGACATGCGCGTGCTAGTGGTCGAGGATGAGCCGTTGCTCGCCATGATGCTGGAAGAAAGCCTGATCGATCTGGGGCATCAGGTGGTCGGGCCGGCCGCCAGCGCCGAACACGCGCTGAGCCTGCTGACGAACAACCCGGTGGAGGCGGCGCTGCTGGACTTCTCGCTGGGCAGCGACGGCAATTCGGTTCCCGTCGCGCTGCAGTTGCGCGACGCCGGCATTCCGTTCTGCTATCTCAGCGGCCATGCCACGCTGGATGCCGGCACGGGCGCGCCCGATGCGCAGCTGTTGTCCAAGCCGGTTTCGATGGCGGCTCTGGAAGACGCGCTGGCGCGGATGGCCTGAAGACGCGGCCGGTCCGGATTTGGCCGGCGCGGATTGGGGCGGTCAGGATTCGAGCAGGCTGTCTCCGCGCGCAAGGCTGTACAGCCGCAGCCCGTGCGCCGCGGCCCGCTCCGCCGCCATGGTCGACGCCGCCGACACCGTTACCAGCAGCGGAAAGCCCGCGATCACCGCTTTCTGCACCAGTTCGTAGCTGCACCGCGCAGTCAGCACGACGAACCCTTCCGCGGGCGATAGCCCCTGGCGCGCCAGCGCGCCGACCAGCTTGTCGAAGGCGTTGTGCCGGCCGACATCCTCGCGCGCGGCCAGGATCGTGCCATCGGGCGCGCAGAACGCGGCGGCGTGGGCGGCGCGCGTCGCCTGGCCCAGCGGCTGATGGTCCGGCAGCGCGGCCAGCGCGGCGAACAGCGCCGTGTCCGCCACGTCGAGCCGGGCCGTAACCTGCGGCAGCGGGCGCAGCACCTGTTCCAGGCTTTCGATCCCGCACAGACCGCAACTGCCCTCGGCCAGCCGCAGCCGCGCCCGGTCGAGCAGCGGCGCGGCGCGGGAGGGTTCGATCTGTACGCGCAGCATCCAGCCGCCGTCATCGATCGCGTGCGCGTCGGCCGAATGGAATTCGTCCGGCGCAGCGATGAGCTGTTCCGACAGGCAGAAGCCCAGCGCATAATCTTCCAGTTCGGTGGGCGTGGCCATCATCACGGCATAGCCGATGCCGTTGATCTCGATCGCGACCGGCGCTTCGACCGCCAGCGCGCGGTCGATCGCGCGCGGTGGGCGGCCATCGGCGAAATGTTCGCGAAACGGAAACGCGCGCGCGCCGTCCGGGCTGGACATCAGGACGCGGCGGCGGTGCCGTACTGCCCGGCCAGCCGGGCGAGCGCTTCGCGGGCGACGGGGACCAGCCCCGCGCCATCGAGGGCGCAGGCCATGTGCTTCATGCGCGGGGTCCAGAAGTCCTGGATGTGCTGCGCGACCATGCCGACCGGATCGGGATCGAGCGCGAGGTTGCGGGCGATCTGGTTGGCCATGTAGGCGAGCTTTTCGGGTGTGTGGCTGCTCATTCGGCGGCCTCCATCGCGCTGCCCTCGATCCGGCGCGAGCGGCGGGTGAGTTCCTCGTAGCCTTCCTGCCAGTCGGTCGGGCCGTTGCTGGGCGTGACCTGCACCGCCGTCACCTTGTATTCGGGGCAGTTGGTGGCCCAGTCGGAATAGTCGGTGGTGACGACGTTGGCCTGCGTCGCCGGGTGGTGGAACGTGGTGTAAACGACACCGGGCGCGACCCGGTCGGTCACGGTCACGCGCAGCGTGGTCTCGCCCGCGCGGCTGGCGAGGCGGACCCAGTCGCCCGACTTGACGCCCCGGTTCTCGGCGTCGGTGGGGTGCATTTCCAGCAGGTCTTCGGGATGCCACGCGACATTGGCGGTGCGCCGCGTCTGCGCGCCGACGTTGTAGTGCGACAGGATGCGGCCGGTGGTCAACAGCAGCGGGAAGCGCGGGCCGGTGCGCTCGTCGGTGGGCACGTAGTCGGTGACCACGAACTTGCCCTTGCCGCGCACGAAGCCATCGACGTGCATGATCGGCGATCCATCGGGGGCGGCGGCGTTGACGGGCCATTGCAGCGATCCCTCGGCATCGAGCCGGGCATAGTTCACGCCGGAGAACGTGGGCGTCAGCCGCGCGATCTCGTCCATGATCTCGCTGGGGTGGGTGTAGTTCCAGTCCAGCCCGATCGCGCGCGCCAGTTCCTGCGTGACCTGCCAGTCCTCGTAGCCGTTCAGCGGTTCCATCACCTTGCGCACCGGCTGGATGCGGCGTTCGGCGTTGGTGAAGGTGCCGTTCTTTTCGAGGAAGCTCGATCCCGGCAGGAATACGTGGGCGTAGTTGGCGGTCTCGTTGAGGAACAGGTCGTGGACGATCACGCATTCCATTGCGGCGAGGCCGGCCGAAACGTGCTTCGTGTCCGGGTCCGACTGGAGAATGTCCTCGCCCTGGATGTAGAGCGCCTTGAACACGCCGTCGGTCGCGGCATCGAGCATGTTGGGGATGCGCAGGCCCGGCTCGGGATCGATCTTCACGCCCCATTCGGCCTCGAACAGCGCGCGCGCCCCGGCGTCGGAAACGTGGCGGTAGCCCGACAGCTCGTGCGGGAAGCTGCCCATGTCGCAGGCGCCCTGCACGTTGTTCTGCCCGCGCAGGGGATTCACGCCCACGCCGCGCCGGCCGATGTTGCCCGTGGCCATGGCGAGGTTGGCGATGGCCATCACGGTGGACGAGCCCTGCGAATGCTCGGTCACGCCCAGCCCGTAATAGATCGCGGAGTTTGGTCGATTTCTCTGGGCTGACGCCCAACCGGGACCGCCCGTGGCAAAAAGCCGCGCCGCGCCGCGCACGGCTTCGGCGGGCACGCCGGTGACGGGTTCGAGAAATTCGGGGCTGTGCCGCGCGTCCGACACGAAATCGGCCCAGTGGCGGTATTCGTCCCAATCGCAGCGTTCGCGCACGAAGGCCTCGTCGGCGAGGCCCTCGGTGACGATCACGTGGGCGAGCGCGGTCAGCACCGCGACGTTGGTGCCGGGGCGCAGCGGCAGGTGGTAGTCCGCCGTGACATGGGGGCTGCGCACCAGATCGGTGCGGCGCGGATCGATCACGATCAGCTTGGCGCCCTGGCGCAGCCGCTTCTTCATGCGGCTGCCGAACACGGGGTGCCCGTCGGTGGGGTTGGCGCCGATCACCAGGATCACGTCCGAATCCTCGACCGAATCGAAATCCTGCGTGCCGGCCGAGGTGCCGAACGTGGTCTTCAGGCCATAGCCGGTGGGCGAATGGCAGACGCGCGCGCAGGTATCGACGTTGTTGTTGCCGAACCCGGCGCGGATCAACTTCTGGACGAGGAACGTCTCCTCGTTGGTGCAGCGGCTGGAGGTGATGCCACCCAGTGCCTGCCGGCCGTACTTTTCCGAAATCCGCTTCAGTTCGCGCGCGGTGTGGCCCAGCGCCTCTTCCCAGCTCACTTCCCGCCAGGGTTCGTCGATGCTCGCGCGGATCATCGGCTTGAGGATGCGGTCCTGGTGCTGGGCATAGCCCCAGGCGAAGCGGCCCTTGACGCAGGAGTGGCCGCGGTTGGCCTTGCCGTCCTTCCACGGCACCATGCGCACGAGCTGTTCGCCGCGCATCTCGGCGCGGAAGGTGCAGCCCACCCCGCAATAGGCGCAGGTGGTGACGACGGCGCGTTCGGGCTTGCCGATCTCCTTGACCGCCTTTTCCTGCAAGGTGGCGGTGGGGCACGCCTGCACGCAGGCCCCGCACGAGACGCATTCGGACGAGAGGAAGCTGTCCGAGGCAAGGCCCGCCGAGACTTTCGAGCCGAAGCCGCGCCCGTCGATGGTCAGCGCGAAGGTGCCCTGCACTTCCTCGCACGCGCGCACGCAGCGCGAACAGACGATGCACTTCGACGGATCGAAATCGAAATAGGGGTTGGAGGTATCGGCCGGCTGATCGAGGTGGTTCTCGCCCGCATAGCCATAGCGCACGTCGCGCAGACCCACTTGCGCGGCGGTATCCTGCAATTCGCAATCGTTGTTGGCGCTGCAGGTCAGGCAATCGAGCGGGTGGTCGGAGATGTAGAGTTCCATCACCCCCTTGCGCAGCTTCTGCAGACGCGGCGTCTGGGTGTGGACGGCCATCCCTTCGGCGACGGGCGTGGTGCACGAGGCCGGCGTGCCGCGCATCCCGTCGATCTCGACTAGGCACATCCGGCACGAGCCGAACTGCTTGACGTTGTCGGTGGCGCAGAGCTTGGGGATCGCGCCCCCGGTCAGCGCCGCCGCGCGCATCACGGTGGTGCCGGCCGGAACCGTGACCGCGCGCCCGTCTATGGTGCAGGTGACCTGCGTATCGGAACGGACTTCCGGGGTGCCGAAATCGGCCTGACGCTCATAACCCATGGGATCGCCTCTCCGCGGACTCGAGGTCCGCCGGTGTATTGATATTAGCAGGAAGGACAGCAAGTTGCACGGCCCGCGCGCCGATCAGCCCGGCAAAGGCGCGCATCGAATGCTTGCCGGTGCCCGCCAGCATCGCGTCGAGCGGCGCGCGGGCGCTGGCCGGCCACAGGCCGATCACCGGCTGGTCCGCGCAATAGGCGGGCGAAGGGGCAAGGTCGGCGGCCACGGTGCCGACGAGCCCCACTGCATCGACCGGGCAGGTCAGCACGGTGTCGTAGCCCGCCTCCGCCGCGTGATGCAGCGCCGCCGCGATGCCGCCCAGCGGCCCCATGCCGGGGCGCGGGCGATCGGGCAGCGTCGGCACCGGGGCCTCCTCGCGCCCCACCACCACGACCGCATCGCACTGCGCCTGCAGCGCTTCCACCGCGCGCGACAGCAGGGTGCGGCCATCGAGTTCGGCCATGGCCTTGTCGCTGCCGAAGCGCGAGGATTGCCCGCCGGCCAGGACCGCGCCGAGGATCATGGCGTGCGGGGCCGGGGGTGGCGCGCCTGCTTCGACAAGCTCAGGGCGCGCGCGAAACGGCCGCTCATTCCGCCGCTTCCGCCGGAACGGCCGCCCCGAAATCTTCCGGCCAATGTTTGAGCGCGGACAGCACCGGATAGGGCGTGAACCCGCCCAGCGCGCAGAGCGAGCCGAACTTCATCGTCTCGCACAGGTCTTCGAGCAGGGTGATTTCCTCGGCCAGCGTGCGGGCGCCCTTGCGCGCGTTGTGCGTCTGGGGCAGCCGCTCCACCGCGTCGGCGGCGCGCGGCGCACGGGCGCGGATGCGGTCGATCAGTTCCACCCCGCGCGTGCTGCCGATGCGGCAGGGCGTGCACTTGCCGCAGCTTTCCGCCGCGCAGAACGCCATGGCGAAGCGGGCCTGCGCGCTCATGTCGGCGGTATCGTCGAACACGGTGAGGCCGGCGTGGCCGATCAGCCCATCGGCTGCGGCGAAGCTTTCGTAATCGAACGGCAGGTGGAAATCCGAGGGCGGGTGATAGGCGCCCAGCGGACCGCCCACCTGCACCGCGCGCACCGGCCGGCCGCTGGCCGTGCCGCCGCCGATATCGTTGACCAGTTCGCCCAGGGTGATGCCGAAGCCCACCTCGAACAGGCCGCCATGTTTCACGTTGCCGGCCAGCTGGATCGGCATCGTGCCCTTGGAGCGGCCAAAGCCGACCGCCGCATAGGCCGTGCCGCCGTGCGCCAGAATCCACGGCACCGCCGCCAGCGTCAGCACGTTGTTGACCACGGTGGGCTTGCCGAACAGCCCTTCCAGCGCGGGCAGCGGCGGCTTGGCGCGCACTTCGCCGCGCTTGCCTTCCAGGCTGTTGAGCAGCGAGGTTTCCTCGCCGCAGACATAGGCGCCAGCGCCCGTGCGCACTTCCAGCACGAAGGGCGCGATGATGTGGGCGCAGGCGCGCACCGCCGCTTCCATCTTGGCGATGGCGTGCGGATACTCGCTCCGGATATAGACGTAGCCCCGGGTCGCGCCGACGGCATAGGCGGCGATCGCCATGCCCTCGATCAGCATGAAGGGATCGCCTTCCATCACCATGCGGTCGGCAAAGGTGGCGCTATCGCCCTCGTCGGCGTTGCAGACCACGTACTTCTGCGCCGCCTTCGCCTTGGCCACGGTGGTCCACTTGATCCCCGCCGGAAAGCCCGCGCCGCCGCGCCCGCGCAGGCCCGATGCGGTGACCTCGGCGATCGTCGCCTCGGCGCCGATGTCGTGCGCCTTGCGCAGGCCCGCCCAGCCGCCGCTGGTGGCGTAGTCGCCCAGGTCCAGCGGCCGGGTCTTGCCGGCGCGCGCGAAGGTGAAGCGCTGCTGGGGGGCGATGAAGGGATGGTCGGCGATCGGTCCGATGCCCAGCGGGCT
Organism: Novosphingobium sp. SCN 66-18; assembly: GCA_001725355.1. Lineage (GTDB taxonomy): Bacteria > Pseudomonadota > Alphaproteobacteria > Sphingomonadales > Sphingomonadaceae > Novosphingobium. Next base: position 114,737 of record MEGD01000020.1, read on the forward strand.
GGTGCCGGCGAGCACGGCGGGTACGTCGTCCGTGGTCAGCGGGCCGTATCCCACACCATCGATCTCGGCCAGCGGCTCCAGCCAGTGCATGCCCCAGCTCGACACCCGTTCGACCGTGCAGCCTGCCTTCTCGAACGCGGCGGCGACCTCGTCGGCCCCGCAGGCCAGCGCCAGCGCGTCATCCGAAATGCGGACCGTGACCGTCATGCCAGCGACTCCACCAGCGCGGCAAGCTTCGCGCCATCGAGCCGGGCGTGAACCTTGCCGCCCGCCATGGCGTTCGGCCCGACGCTGCACAGGCCCAGGCAATAGACCGTTTCGACCTTCACGCGGTTCTGCTCCGGCAGCGCCGCCGCCAGCGCTTCCACCCCGCGCGCCTGGCAGGCCTCGGCCCGGCACAGCTTCAGCACCGGGCGCGCATCGGCCTCGGCATGGAAATCGTGGTAGAAGCTCACCACCCCGTGCACTTCGGCGCGGCTCAGGTTCAGCGCCGCCGCGATCGCGCGTTCCGCCTCTTCCGGAACGTGCCCGAACGCCGCCTGCACATCGTGCAGAATCGGCAGCAACGCCCCCTCGCGCCCCGCGTGCGCCGCAACGATGTCTGCGAACCTCTCCATGCGACGTACCCTAATGCGCGGCGGTATTGTATGCAACACATACAAATGGAGGCGAGCCTGTCGCTCGCCGGCCGAGGCTTTAACGCCATCTCGGCCATTTTGCACAGCCGATTGGAACGATACAATCATCGAGCCATTTTGGGATAATAGCCGGTCTGCGGCATTGCGATAGCCGGCAAGCCGGTCCATGCCGACCTGCCGCCAGTCCTTCTTTCCAGTATCAGGGCACGATGAACCAGCCAGCATCTCCTTCCGTCCAGGATCTCATGACGCAATCGGGCGTAGCCTTCGGCACCAGCGGCGCGCGCGGGCTGGTCTCCGCGATGACCGACCTGGTCTGCTACGGCTATACCCAGGGCTTCCTGCTCTATCTGGCCGGGCTGGGCGAATTCGCGCCGGGCGCGCAGGTAGCGCTGGCGGGCGACCTGCGCCCCAGCACGCCGCGCATCCTGGCCGCCTGCGCCGAAGCGGTGCGCGATCTGGGGGCGGAGCCGGTGTTCTGCGGCTATGTGCCGACGCCCGCGCTGGCGCTCCACGCCTTTGCCCAGGGCATCCCCTCGCTGATGGTGACGGGCAGCCACATCCCGGCCGACCGCAACGGCATCAAGTTCTACCGCCCGGCCGGCGAAGTGCTGAAGGACGACGAGGCCGGGATGAAGCGGCAGGTGGTGACGCTGCCCGAGGGCAAGTTCACCGCCGACGGGATGCTCGCCGTGCCCGCGCCGCTGCCCGAGCCGTTCGACGTGGAGGCCGCCTATCTCGCGCGCTATCGCGATTTCTTTGGCGCCGACGCGCTCGCCGGCCTGCGCATCGGGGTCTATCAGCATTCCGCCGTGGGGCGCGATATCGTGACCCGGATCGTCGAGGCGCTGGGTGCGGAGGCGGTGCCGCTGGGCCGCGCCGACAGCTTCATCCCGGTCGATACCGAGGCCGTGCGCCCCGAGGACATCGCGCTGGCGAAGGCGTGGGCCGCCGAACAGCCGCTCGACGCGATCGTGTCCACCGACGGCGATTCGGATCGGCCGCTGCTGGCCGACCACACCGGCACCTGGATGCGCGGCGACGTGCTGGGCGTGCTGTGCGCGCGGGCGCTGGGGGCGGACCGCGTGGTCACGCCGGTCAGCAGCAACACGGTGCTGGAACGGTCGGGCAGCTTCGCCCACACGCTGCGCACGCGCATCGGATCACCCTATGTGATCGCGGCGATGAACGAGGCGCGCGCGGACGGCGGCACGCGCGTCTGCGGGTACGAGGCAAACGGCGGCTTCCTGCTGGGCGATGCCATTGCGAAAGATGGCGCGAAGGACGGCGCGACGCTGACCGAACTGCCGACGCGCGATGCGGTGCTGCCGATGCTGGCGGTGATCCACGCGGCGCGGCCGGGAAAGCTGACCGACCTGCTCGCCACCTTGCCGCCGCGCGTGACCTATTCGGACCGGTTGCAGGAATTCCCGGTCGAAAACAGCAAGGCGCTGATCGCCATGCTGACCGCGGGCGACGACGCCGCGCAGAAGGCGCGGGCCGAAGCCCTGTTCGCCCCGATCGCCGGCCCGATCGCCACGATCGACCGGACCGACGGGTTCCGCATGACTTTCACCGGCGGCGCGGTGATCCACCTGCGCCCTTCGGGCAACGCGCCGGAGCTGCGCTGCTATACCGAGGCCGATAGCGAGGCCGAGGCCACGGCGCTCAACCGCGCCGCCCTGGCGCTCCTGCTCGAACGGCGGCCGTGGGAGGCGACGGGAGCGCCGGCAGGCGCCTGAAAATCCGCGCGCTTTCCACGCTGGACAACGGACCGCTTTTTTTGAGGGCACCCCGGCCGCTTTTGGGTTAAGGGCGCGGGAATCAATCGCGTAAGGGAACCGCACCATGCAGGACACCGCCATTCGCCCCGCAACCCGGCCGGCACTGCGCACCGACTGGACGCGCGAGGAGATCGCGGCGCTGTTCGACCTGCCGTTCACCGACCTGCTGTTTCGCGCGGCGGAAGCGCACCGGGCGCACCACCGCGCGGACGAGGTGCAGCTGTGCACGCTGCTCTCGATCAAGACCGGCGGCTGCCCCGAGGATTGCGGCTACTGTTCGCAATCGGCCTCTGCCGACAGCGGCGTGAAGGCGACCAAGCTGATGGACGTGCAGGCCGTGCTGCAATCGGCGGCGCAGGCCAAGGACGCTGGATCGCAGCGCTTCTGCATGGGCGCGGCCTGGCGCAACCCCAAGGACCGCGACATGCCGGCGATCATCGAGATGATCAAGGGCGTGCGCCAGATGGGCATGGAAACCTGCATGACGCTGGGCATGCTGACGCCCGCGCAGACCGCGCAGCTCGCCGAGGCGGGCCTCGATTACTACAACCACAACATCGATACCTCGCCCGAACGGTACGAGGAGATCACCACCACCCGCACGTTCGCCGACCGCATCGATACGCTGGCGAACGTGCGCAACGCCGGGATCAATGTCTGTTCGGGCGGGATCGTGGGCATGGGTGAAACGCGGGCCGACCGCGTGGGCTTCATCCACGCGCTGGCCACGCTGCCCGCGCATCCGGAAAGCGTGCCGGTCAACGCGCTGGTGCCGATCAAGGGCACCGTGCTGGGCGACATGCTGGCCGATACGCCGCTGGCCAAGATCGACGACATCGAGTTCGTGCGCACCGTGGCGGTGGCGCGGATCACCATGCCGCTGAGCATGGTGCGCCTGTCCGCCGGGCGCGAGAGCATGTCGGACGCGACGCAGGCGCTGTGCTTCCTGGCCGGGGCCAATTCGATCTTCACCGGCGACCGCCTGCTGACCGCCGCCAACGCCGGCGACGATGCCGACGCGGCGCTGTTCGCGCGGCTGGGCCTCAAGCCGATGGAAGGCGAGGAACCGGCCCGCGCCGCCAAAGCCGAACGCGCTTGCGCGGGAGCCTGCGCGGCCTGAAGCCGGAGCGCGGGATGGAGAGCGAAGCCAGAACGGATACGGAGGGCGCCGGCACGCTGAGCGCGGCGTCGCTGTGGCGCGTGCATTCGGCGGACCTTGCCGCGCTGGGCGAACGCGCGCGGCTGCGCGCGCTGGCGCCGCGCCGGGGCGTGGACTTCGCCTCGAACGATTACCTCGGCATGGCCCGCGCGCCGCGCCTGGCGCAGGCGGTGGAACGCGCCGTCGCGCATGGGGTGCCGCTGGGATCGGGCGGATCGCGCCTGCTGCGCGGCAACGATCCCGAGCACGAGGCGCTGGAGGCCGAAGCCGCCGCCTTCTTCGGCAGCGAAGCCGCGCTGTTCTTCTCGGCGGGCTATGCCGCCAATGCCGCGCTGCTTTCCACGCTGCCCCAGCGCGGCGACCTGATCGTGCATGACGAACTGGTCCACGCCTCGATGCACGAAGGGCTGCGGCTGACGCGCGCGACGGCCATGGCGGCGGCGCACAACGACCCGCAGGCGTTCGACGACGCGGCGCGCGAATGGCGCGCGCGGGGCCATACGGGGCGCATCTGGCTGGCCTTTGAAACGCTCTATTCGATGGACGGCGATATCGCCCCGGTCGATGCCTTCGCCGAGGTGGCACGGCGGCACGAGGCGATCATGTTCATCGACGAGGCGCACGCCACCGGCGTGTTCGGCCCCGACGGGCGCGGCCTTGCCGCCCATCTCGAAGGCCGGCCCGATACGATCGTGCTGCGCACCTGCGGCAAGGCCATGGGCTGCGAGGGCGCGCTGGTGCTGGGCCCCCGGATCGTGCGCGAATTCCTGGTCAACCGGGGCCGCGCCTTCATCTTCTCGACCGCGCCATCGCCGCTGGTCTGCGCCGCCGTGCGCGAGGCGATCCGGATGCTGGCGGACGAACCGCGCCGGCGCGAAGACCTCTCCGCGCTGGTCCGCCATGCCGAGCGCGCGCTGGCGCCGTTCGGCGTGGAACCCACCGGATCGCAGATCCTGCCGCTGATCCTGCACGAGGATGCGCGGACGATGCGCGTGGCGGAAGCCTTGCAGCAGGCCGGCTTCGACGTGCGCGGCATCCGCCCGCCCACCGTGCCGCAGGGCACCAGCCGCCTGCGTATCTCGCTGACGCTCAACGTTACCCGCGACGATATCGACGCGCTGGCCGAAACACTGGGGCGCGTAACGGCATGACCCGGATCGTCGTCACCGGCACCGATACCGGCATCGGCAAGACGGTGTTTTCCGCCGCGCTCGCCGGAGCGCTGGGCGCGCATTACTGGAAGCCGGTGCAGTCCGGCCTTGAGGACGGCGCGGACCGCGATCACGTCGCCCGGCTGGGCGGGTTGCCCGCCGACCGGGTGCTGCCCGAGGCCTACCGCCTGACCACGCCCTGTTCCCCCCACCGCGCGGCCGAGATCGACGGGGTGGTGATCGATCCCGCGCGGCTGGCGGTGCCCGCCGTGGACCCGCTGGTGATCGAGGGCGCGGGCGGCGCGCTGGTGCCGGTCACGCGCGGCACGACGTATGCCGACGTGTTCGCCTGGTGGAACCTGCCGACGGTGATCGTCGCGCGGACGGAGCTGGGCACGATCAACCACAGCCTGATGACGATCGAGGTGCTGCGCGCGCGCGGCGTGCCGGTGCTGGGCGTGGCCTTCGTGGGCGATGGCAACGAGGACAGCGAGGCGACGATCGCGGCGATGGGGCAGGTCCGGCGCCTCGGGCGGTTGCCGCGCCTGGCCGAACTGACGGCGCAGACGGTGGGTGCCGCCTTCGCCACGCATTTCCGCATCGAGGACTTCCGGTGAGCGGATCGCCGGTCTGGCATCCGTTCTGGCAGCACGGGCTGGGCGAGCCGGTCACCCGCGTCACCCGCGCGGAAGGCGCGGCGCTGTTCACCGCCGAGGGCCGCCGCGTGATCGACGCGGTATCGAGCTGGTGGGTGACCACGCACGGCCACTGCCACCCGCGCATCGTCGAGGCGATCCGCGAACAGGCGGGGCGGATCGACCAGCTGATCTTCGCCGGCTGGACGCACGATCCGGCCGAAGACGTGGCGCGCGGCCTCACCGAAATCCTGCCGGCGGAACTGACCCGCGTGTTCTTTTCCGACAGCGGCTCCACCTCGGTCGAAGTCGCGCTCAAGATGGCGCTGGGCTTCTGGGCGCACAGCGGCGAACCGCGCCACCGCATCCTGGTGATGGAGCACAGCTACCACGGCGACACCATCGGCGCGATGTCGGTGGGGGAGCGCGGGGTCTATAACGCGCCCTACGATCCGCTGCTGTTCGATGTGGGCCGCATTCCGTTCCCTGTGGGCGACGGGGCGAATACGATCGAAGCGCTCGAAGCGGCCTGCCGCGAAAAGCCCGCCGCCTTCATCGTCGAGCCGCTGGTGCTTGGCGCCGGGGGCATGATGATGTACGGGGCGGGCGTGCTGGCGGCGATGGCCGAAGTCTGCCGCCGCCACGGCGTGCTGTTCATCGCCGACGAGGTGATGACCGGCTGGGGCCGCACCGGCACGCTGCTGGCCTGCGAACAGGCGGGCGTGGTGCCCGACATCCTGTGCCTCGCCAAGGGGCTGACCGGCGGATCGATGCCGCTGGCGGTGACGCTGGCGCGCGAGCCGATCTTCCAGGCGCACTGGTCCACCGACCGCGCGAAGACGTTCTATCATTCGTCGAGCTACACCGCGAACCCGATCGCCTGCGCCGCCGCGCGCGCCAACCTGGCGATCTGGCGCGAGGAGCCGGTGCTGGAGCGCATCGCCACGCTGGGCGCGCGCCAGCAGGCCGGGCTGGACCGGCTGGCCGCGCTGCCCGGCATCCGCAACCCGCGCCGCTGCGGCACGATCATCGCGCTGGAGGTGGAAGACCCCGCCGGCGGCTATCTTTCCGCGCTGGCGCCGCGCCTGATGGCACTGTTCCGCGAAGCCGGCGTGCTGCTGCGCCCGCTGGGCAACACGATCTACGTGATGCCGCCCTACTGCATCTCCGCCGAAGACCTGACGCGGGTCCACGATGCGATCGCCGAGGCGGTGGCGGTGGTGCTGGCCGGCTGAGCGGTTCCGCGCGGCGAAGCGTGGCAGGCCCACCCCGCCGCGACTAAGGGCCCGTCGAAGATCTAACGCTTCGAACTTGGTGGGGTCGATACTGGATCGAGCGGGCTCGGCTTGATCGTGTAATTCCACTCGCCGTGGAAGTCGTGCCGGTGGAGGTTG
>MEGD01000021.1 GCA_001725355.1 Novosphingobium sp. SCN 66-18
AGTCGGCATCGCGCTGGAGGTATTCGGGCATCGCGTAGTCCGGGCCGAAGAAGCGGTCGTAGCTTTCGGGGTAGGTATAGCCCACGCTTTCGTCCGACACGTAGCGCAGCGCCTGGTGGTACTTCACCGCGAAGGCCACTTCCTCGCTGACATAGGGCGCGACGAGCTGCGCGCTCCAGTAGCCGTGATCCGCGCGGATCAGGCAGCCGTTGGAAATGTCGTGCAGCAGGCAGGCGATCACGACCTTTTCGTCCTGCCCGTCATCGAGCGCGCGCTTGGCGCTGACCAGCAGGTGCCGCACGGTGATGTCGCCGAAGCGGCAGCGGAAGAAATCGAGCAGGTGCGGGCGTTCGGGCATCCGCGGCAGCGCGGGGTTGTCGCCCATCATGAACACCGTCTTCGGGTTGAGCCGCTTGAGCAGCTCGGCCTCGTTGTCGACGAAGTCGGTGCCTTTCCAGCCCACCGGCGAGGGATAGATCATCCGTTCGCGCCCTTCCTGCGGCCAGGGGCGGGGATCGGTGAAATCGGCATCGGCCATCGCGGCAATCTCCTGCTGGAACTCGGGCGCCCGGTTCCTCTATGCTGGCCTCTAAGCTGGTTCGCCACCCGTGGCGATGCCGAAGGACACGCGATGCTGACGATCATTCCCCAGGTTTTGCCCCGTGACGAGGCGCTGGCGCTGGGCCGGGCGATCGCCGCGGCCGACTGGGTGGACGGCAGCGTGACGAGCGGCCCGGCGGCGACGCTGGTCAAGCGCAACCGCCAGTTGCCCGAGGATGGCGAGGCGGCCAGAAGCGCGCGCGGGCGCGTGCAGCAGGCGCTGGGGGCGTCCGCGCTGTTCCTGTCGGCGGCGCTGCCCAGGGCGATCTATCCGCCGCTGTTCAACCGCTATGGCCCTGGCGAGCACTATGGCGATCATGTCGACAACGCGCTGCGGATCGATCCCGCGACCGGCGCACGGCTGCGCACCGACCTTTCGGCGACGCTGTTCCTGTCGGAGGACTACGATGGCGGCGAACTGACCATCGCCGGCGATTTCGGCCGCATGGCCTACAAGCTCGCCGCCGGCGACATGGTGCTCTACCCCGCGACCAGCCTGCACCGGGTGAACGCGGTGACGCGCGGCGAGCGCATCTGCGCCTTCTTCTGGGTGGAATCGCTGGTGCGCGACGGCGCCGCGCGCGAGGTGCTGTTCGATCTCGACCAGACGATCCAGGCGCTCAACGCGCGGCACGGCGGGGGGGGGGGTGGCGGCGATCCGCAGTCGCTGCGGCTGACCAAGGTCTATCACAACCTGGTGCGCCGCTGGGCGGGGTAGCGGACTGCCCTGAAATCCTCCGCACCCGTTCGTCCTGAGCCTGTCGAAGGACGCGCGATACGATTGATCCTGATACGGTTCGCCGCGCAAGGCCCGCACCGCGCGCGTCCTTCGACAGGCTCAGGACGAGCGGGGTTTCGTATGCCGAAGTCCGCTATCGCATCGTGTCCGGCCAAGCCGGAATTTGTCCATGCCGCCTACAGCCCCGCCTTGATCAGCCAGTCGTGGAACAGCCGCACGGGGCGCGATTGCAGCGCGCGGGGGCGGCAGACGAACCAGTAGCTGTAGGGGCTGTCCACCTCGATGTTGTAGAGCTGCGCGAGGCGCGGATCGTGCGACCGGTTGTAGTGGTCGTCGTGCATGATCGCGATGCCGAGGCCCTGCGCGGCGGCTTCGAGGATGAGCTGGCCCGAATCGAAGTGATCGACCGCCGCCGGCTCCAGCCGTTCGAGATGGAGCGCGCGCTTCCACGCCTCGAAGCTGGCGGGCAGATCGTTGTGGACCAGGAAGGTCTGCTTCGAAAGCTTGGCGATATCGGGCCGCTCGCCCAGCTCCGCCGCCAGTTCCTTCGAGGTGATGGCGTGGACGCGGTTGTGATCGAGCCGCACCGAATGGAGCGTGCCGTCCGGCCCTTCGCTCAGCACGATGGCCGCGTCGATGGTATCGCCCAGCTTGGTTTCGGCGGCGTGCGAGCTGTCGATGTCGATATGCAGCTGCGGGTGCAGCTTGCGCAATTCGCCCAGGCGCGGGAACAGGCGCTGGCTGCCGAACAGCGGCAGCACGCCCAGCCGCAGGCGCATGACCTTGCCGGTATCGACCAGCCGGTCGATACGGTCGGTCATCTCGTCCATCAGCGGGGCGACCGCGTCGTAAAGCTGCTGGCCTTCCTCGGTCAGCTTGAGCATCTGGTGCTTGCGTTCGAACAGCGCCTTGCCGACGAAATCCTCCAGCGCGCCCAGCCGGCGCGAGAGGGCCGACGGGCTGAGCGCCAGTTCGGCGGCGGCGGTCTTGGCCGAACCGGCGCGCACGACGCGAATGAACGCTTCGAGCGAACGCAGCGGAGGCAGGCGGCGGATCATCGGTATCTTCGTTCCCGGACTTCAGTTGCGTTGCATTCCGTGCGGGCCGGACGCGATCCGCATCCCCCCACAGTGTCATTCCCGGCGTGGCGGGGCAATCCGCCGCGTGGCGTATTCCCTTCCGGACAGGGGCCGGCCCGTGCCCGGCCCGACCTAGTCCTCTTCCCCGTCCTCCCGCGCGCGCGGCGCGTGGAGCCGCAGGCGCGTGAGGCGGCGTTCGTCCCCGCCGGTCACCTCGATCCGCCAGCCGCTGCCGTGTTCCAGCACGCGCCCCACGGGCGGGACTTCCCCGGCGAGGACGACCGCGAGGCCGCCCAGCGTATCGACGTCTTCCTCCACTTCGGCAAGCCGGGGATCGACGATTTCCGCTACGTCATCCAGCTCCGCGCGGGCATCGGCGTCCCAGGTATCGGGATCGAGCCGCTTGAGCAGTTCCTCCGGCGCATCGTCATGCTCGTCCTCGATCTCGCCGACGATCTCCTCGACCAGATCCTCGATCGTGATGATCCCGTCCGTGCCCGAATATTCATCGATCACCACGGCCAGGTGCGTGCGGCTGGCGCGCATGTCGGCCAGCACGTCGAGCGCGCCGCGCGCCTGCGGCACGAACAGCGGCTGGCGCATCAGGCCGGCCCAGTCCTTGGGCGCGGGCTTGCCGGAAAGGGCGATGCCGGCGACGATCCCGAACACGTCCTTCACGTGGACCATGCCCACGATCTCGTCGAGCGAATCGCCATAGACCGGCAGGCGGCTGTGGCCGTGCTCGGCAAAGGCGCCGACCAGTTCCTCGAACGTGGCGGAGGCGGGCACGGCGATGATCTGGCCGCGCGGAATGGCGACGTCATCGGCATCGTGTTCGCTGAAATGGAGCAGGTTCTTCAGCATCTGGCGTTCGAGAGCGACGAGATCGCCGTCCGAACCGCCGGGCGAGCCATGTTCGCCCTCGTGCTCCTCGATCGCTTCCTCGATCTGCGCACGCAGCGACTGGTCGTGGTCCGGCCCCTTGAAGAAAGCCCTGATCGCGCGCCACAGCGCGCCGTTACTGTCCCCTTCGCCCGAGCGACTGTCGCCGCCGGACCCGTTGCCCTCGGGCACTGGTCTGCACTCCCCTGTTACGCGAACCGTTCGCTGTCAGCGGTCCGCATATGGGTCCGCGATACCCAGCATGGCAAGCGCCTTCCGTTCCAGATTCTCCATTTCCTCCGCCTCGCCGTCGCCCAGTTCGTGATCGTGGCCCGCCAGATGAAGCAGGCCGTGGATGACGAGGTGGGTGGCGTGGTGCTCCACCGGCACGCCCTTTTCCGCCGCTTCGCGCCGGCACACGCCATGCGCCAGGATCAGGTCGCCCAGCATTTCGGGCGCATCCGCGCTGGCCGCCAGCACTTCGGCGCGGGCCAGCATGGGGAACGACAGGACGTTGGTGGGCTTGTCCTTGGCGCGCCACTGCTTGTTGAGCGCATGGACCTCGTCGTCGTCCGCCAGGACCAGGCTGACGATCAGGTTGTCGCGCGCCAGCTCCGGCGCGGCCCGCGCGGCGGCCTCGGCCGCGCGGTTGGCCAGCGCTTCCCAGTCGGTTTCCTGCCCCCAGACCGGATCGATGTCGATTTCGAGCGTGGGGGCGCTCATGCGCCGTCCCCGGCGCGCCTTGTGCCGTTCGCCCTGAGCCTGTCGAAGGGCGCGTGCCGGGGGTCGTGCCGGATGCAAGGTTTTCGCGCGTCCTTCGACAGGCTCAGGACGAACGGGGTGGAGCGGGGGCGAAGAAGGGAAATCACGCGTCCCGGCCTTCGTAGGCCTCGACGATGCGGCCCACGATCGGATGGCGGACGACGTCGGCGCTGCTGAAGCGGACCACGCCGATGCCGTCCACGCCTTCCAGCCGCTGCACCGCGTCCGCCAGCCCGCTGGCGCTGGTGCCGCCGGGCAGGTCCACCTGCTTCGGATCGCCGCAGATCACCATGCGGCTGTTCTGGCCGAAGCGGGTGAGGAACATCTTCATCTGCGCCGGCGTGGTGTTCTGCGCCTCGTCCAGTATGACGAAGGCATCGGCCAGCGTGCGGCCACGCATGAAGGCGATCGGCGCGATCTCGATCTCGCCCGAGGCCATGCGGCGTTCGACCTGTTCGGGCGGCATGCAGTCATAGAGCGCGTCGTAGAGCGGGCGGAGATAGGGATCGACCTTCTCCTTCATGTCGCCGGGCAGGAAGCCCAGCCGCTCGCCCGCCTCGACCGCCGGGCGCGACAGGATCAGCCGCTGGACGCTGCCCGAAATGAGCTGCGCCACCGCCTGCGCCACCGCGAGGTAGGTCTTGCCCGTGCCTGCCGGGCCGAGCGCGAAGATCACGTCGTCGCGCACCAGCGCCTTCATGTACTCGATCTGGGTGACCGAGCGCGGCGCGATGGTCTTCTTGCGGGTGCGGATCAGGATCGGCGGCGGCGCGCCGGGCGTGCCGGTGATGATCCCGTCGAGCGTCGGCTCGTTGCTCATCGCGATCAGCGCCTCCACCGCGCCGGCGTCCATGTCCTGCCCGGTAAGCAGGCGCTGGTGCATCGCCTTCAGCACATCGCGCGCGCGGGCCACCGCGTCTTCCGGCCCTTCGATCAGCACGCGGTTGCCGCGCGCCGAGATATAGACGCCGAGCCGGTTTTCGATCTGGACGAGATTGGTGTCGAACTGGCCGAACAGGGCGCCGAGCACCGTCTGTTCGTCGAATTCGACTTCCACCCGGGCACGCCTGTGATGGTCGGGCCGGCTGGCTTCGGGGCGATGCTGCGCCTCATCATGGGCACGATGCAGTTTGCGGGCCATGCGCTCCTTTCATGCGGGCCGCGACCGCGGCCGTGGAATCAAGATAGATCGCCGGGGGCGCGGCGCAAGCGGGACGGGGCGCTATCACACGGCTTTTGTCGGGGAAAACCCGGCGCTCGTCGCAGGGTGCTGAAACAAAGGGATTCCTTTCGCGTTGCTGACAGCAGGGTTCCGCACCGGTTCACCCGAATCGGACAATAAGCGGTGCAGATGTCCGGCCCCGGTATCCTTCGCGGAAATCCCGGCCGGACCATCCGTTGAAGGAGACGAACGATGCGCAAGATCATGATGGCCGCGCTGGCCGCCAGCGCCCTGGCTTCCGCCGTGGCCCCCACCGCCGCCAGCGCGCAGAGCGCGCGCGAACTGCATCACGATCGCCGCGAAATGCAGCGCGACCGCGCCGAGATCCGCCACGACATGCGCCGGGGCGATCACCGCGAGGCGCGCGAGGATCGCCGCGAGTACCGTGAAGACCGCCGCGAATACCGCGAGGACTGGCGCGATTATCGCCGCGCCCATGGCGACGTCTATCGCCGGGGCGGATACTATGGCCCGCGCGGCTATGCCTACCGCCCGGTGCGCGTGGGCTACCGCTTTGCCCCGCCCTATTACGCGCAGCGCTACTGGATCAACGATCCCTGGGCCTACCGCCTGACGCCGCCGCGCTACGGCTACCAGCGCTGGGTGCGTTACGGTAACGACGTGGTGCTGATCGACACGCGCAGCGGCGTAACGTTACAGGTTATCGGCAGCTTCTTCCTGTAAGAAAACAGCGGGTTCCGGGGGTTTGTCCTGCAGAGGGCGGCCCCCGGAAGGCCATTGCGCCTACAAACCCCGCTCGTCCTGAGTCTGTCGAAGGACGCGCGCGGTGCTGGCCTCGCGCGGGAAGCCACCCCAAGGCCTGACCATATCGCGCGTCCTTCGACAGGCTCAGGACGAACGGATGTGGGTTTGAACCCCCGCGCTTACCCTACCGGCTGCCCCGCCAGCGAGTTCGGTCCCGCGTCGATCAGATCGACGTCCACCAGATCGCCGATCGCGGCGTCGCCGGTGAAGTGGACCGACTGAAGCCAGGGCGACTTGCCCAGCCATTGCCCCGGATGCTTGCCCCGGCGTTCGACCAGCACGGTGCAGCGCCGGCCCACGCTGGCCCGGTTGAACGCGAGCTGATCGCGGTTGAGCGCGGCCTGGAGGCGCTGGAGCCTCTCGTCCATCACGTCGGCCGGAACGGGGTTATCCATCGTCGCGGCCGGCGTGCCGGGGCGGGGGGAATACTTGAAGCTGAACGCCTGGGCATAGCCCACCGCATCGACGATGCGCAGCGTGTCGGCGAATTCGGCCTCGGTCTCGCCGGGGAAGCCGACGATGAAATCGCCCGAAAGCGCGATGTCCGGCCGCGCCGCGCGCACGCGTTCGAGCAGGCGCAGGTAGCTTTCGGCACTGTGGCTGCGATTCATGGCCTTGAGCACGCGGTCGTTGCCCGATTGCACGGGCAGGTGCAGGAACGGCATCAGCTTGGCATTGGTGCCGTGCGCCTCGATCAGCGCCTCGTCCATGTCCGCCGGGTGGCTGGTGGTATAGCGGATGCGCGCCAGATCGGGGATCGCGGCGAGTTCGGCGGCAAGGCCGGCCAGCCCGGTGGCGCGGCCTTTCGCGTCCTCGCCCGCCCAGGCGTTGACGTTCTGGCCCAACAGCGTGATTTCGCGCGCGCCGCCTTCGACCAGCAGCTTCGCTTCCTCCACCAGATCGGCGAAGGGGCGGCTGATTTCCGCGCCGCGCGTATAGGGCACCACGCAATAGGTGCAGAACTTGTCGCAGCCTTCCTGCACTGTCAGGAACGCGCTGGGGCCGGAGCGGCGGCGCCGCGGCAGCGCGGCGAACTTGGCTTCGGCCGGCATGTCGGTTTCGGTGGCGCGCTTGCCGGCGGCGGCTTCGGCGACCATCTCGGGCAGGCGGTGATAGGCCTGCGGGCCGACCACGACCCGGACCGAGGGCGCGCGCGCCATGATTTCCTCGCCCTCCGCCTGGGCGACGCAGCCCGCCACCGCGATCAGCGGCGAGGAACCGTCCTCGCGCCGCAGGCGGCCGATGTCCGAATAGACCTTTTCCGTGGCCTTTTCGCGGATGTGGCAGGTGTTGAGCACGACGAGATCGGCATCGTCGCGCGCGTCGGCGGGCGTCATGCCCTGCGCGGCGAGCAGTTCGGCCATGCGTTCGCCGTCATAGACGTTCATCTGGCAGCCGAAGCTCTTGACGTGGAAGGTCCGGGGGGAAGTGGGGGAAGCCATGACGCCGGCCGATACGGGAATTCGGGGCTTTTGGAAACTGTCCCCGAAAGCCGTTCCCTAAAAGCCGCTTAGCGCATCATGGCCGCGGCGATGCGGGCGCGCGCCTCGGCCGCGATGGTCTTGCGCGAGGCGGTTTCGGCCTCGGTCAGCACCGGCAGGAAATGCAGCGTGACCGTGATCGGCCGCCGCCGCGCGAGAATCTTCAGGAAATTGTCGATGCCGTGTTCGTCGCCCACCCAGGCGATGGCGGCGCTTTCGGGGCCGTAATCGATCCACACGGGCTGGACCACGATGCCCGGCGGCACCGGATCGATCGCCGAAAGCAGCGAGGACTTGAACGGCAGCATCCCCTTGCCATCGCTGGTGGTGCCTTCGGGAAAGATCGCCAGCGCGCCGGTATCGCTCAGTGCCGCGCGCACGTGCGCGACCTGCGCCTGCACGCTGGCGCGGTCGTGCCGGGCGACGAAGACGGTATCGTTCATGTCGCACAGCCACTTGAGCAGCCCGTGCCCGGCCAGCCCGCTGTGCGCGACGAAGGCGGTGCCGGTGGCGCCTGACAGGACCGGGATGTCGAGCCAGCTGACGTGGTTGGCGACGAGGAACGCGCCGCGCCGCGCCGGGGAGCCCGCCAGCCGTCGCCGCACCCCGGCGATCCGCGCGATTCCGCCCAGGAACCGGCGCGGCCAGGGATTGTCGCGCCGCCGCGCGATGCGCCAGGCATAGTAGAGCGGCACGCAGGCGAGCAGAAGCGCCACCATGGCGAGCAGGCGCGCGAGGATGCGCAGACGGCCGCCCAGCGGAATGCCCGCCGGGTGCGGCAGTTCAAGCGTCGCGTTCAAGCCGCACGCCGTAAAGCTCCATGCGGTGATCGACCAGGCGATAGCCCAGCTTTTCGGCGATCTGCCGCTGGAGCGCTTCGAGTTCGGGATCGACGAATTCGATGACCTTGCCGGTCTCCACGTCGATCAGGTGATCGTGGTGCGCTTCGGGCGTGGCCTCGTAGCGCGCGCGCCCGTCGCCGAAATCGTGCCGGTCGAGAATGCCGGCCTCCTCGAACAGCCGCACGGTGCGATAGACCGTGGCGATCGAAATGCGCGGATCGATGGCGGCGGCGCGTTCGTGCAGTTTCTCGACGTCGGGGTGATCCTCGCTTTCCGACAGAACGCGCGCGATTACGCGCCGCTGGTCGGTGATGCGCAGGCCCCGTTCCGCGCAGAGAGCTTCGATGTCGATCGGTTGATGCACGTGTTACCCGGTCAAGAAAGCAATTGGCCCGCCGATCATAGACCGGCGGGCCAATTCTTCAACCTGCGAAGACGCGGCGGGTTCAGGACGCCGCGGCCGCCTTGGCGCGGCCGCGCTTGGGCGCGGCGGGAGCCGGCGTGGCGGGCTTGCGGCCCAGGCCGATCTTCTTGGCCAGTTCGCGGCGCTTTTCGGCATAGGCCGGCGCGACCATGGGATAGTCGGCGGGCAGGTTCCAGCGCGCGCGGTACTGTTCCGGCGTCATGTTGTAGCGTGTGGCGAGGTGGCGCTTGAGCATCTTCAGCTTCTTGCCGTCTTCCAGGCACACGATGTGATCGTTCTTCACCGAGGCGCGGATCGAAACCGCCGGCTCGGGCGCGGGTTCGGGGGCGGGTTCGCCGGGATTCAGGCCCGCGAGCGCCGAATAGACGTTCGAGATCAGCGTGGGCAGATCGCCAACCGAGACACTGTTGTTGCTGACGTGCGCGGCAACAATGTCCGATGTCAGCGTGATCAGCGTTTCACGCATGTCGTTTTCGATTTCGCTCATTTCTATGTCGACCTTCTGAGTTTTCTGGTTCTGCGTAATTTTATATGGTTGTCCCAAGGACCATATAGGATCAACGCCTATAGAACCATTCGCTTTCAAGACAACGCATTGTTACACGAAAGGCCGCAGTGTGAATGATTTTTCATGCCGGCCGTATTGCCTCAGTCCAATACGAGTTCCTGACTGATCGCATCGAGCCGTTCGCCGCCCGGCGTCCGGTAATAGGCGCGCCGGATGCCCACCGGGGTAAATCCATGCGCGGTGTAGAGATGCATCGCGGGATTGCCATGCCGCATCTCGAGAAAGACGCGTTTGATCCCGTTCGCGCGCGCTTCGTCGATGAACCGCGACAACAGGCGGTGGCCAAGTCCCCGTCGGCGGTATTCGGGCGCGATTGCGAAAAGCAGAAGTTCTTCTTCGTCCAGAATACTGCGGCCGAGGAAGAAGCCGGCGGTATCGTCGCCCGGTTCGACGGCGGAACCGCCGTCGGCTGCGATCAGGCCGTAGCGGCAGCGGCCCAGGAGTAGCGCGTCGGCCACCTGCCGGCGGTTCCAGGCTTCGCCATATTCGGGCGGGAACGCCCGCTCCATGACGCTGATGATCCGGTCGAGATCGTCTTCGGGCGCGATCATCGCGGCTGGGGCAGCTTCGCGTCGGGCGCGCGGCCATAGCGGGGGGCGGGATCGGCGGCGATCGCCTGTTCGGGCAGCAGCGCGAAGGCGCGCGCGTCCGGCCGCAGCACCAGCGCGACGGGCGCCGCGCCGGTTTCCCCGCGCCGCGCCGCCACCGCTTCGGCCTGGCTGCCCGCGACCAGCGGCGCGGCGGAGCGGGCCACGGCGTCTTCGGGCGCGAGCGAGAGCACCGGTTCGGTCGGCCGGCCCTCCGCGTCGAACGACTGGAAGAACCATTCGCCGTGCCCGCCGGTCATGACCACATCGATGGCGGCTTGCGGATGATCGCGCCGCGCCATGGCGGCGACCAGCGCCAGGCTTTCGAAGCCTTCGATCCGCGCGCCCCAGGCCAGCGCCAGCGCGCGCGCCGCGGCAAGGCCCACGCGGATGCCGGTGAAGCTGCCGGGGCCGCAATCGACCGCGATCGCATCGGCGCGGCCCTTGCCGGGCAGCGCGGCGATCATCGGCACCAGCCGTTCGGCATGGCCGCGCCCCAGGGCGAGGCATTCGCCCGCGATCAGGTCATCCCCGTCGAACAGCGCGACCGAGCAGTCTTCCGTCGCGCTGTCGATGACGAGACGTCTCATGGGGAGGGCGCCGGGCGCGTCAGCCGGTCAGGCGATCGTGTTGAACGTCCCGAAATCCGGGCGCGGGCTGCGCTCGAAGATCGTGGCGGGATCGCCATAGCCCAGCGTGGAGATGAAGTTGGACTTCACGCGCGGCGTATCGGCGAAGAACGCGGCGTCGACGGCGGCGTTGTCGAAGCCCGACATCGGGCCGGTATCCAGGCCCAGCGCGCGCGCGGCGAGGATGAAATAGCCGCCTTGCAGCGTGGAATTGCGCATCGCCGAAATCTGGCGCAGCGGCTCGTTGCCGTCGAACCAGCTTTTCGCGTCGGCGTGCGGGAACAGCCAGGGGAGCTGTTCGTGGAAATCGAGGTCCATGCCGATGATCACGGTGACCGGGGCCTGCCGGATCTTGTCGGGATTGGTACCGCCGGCCAGCGCGGCGAGCTTTTCCTTTGCCTCGGGCGTGACGCACCAGACCAGCCGCGCGGGCATCTGGTTGGCCGAGGTCGGCCCCATCTTCATCAGATCCCAGATCGCGTGAAGCTGCGCTTCGGTCACCGGCTTGTCGAGATACCCGTTATAGGTGCGCGCGCTGCGGAAAAGCTGATCGAGCGCGGCATCGGCAAGCGGTTGGGACATGAAGGCTCCTGGGCGTTATTCTGGGTCTCGGGTTCGCAACCGGCCGTGCGAATCCGGATCAGGCGGCGCGGACTTCGCTGACTTCGGGGACGTAATGCTTGAGCAGGCTTTCGATGCCGTGCTTGAGCGTGGCCGTGGACGAAGGGCAGCCCGAACACGCGCCCTGCATCTGCAGATAGACCACGCCTTCGCGGAAACCGCGATAGACGATGTCGCCACCGTCGTTGGCCACGGCCGGGCGGATGCGGGTTTCGATCAGTTCGCGGATCTGCGCGACGACATCGGCATCGGCGGGATCGTCCCCCACGTCCGCCTCCGCCTCCTCGCCGGGGACGACGATGCCGGCGGCGGTGCCGGGCGCGAACAGCGGGGCCTGGCTGACGAAGTGATCGAGCAGCACCGACAGCACCTGCGGCTTGGCATCCGACCACTGCGATCCCGGCGCGATCGTGACCGAGACGAAATCGCGGCCGAAGAACACGCCGGTCACATCGCCCAGCGTGAACAGCGCCTCGGCCAGCGGCGACGCGGCGGCTTCCTCTTCGGAGAGGAATTCGCGCGTGCCCGACGGCATGACCTGCTCGCCGGGCAGGAACTTCAGCGTGGCCGGGTTGGGCGTCGTTTCGGTTTCAATGAACATACATGTGCATGTAGGCGCGCGGCGGAGGGGGTCAAGCCCTGGGCGTGAGGCCGGTGTCCGGTCGGCGGCGAGGTTCCGGCCCTGCGTTCAGGCCGTGACGTTGACGAACTGCCCCGGCGCGACCGTGGCCACGCCGCTGTAGGCGGCGCTGATCGTCGACCCTTGCGAGGCCTGGAGCTCGTGGTGGATGGACTTCATGCGATCATGCTGCGCCGGATCGGCCGACAGAACGTTGCGATCGGCCTTCTTCGGATCGTTGACGCCGAACGGCCCCGCCGTCGGATTCGCGGGGTCAACGTTCTTCTGGGCCAGCGCCACTTCCGAACAATTGCGGCAGGAAAAGCCATTGACCCAGACCGGAGAACTATAATCGCTGCTGATCGTCATCCGGTCGACTCGCTCCTGCCTTCGCTGTGGGCTTCATGGTTTTCCCATGACGTGGTTAAGCCTTTCTGGCGGGCCATGGTTAAGCAGGTCTTAATCCCGATCCCGATGGTCGATATGCGACAAATCGCGACTGTTCGACGCCAGCCCGTGCCCTTATAGCGACGGCATGAGCACCTTCTCCCGCGCGCCGCGCCCCTCCGCCTTTTTCGTTTCCGCCGGCCGCGCGTTCGCCGCGATAGCCCTTGCGCTGGCGCCGGGATTCGCCTTGGCGGCGGCACCCGCCGCGCCGGCCGCCGCGGGCCAGATCATCCCCCTGCCGCTCAATCCCGTGATTCCGGCCAGCCAGCGCGCCTGCGCCATGAAGACGGCCTCCGGTCTGGGCTATACCGTGCTCAAGCCCGCCGACGGCGCGAAGCCGACCAAGGACGATTTCGTGCTGGTCAACTACATCGGCTATATCGCCGCCACGGGCGCGGTGTTCGATCAGGGGATGCAGGCCGCATTCCCCGTGGGTGGCGTGATTCCGGGCTTTTCCGAAGGGCTGCAACTGCTGCCGCAGGGCGCGATCTACCGCCTGTGCGTGCCGTCGGCGCAAGGCTATGGCGCGCAGGGCGCGGGCGACATCCCGGCGAACGCCGATCTGGTGTTCCAGGTGGAGCTGGTGGACCACAAGTCCGCCGCCGAAGTGGAAGCCATGCGCAAGGCGGCGCAGGCCCAGCAGGGCGCGCCGGGCGCCGCCGCCCCCGCGCCGCAACCCTGACCGGCCATGTGAGCCTATTCACTGGCCCTTCATCCGCGCGCTTCCTATAGAGGCGGGATGACGTCCTTCTCCCGGCGCGCCCGCCATCTCTGCCTGATCCTTCCCGTCCTGCTGCTGACAGGTGCCGTCGCCGAGGCAAGGGCTCCGGCCCGGCGCGCGGCCACGGCGGCGAAGCCCGCGCCGAAAGCGCCGGTGCCGTGGCTCTATCGCGGCAGCGACGTGCCGCAGGACAAGGAATGGATCTTCGGCGAACTGCCCAACGGGCTGCGCTATGCCGTGCGCCGCAACGGGGTGCCGCCGGGGCAGGTTTCGATCCGCGTGCTGGTCGATGCCGGCTCGCTTTACGAGACAGACAGCCAGCGCGGTTTCGCGCACCTGATCGAGCACCTGACCTTCCGCGATTCGAAGTACCTGAAGTCGGGCGAGGCGGTGCCGACCTGGCAGCGGCTGGGCGCGACCTTCGGCAGCGATACCAATGCCGAGACCACCGCGACGCAGACGGTCTACAAGCTCGACATTCCCGATGCCACGCCGCCCAAGCTGGACGAAACCTTCCGCCTGCTTTCGGGCATGATCACCGCACCGATCTTCACGCCGCAGGGGGTGAAGACCGAAGTGCCCATCGTGCTCGCCGAAATGCGCGAACGCTCGGGCGCGCAGGCCCGCGCGCTGGACGGCACGCGCGAGCTGTTCTTCAAGGGGCAGCTGCTGGCCGCGCGGTCCCCGATCGGCACGGTGGAGACCCTGCAGGCGGCGACGTCCGAGAGCGTCAAGGCGTTCCACGACAAGTGGTACCGGCCCGACAACGCGGTGATCGTGGTCGCCGGCGATGCCGATCCCCAGGCGCTGATCGCGGAGATCACCCAATGGTTCGGCCCGTGGAAGGGGACCGGCCCCAAGCCGGCGCAACCCGATTTCGGCAAGCCGGCGGCCCCCGCCGGGGCCGATCCGAAGAACCCGGTGGGTGATGCGCGCGTGCTGGTGGAGCCGGACCTGCCGCGCATCTTCAACTACGCGATCCTGCGCCCGTGGGTGAAGGTCAACGACACGATCCCCTATAACCAGGGCTTGATGGTCGACCGGCTGGCGATGGCGCTGATCAACCGCCGGCTGGAGGCGAAGGCGCGCGCGGGCGGCAGTTTCCTGGCGGCCTCGGTGGAACAGCAGGACATCTCGCGCTCCACCGACGCCACGATCGTCAACGTCACGCCGCTGGGCGACGACTGGAAGGCGGCGGTGCGCGACGTGCGCGCGGTGATCGCCGACGCGCTGACCACGCCGCCGAGCAAGGAAGAGATCGCGCGCGAGGTCGCCGAGTTCGACGTGGCCTTCAAGGTTCCGGTGGAAACGCAGGAAACGCTTGCCGGATCGAAGCTGGCCGACGACATCGTCAACGCGGTGGACATCCGCGAGACGGTGGCGTCGCCCGAAACGGTCTATAACGTGTTCAAGAGCAGCATTCCGCTGTTCACGCCGGCCGCCGTGCTCCAGCACACGCGCACGCTGTTCACCGGCACGGTGGTGCGGCCGGTGCTGATCACGCCATCGGCCAGCGACGCGACCGCCGCCGACCTGCGCACCGCGCTGCTGGCGCCGGTCGATGCCGCCAAGGGCAGCCGGCTGGCCGCCTCGACCATCAAGTTCGCCGACCTGCCGCCGATCGGCACGCCGGGCACGGTGGCGTCGGCGCAGAAGACCGGCATTCTCGAGATCGAGCAGCTCGAACTCTCCAACGGGGTCAAGGTGCTGCTGTGGCCCAACGACGCCGAACCGGGCCGGATCATCATGAAAGCGCGCTTCGGCGGCGGCTATGCCGCGATCGATCCGAAGGACGCGGTCTATGGCCCGCTGGCGGAAGCGGCGCTGATGGACAGCGGCTTCGGCAACCTGAGCCGCGAGGACCTGGACCGGCTGGCCACGGGCCGCAAGCTGAGCCTCAACTTCGACATCGACGATACCGATTTCACGATGACGGCCGATACGCGCCCGGCGGACATGGCCGACCAGCTCTACCTGATGGCGGGCAAGCTGGCCATGCCGCGCTGGGACGCGAACCCGGTGCTGCGCGCGCGCGCGGCGGCGCGGTTGCAGTACGAAAGCTATGCCGCGTCGCCCCAGTCGGTGCTGACGCGCGACGCCAACTGGCTGCTCAAGAACCGCGATCCGCGCTATGCCGTGCCCACGCCCGCCGAACTCGACAAGGCGACGCCCGACGGCTTCCGCCAGGTGTGGGAACCGCTGCTGAAGCAGGGGCCGATCGAGATCGACATGTTCGGCGATTTCAAGCGCGAGGACGCCATCGCCGCGCTGGAAAAGACCTTCGGCGCGCTGCCGAAGCGCGATCCGGCGCCCGCCTCCACGCTGGCGCCGCACATCCCCGCGCACAACGACGAGCCGCTGGTGCTGACGCATCGCGGCGATGCCAATACCGCCGCCGCGCTGGTCGCCTGGCCGACCGGTGGCGGCCGCGCCGGCGTCCACGAATCGCGCCAGCTCGAACTGCTGGCGCAGATCATCAACAACCGCCTGTTCGACGAGATGCGCGAGAAGATCGGGGCGAGCTATGCCCCGCAGGTGGCGTCCACCTGGCCGCTGGACCTGCCCACCGGCGGTTACCTCGCCGCCACGGTGCAGCTGCGCCCGCAGGATCTGCCCGCGTTTTTCGCCGCCGCCGACAAGATCGCGGCCGATCTGGTCGCGACGCCGCCCACCGCCGACGAGATTGCGCGCGTGACCGAACCGCTCAAGCAGCTCATCACGCGCGCCAGCACGGGCAACGGCTTCTACATGTTCCAGCTCGAAGGCGGGGCGACCGAGCCGCAGAAGTTCGCCGACTTGCGCTCGATCCTGTCCGATTACAGCCAGACCACGCCCGAACGGATGCAGGCCATGGCCGCGCGCTATCTGCGCAAGGACCAGAGCTGGCGGCTGGAAGTGGTGCCGGAAAAGAAGGCTCCGTAACCGGCTTCCGGAATGGACCAGAAGCCCATCGCGGTGATCGCAACGGTTCCTTTGCAATTGTCCACAGGGAGGCGTATGGCCCCGCCCCTTGAAAGGAAGGAAACGTGGCAAGCAACTGGACTGCGGATTCATGGCGGGGACAAGAAGCGCGGCACATGCCGGCTTATCCCGATGCCGAAAAGCTGGGCGAGGTCGAGACGACCCTGACGAGCTTTCCGCCGCTGGTCTTTGCGGGCGAAGCACGCGCGCTGAAGGCCGATCTGGCGAAAGTGGGCGCGGGCAAGGGTTTTCTGCTCCAGGGCGGCGACTGCGCCGAAAGCTTTGCCGAGTTCCATCCGAACACGATTCGCGACACGTTCCGCGTGCTGCTGCAGATGGCGGTGGTGCTGACCTTCGCCAGCAAGCAGCCGGTGGTGAAAGTGGGCCGCATGGCCGGGCAGTTCGCCAAGCCGCGTTCCTCGCCGGTGGAAGTGCAGGGCGGCGTGGAGCTGCCGAGCTACCTGGGCGACAACATCAACGGCATCGATTTCACGCCCGAATCGCGGATTCCCGATCCCGACCGGATGCTGCGCGCCTATAGCCAGTCGGCGGCGACGCTGAACCTGCTGCGCGCCTTTGCCGGCGGCGGCTATGCCAACCTGCGCCAGGTCCACCAGTGGACGCTGGATTTCGTCGGACGCAGCCCGTGGGCCGCGAAGTTCACCGAAATGGCCGACAAGATCGGCGAGGCGCTGGACTTCATGCAGGCGTGCGGCGTCGATCCGTCGAGCGTGCCGCAGTTGCAGGGCACCAGCTTCTACACCAGCCACGAAGCGCTGCTGCTGCAGTACGAACAGGCGATGACGCGGCAGGATTCGCTGACCGGCGACTGGTACGACACCAGCGCGCACATGCTGTGGATCGGCGACCGCACGCGGTTCGACGGGTCCGCGCATGTCGAGTTCCTGCGCGGCGTGGGCAACCCCATCGGCATGAAGTGCGGGCCGAGCCTGGCGCCGGACGCGCTGCTGCGCCTGCTCGACACGCTGAACCCCGCGCGCGAGGCGGGCCGGATCACGCTGATCAGCCGCTTCGGGCACGACAAGGTCGAAGCCGGCCTGCCGGCGCTGGTGCGCGCGGTGAAACGCGAAGGGCATCCGGTGGTGTGGAGCTGCGATCCGATGCACGGCAACGTGATCAAGGCGGACAACGGCTACAAGACCCGTCCGTTCGACCGCATCCTGACCGAAGTGAAGGGCTTTTTCGCCGTCCACCGCGCGGAAGGCACCCATGCCGGCGGCATCCACATCGAGATGACCGGCAAGGACGTGACCGAATGCACCGGCGGCGCGATCGCGATCACGCAGGAAGGGCTGGCGGACCGCTATCACACGCATTGCGATCCGCGCCTCAACGCCGGGCAATCGCTGGAACTGGCGTTCCTGCTGGCGGAAATGCTCAACCTGGAGCTGGCGGGCAGCAAGGCCGAGGCGGCCTGACCGCCGGGTTCGCGGCATGACGCTGGCGCCGGACAGACTGGACCGCTTCGCTCGCCATATCGTGCTGCCCGACGTGGGCGGCGCGGGGCAGGCGAAGCTGGTGCGTTCGCACGTCGTGCTGGTGGGGCTGGGCGGAATCGGCTCGCCCGCACTGCAGTACCTGGCGGGCGCGGGAATCGGGCGCTTCACGCTGATCGACGACGATGTGATCGAGGCGTCGAACCTCCAGCGGCAGACGATCTTCACCCCCGCCGCGATCGGGCGGCCGAAGGCCGAGGTGGCGGGCGAGTGGCTTCAAGCCTTTGATCCCGCAATCAATTTTGACGTGCGCGTGACGCGGATCGACCGGGGCAACGCGGCGGAACTGATCGCCGGCGCGGACCTCGTGCTCGATGGCTGCGACAACTTCGCCACGCGGCTGGCGGTGTCGGACGCCTGCGTGGCGGCGGGCATTCCGCTTACCAGCGCCGCGCTAGGCCGCTTCCAGGGGCAGGTGGCGAACTTCGCCGGCCATCGCGAAGGGCATTCCTGCTACCGCTGCTTCGTGGGCGACGCCTTCGATGCCGAGGACTGCGATTCCTGCGCCGATCTGGGCGTGCTGGGCGCGATGGTGGGCATGGTCGGCGCGTTCGGGGCGATGCACGCCCTGCGCGCGCTGCTGGAAGGCGTGGCCTCGCTCGGCGATCCGCAGTGGGGCCAGTTGCACGTGTTCGACGGCCTCAAGCCCTCGCTGCGCGCGATGCGCATCGCGAAAGACCCGGAATGCCGGGGGTGTGGGGGCGTTCGGTAGGGTTCGCGCAAGGGACGCGTGCGCGGGGCTTCCCACCCCCAGCCCCTCCCGCAAGCGGGAGGGGAGCGAGACTTGCGCCGCCACAGGCGGCGTTAGTCGCAGCGGGGTGGGCTTTTCGCTCTCGACCTTTGTTGGCGGCGTAAGCAACTGAATAAAAGCAGAGAAAATCAGCCCAGCAGTTCGTCCACCCAGGCCGGGACCAGTTCGGTCGCCGGGCCGAGCCGGCTTTCGTCGAACCAGCCGGACCCTTGCGAACGTTCGAGGTTGAGCTCCAGCGTCGCCGCGCCCAGATCGCGCGCGTTGCGCACGAAGCCGGCGGCGGGATAGACCGCGCCCGAGGTGCCGATCGAGACGAACAGGTCCGCCGCGCGCAGCGCGTCGTAAATCTCCTCCATGCGATAGGGCATCTCGCCGAACCACACGATGTCCGGCCGCAGCGCCGGGGCGCCGCAGTCTGGGCAGGGCGGACGGTGGACCAGCGGGCCGGTCCAGCGCGGGCGCGCGTCGCAGGCGGTGCACCAGGCGTTGAGATGCTCGCCGTGCATGTGGAGCACTCTCCGCGCGCCGCCCCGCTCGTGGAGATCATCCACGTTCTGCGTCACGATCAGCAGGTTGCCCCGCCATTCCCGGTCCAGCCGGGCGAGCGCGTGATGCGCGGCATTGGGCTCGCGCGTCTGGATCGCGGCGCGGCGCATGTCGTAGAAGCGCAGCACCAGATCGGGATCGCGCGCGAAGGCCTCGGGCGTGGCAACGTCCTCGACCCGGTGGTTGTCCCACAGCCCGCCGGCACCGCGGAAGGTATCGATGCCGCTTTCGGCGGAAATGCCCGCGCCTGTCAGGATGACGATGTTCTGTATGGCTGCCATCTGGGAGTCAGGATCTCCGAATCAGGAACGCTCGTGCTCCCAAATTCCTGATACGGGCAAACGCGATCGTTCGCGACTAATGGCTATTGTCCTTCATCGACGTGATTGTGAAGCCGTCTCCTGAGGCAAGTACCTCACCATACCGATCAACCGATTCCGCCAGGTCGAGCGTCAGGGGAAGCCCCTCGACGACGATTTGCTCCCAGGTCGGATGATGATCGATGACGGTCCAGATTATGTCCATTGGGTTGCACCAATTCCGGAAGATCGCGCTATTCGCATCGACTTCGTCATGGTGCAGATTGAACCACGCACGGTTATGAGGGCTCTCGACAAGCCAAACCGCATCGGGAGGCGTTTGGCTGAATTGCGTGTGAAACGAGACCAATACCTGCACAGGGTCATCCTGCCCCGAGGAGGTCCAACATCCAAGTCTCGCCCCTCTCAATCCGCGAGGTAGGCAAAATCGAGCCGCTTGGGCCGTTACTGCGATGAATTGCCGTGATTCGATAAGTGCGATGGGCGATGTATAGATCGGCGTGGTTAACAAACCGTCTGCAAGGTGGCCGTGTGTGCGGCGACGGTTCCGGGATCGTGACTCCGAGTCCTTCTATATAATTGATATAATGGAATTACTATAAGCCGCCAGCGGATGCCCGGGATGCGCGGACTCGCTGTCCGTAATCGGCGAAAAGGCCCGCGCCGGTGCGGATCACGATATTGCGGATGGCGCTGATCGCGCCCATGAAGCTCCGCGCAAACGGGGTGAGCCATGGCCAGAATCGGAATTATCGGCAGTGAAGGACGCATGGGGCAGGCGCTGCGCGCGGCGGTGGCGGCGGCGGGGCATGACCTTGCGGGCGGAATCGACCGGGGCGGCGATGCGCTGGCCTTGGCGCAGGCGAGCGACGTGCTGGTCGATTTCTCGGCCCCCGCCGCGCTCGAAGGCAATCTTGACGCCGCCGTGGCGGCGGGCGTGCCGATCGTGGTCGGCACCACGGGGCTGGAGGAACGCCACCATTTCCTGTGCGACGCGGCGGCCGATGCGGTGGCCGTGCTCCAGACCGGCAATACCTCGCTGGGCGTGACGCTGCTGGCCCATCTGGTGCGCGAGGCGGCAAGCCGGCTGGGCGAGGACTGGGACATCGAGATCGTCGAGACGCACCACCGCATGAAAGTGGACGCGCCTTCGGGCACCGCGCTGCTGCTGGGCGAGGCGGCGGCGAAGGGCCGCGCCGTGACGCTGGCGGAGGAAGCGGTGCGCGGGCGCGACGGCATCACCGGCGCGCGGGAAGCGGGCACGATCGGCTTCGCAAGCTTGCGCGGCGGCACCGTGGCGGGCGACCACACCGTGCATTTCCTGGCCGACAACGAGCGCCTTTCGCTGTCGCATCTCGCGGAAAACCGGGCGATTTTCGCCCGGGGCGCGGTGCGCGCGGCGGAATGGCTGATCGGGCGCGGGGCCGGGCGCTATACCATGCCGGAGGTGCTGGGGCTTTGAAGAAGGACGCGATCTTCGAGTTCTTCCGGCGGCTGGCGGAGACCAACCCCGATCCGCAGACCGAACTGGAGTTCGGCAATACCTATCAGCTGCTGGTGGCGGTGGTGCTCTCCGCGCAGGCGACCGACGTGGGCGTCAACAAGGCCACGCGCGCGCTGTTCCGCGCGGTGAAGACGCCGCAGGCGATGGTGGAACTGGGCGAAGAGGGGCTGAAGCAGCACATCAAGACGATCGGCCTGTTCAACGCCAAGGCCAAGAACGTGATCGCGCTGTCCGAAATCCTGGTGCGCGATTACGGCGGCGCGGTGCCGGCCGACCGCGACAAGCTGACCGAACTGCCCGGCGTGGGCCGCAAGACCGCCAATGTCGTGATGAACTGCGCGTTCGGCGCGGAGATGTTCGCGGTCGACACGCATATCTTCCGCGTGGGCAACCGCACCGGGCTGGCGAAGGGCAAGACGCCGCTGGCGGTGGAGAAGCAGCTCGAAAAGAAGGTGCCGCAGCCGTTCCGCGTGGGCGCGCACCACTGGCTGATCCTGCACGGGCGCTATATCTGCAAGGCGCGCACGCCCGAATGCTGGCGCTGCCCGGTGATTGACCTTTGCGCCTACAAGGCGAAAACTCCGGCCAAGGGCGTGAAGCCCGACTCCGCGAAGAAGCCGGCCGCGCGCAAGGGAACGCGGGCAAGCAAGGAGAGCACGGCATGAAGCGCAAGGGATTCGCCGCCGCCGGCCTGGTTTTGGCCATCGCCGCCGCCACCGCGATCGGCGGTTCGATGGGAATGGCCGCCGGCACTACCGCCATCGACGGCCACCGGCGCGATGTGCCCGCCGCCACGCCCACCGGCCCGGCGGTAAGCTGCATTCCGCTCGTCACGATTCGCGAAAGCCAGGTGCGCGACGACTGGACGATCGACTTCCGCACGGCCGGCAACAAGTGGTATCGCAACACGCTGCCCTATCGCTGCAATTCGCTCGGCTTCGAGCGGGCGTTCAGCTACGCGACCTCGCTTTCGCAGCTGTGCAACACCGACATCATCACGGTGATCGCCACGGGCGGTGGCGGTGGTCCACGCGGATCGTGCGGGCTGGGCAGCTTCCAGCCGGTGGAGCTGGCCAAGAAGCTGAAAAAGTAGGGTTTTCAGTAGTTTGTGGCGCGCGATTTGAAGCCGGGGCACGTCGCGTAACGTCACCTCACCCTTTCCGTTACGTAACTTTTTGCTCGATCCGGGGCTTGTTCTTCGTGAGTCCGGGCATCGACAAGCGGGATCCCGGATCAAGTCCGGGATGACGGAATGGCGCTTTGCGGTTCTCCGCGCCCTTTGCGGACTCTGCGCGAAATCCTGAAGCGCTTTTGCTCGTCATTGCGAGCGCGAGCGAAGCAATCCAGCGCCGCGCGCGCCACCCTGGATTGCCGCGGGGCTTTGCCCCTCGCAATGACGAGTACCCGAGGCGCGCGGATTTTGCCGTCCGCGTCCGGCCTACTGATCCGGATCGAGATTCAGCCCCTTCCGCCCGTGTTCCGGCGTGTCGTGCGGGGGCATCGGCGCTTCGGCATCGGGATCGAGCGGCGGCTGCAACATGCCTTCCCACTTGGTGATGACCGAAGTCGCCACCGCGTTGCCGACGACGTTGGTGGCGGTGCGCCCCATGTCGAGGAAGGTATCGACGCCGAGCAGCAGCGCCACGCCTTCCACCGGCAGGCCGAACTGCGTGAGCGTGGCCGCGATCACCACCAGGCTGGCGCGCGGCACGCCGGCGATGCCCTTCGACGTGACCATCAGCGTCAGCAGCATGGCGATCTGCTGCCCGGCGGAGAGCGGGATGTTGTAAGCCTGCGCGATGAACATCGTGGCGAAGCTGGTGTACATCATCGACCCGTCGAGGTTGAAGCTGTAGCCCAGCGGCAGCACGAAGCCCGATATGCGGCGCGGCACGCCGAAGCGGTCGAGCTGTTCGAACAGCTTGGGCAGCGCGCTTTCCGAACTGGCGGTGGAGAAGGCGAGCAGCACCGGCTGGCGGATATAGCGCGCGAGCAGCAGCGCGCGCTTGCCCAGAAACGCGGTGCCCATCGCGAACAGCAGCGTCCAGAGCAGCAGCAGGCCGAAGTAGAACTCGCTGACGAACACGCCGTAGGTGACGACGATGCCAAGGCCCTTGGTGGCGATCACCGCGGCGAGCGCGCCGAACACGGCGAGCGGGGCAAGGCGCATCACGTAATCGGTGATCGTGAGCATGACTTGCGCCAGCGCGTCGCACCCTTCGACGATCATCGTGCCCTTCTTGCCCAGTGCCGACAGCGCGACGCCGAAAAACAGCGAAAAAACGAGCACTTGCAGCACGTCGTTGCGGGCCATGGCATCGATGATGCTGGTGGGGAACACGGCGAGGATGAAGTGGCGCAGCGTGAAGTCCGCCGTCGCCAGGTCCTTGACCGGCCCCGCCGCCTCGAACGCGAGGCCGACGCCGGGCTTGAACAGGTTGACCAGCACCAGACCCAGCCCGATCGAGATGAGGCTGGCGGTGATGAACCAGCCGAGCGCGCGTCCGCCGATCCGGCCGAGCGCGGCGCTATCGCCCATGCCGGCGATGCCGCTGACCAGCGTGGCGAAGACCAGCGGCGCGATGATCATCTTGATAAGATGGAGGAAAATCTCGGGCAGCAGCTTCAGCAGATCGGCATAGAAGGCCAGCGACGGATCGCTGGCGGGGTAGGCGCGGTTGAGCGCGTAGCCGACGAGAATGCCGGCGATCATGCCGATCACGATGTAGAGGGTAAGGCGCTTGGCCAAGGGACGATCGCTCCCGCTGAAATGTCGTTGCAGTTGTTGCAGGCGAGACTAACGGCCGTATCCGCCCCCCGCAACGCCATCGGCGGGTGTTCATCCACGACAAAGGTGCATAGGTTGCGCCGCGAAAGTCATGAAAGAGGGATGGGATGCAGCATATCAGGGTGGAGCAGCGCGGGCGGGTGACGCGCATCGAACTGGCGCGGCCGGAGGTGCTGAACGCCATCAACGCCGCGATGCACGAGGAACTGGAGCAGGCCTTCAACGCCTTCGCCGCCGATCCCGAACAGTGGATCTGCGTGGTGACGGGCGCGGGCCGCGCCTTTTGCGCCGGCAGCGATCTGAAATCCGTGGTGGCGGAAGGATACAAGTCCTATCCGGCGCATGGCTATGCCGGGCTGATCGAACGGTTCGATTGCGACAAGCCGATCATTGCGGCGGTCAACGGCCTGGCCCTGGGCGGCGGATTCGAACTGGCGCTGGCCTGCGACATCATCATCGCGGCGGAAAGCGCCGGCTTCGGCCTGCCCGAACCGCTGGTGGGCGCGGTGGCGCTGGGCGGCGGCGTGCACCGGCTGGCTCGCCAGATCGGGCTGAAGCAGGCAATGGGCATGATCCTGGCCTCGCGCCGGGTCGACGCGCGCGAGGGCGAGCGGCTGGGCTTCGTGACCGAAGTGGTGCCAGATGGCGACCTGGAAGCGGCGGTGGAGCGCTGGGTGGCGGCGATCCTGAAGGGCGCGCCGCTGTCGATCCGCGCGTCCAAGCAGGCGGTGCTGCGCGGGCTGGACGAGCCAAGCCTTGCCGCCGCGCTGGCCAACCAGTCGCGCTATCCCGCGTTCGGAACGTGGTTCAACAGCGCCGACGCCGCCGAAGGGCCGCGCGCCTTTGCCGAAAAGCGCGCGCCGGAATGGCAGGGGCGGTAGGTTTCATTTGGCCGTCTCGTAACGGTTCCGCCGCCGTCACTCCGGACGTGATCCGGGACCCCGATTTTCCCGCAATTCCAGTGGGATACCGGGCAAGGCTAGGGATAACGGGGAGGGGGGAAGCGGGTCTCTGCCGCTTCAACGCCCGGTCTGCGCGCGGTGCAGCAGTTTCTGGTCGGCCAGCACCAGCGCCATCATCGCTTCCACCACCGGCACGCCGCGAATGCCCACGCACGGATCGTGGCGGCCCTTGGTGAACAGCTCGGTCGCCGCGCCCTCGCGCGTGATCGTGGGCATGGGGGTGAGGATCGACGAGGTGGGCTTGAACGCCACGCGCACCACCACGGGCTGGCCGGTGGAAATGCCGCCGGCCACGCCCCCGGCATGGTTGGCGAGGAACGCCGGGCCGGCGTTGCCCTCGTCCGGCCGCTTGGGGCGCATCGGATCGGCGTTGCCTTCGCCGGTGTTGCGCGCGGCGGCGAAGCCATCGCCGATTTCCACGCCCTTCACCGCGTTGATTCCCATCATTGCGTGGGCGAGTTCGGCGTCGAGCTTGGCATAGAGCGGCGCGCCCCAGCCGGCGGGCACGCCGGTGGCCACGCATTCGACCACCGCGCCCAGCGAGGAGCCGGCCTTGCGCGCCTCGTCCACCCGCTTTTCCCAGCGCGCGGCGGCTTCGGCGTCGGGGCAGAAGAACGGATTGCGGCCGATTTCCGCCGCATCGAACCGGGCGGGATCGATCGCGTCGCCGCCGATTTCGCTGACCCAGCCGGTGATCGCCACGCCGTCCAGCACCTTGCGCGCCACCGCGCCCGCCGCCACGCGCGCGGCGGTTTCGCGCGCGGAGGACCGCCCGCCGCCGCGATAATCGCGGAAGCCGTACTTGGCGTCATAGGCATAGTCGGCATGGCCGGGGCGATAGGCCTTGGCGACATCGCCATAGTCCTTCGAGCGCTGGTCCACGTTCTCGATCATCAGGCTGATCGGGGTGCCGGTGGTGCGGCCTTCGAACACGCCCGAAAGGATGCGGACCTGGTCCGGCTCCTGCCGCTGCGTGGTGAAGCGCGACTGGCCGGGGCGGCGCGCGTCGAGGAACGGCTGGATGTCCGCCTCGGTCAGCGGGATGCCCGGCGGGCACCCGTCGACGACCGCGCCAAGCGCGGGGCCATGGCTTTCCCCCCAGGTGGTGAAGCGGAAGACGTGTCCGAAGCTGTTCAGGCTCATGGGCTGCGGCTTTGTCGGGATTCGCCGGAAAAGTCCATGCCGGCCTGCTCGTCTGCGATATTCACGCCCGCACTTTGCGGCTATCGCAGAATTTGCGCCCATTTTGGTAACATTCTGTTAGAAAGCGCGCATGTTCATCGTCGTTTTCCGCAACCGCAAGCGCGCCGACATCGATGCCGATGCCTATGCCGTCGATGCCGCGCGCATGGAGCGCCTGGCGCGCACGCAGCTCGGCTTCGTCTCGTTCAAGAGCTATCACGCCGACGATGGCGAGGTGCTGGCGCTGTCCGAATGGGAAAGCGAGGAGGCCGCGCTGGGTTGGCGCCGGCAGGTGGCGCACATCGAGGTGCAGGGGCGTTCGCGCGACGCCTACTACCAGGATTACACGCTCTACGCCGGCAACCCCACCCGCACGCGGCGCTTCTGCCGGGACGGGGGATAGGGGCACGGCGCCGCATCCGCAGTCACGCCGTTTGCCGCCCTTGCCGATCGACGCTAAGGGACTGGAAAGTCTGACGCAAAGGATCGGCGCGTGGCTCTGACGGTTTATGGAATCCCCAACTGCGACACGGTGAAGAAGGCGCGTGTGTGGCTGGAGGCGCGGGGCATCCCCTATACGTTCCACGACTACAAGAAGCAGGGCGCGGACCCGGCACGGATCGCGGGATGGGTGGCGCAGGCGGGGCTGGACAAGGTGCTCAACAAGGCGGGCACGACCTTTCGCAAGCTGGACGATGCGGTGAAGGCCGATCTCGACGAGGGCAAGGCGGTGGCGCTGATGGCGGAGCATACCTCGACCATCAAGCGGCCGATCGTGGAATATCCCGGCGGGCTGCTGGTGGGATTCAAGGACGCCGAATGGGCGGCGGCGCTGGGCTGAGCGGCGCGCGCCGGTGAATCCTGTGGAGGCCCTGGCCGCCGTTCTGGGCCTGATCAACATCGCGCTGCTGGTGCGGCGGTCGGTGTGGAACTTCCCCGCCGCCATGGCGATGGTGACGGCCACGGCCTTCGTGCTGTTCCGCGCGCGGCTCTATGGCGAAACCGGGCTGCAGGCGTTCTTCTTCGTGGTCAACGGCTGGGGCTGGTGGCTGTGGAGCCGGGCGAAAGGCGGCGAGGAAGATGGCGTGCCGGTCGGCTGGATGAGCGCGCGCCAGCGGATCGCCTGGGCCGGGGTGACAGCGGCGCTCAGCCTGTCGCTGGGCTGGGCGATGCACCGCTTCACCAACGCCGCGCTGCCCTTCGCGGATTCGGCGGTGACGGGGGCGAGCATCTCCGCGCAGTTCCTGCTGTCGTTTCGCCGGATCGAGAACTGGGTGCTGTGGATCGCGATCGACGTGGTTTCGATCGCGCTCTATCTGGCGCGGGGGCTGCCGCTGCTGGCGGCGTTGTACGGCGCGTTTCTGGTGATGTCGGCTGTGGGCCTGCGCGCGTGGATCGGCGCGGCCCGGCGGCCGGCGGGGAATGAGGTGTTTGCGTGATCCAGGTCTGTTTTCATGGCGCCGAAAGCACCGGCAAGTCGGTGCTGGCTGACCGGTTGCGCAAGCGGTTCGGCTGGCCGTGGGTGCCCGAATACGGGCGTTCGTTCTGCGAAACCATGGGGCTGGAACTGACCATGGACGACCTGCTGGAGATCGCCGAGGGGCACGACCGGGCAGTGCGGGGGGCGGCGCTGCTCCAGCCGCAGGTGCTGGTGCTGGATACCGATCCGCTGATGACGGCGGCCTGGGCGCAGATGCTGTTCGATGCCGTGCCCGAGGCGCTGCTGGCCTATCCCAAGGCGGATCTCTACCTGCTGTTCGAGCCGGACGTGCCGTGGGTGGCCGACGGCACGCGCTTTTTCGGCACCGAAGAGAAGCGCGCGCGCTTCGCCGCGATCGCCGAGGACATGCTGGTGCGCGCGGGCGTGCCCTATCGCCGGATCGCGGGTGCCTGGCCGTTCCGCGAGGCGCAGGCAGTGGCGGCGATCGAGGAAGCGTTGCGCCGCGCCGGGGCGAATGCGCCGGCGCGATAAAGAGTGGCGCGCGGCTCTGTTGGACTCGCGCGATTCGTGTTATCTACATTCTTGTGAATAACGCGAATCCCATCCACCCGCACCTTTATGCGATCAACGTCGATCCGGCGGACATCGACTTCATGGGCCACGTCAACAACGCCAGCTACCTGAAATGGGTGCAGGAGGCGGTGATCGACCACTGGCAGGCGCTGGCCCCGGCGGAAGCGGTGGCGCGGCACCTGTGGGTCGCGCTCAAGCACGAGATCACCTATCGCCGGCCGACTTTCCTTGACGATACGGTGATCGCGCATGTCGTGCTGGAAAAGGTGCAGGGCGCCAAGGCCTTCTACGAAACCGTGATCAAGCGCGGCGAGGACGTGCTGGCCGAAGTCCGCTCAAGCTGGTGCTGCGTGGACGCGGTGACGCACCGCCCCGCCCGGCTGGCGCGCGAACTGGTGGAAAAGTTCCTGCCTTCGGGCGCGTGACGCGGCGCCCGGAAATCCCGGAAAACCGATTGTTAACCATATGCGGTTACCATGCCGCTTATGACTACTGCAATCATCGCGCTGCTGCTGACGCCAGCCTTCCTCGCGAAGGCGCTCGTAGCGTTGTCCATGCTGGTCGTGGCCTTGTTCGGCATCCTGAAATGGAAAGCCCGCGCAAGGCGTTCGCGCATCAGCGAGGGCACCTTCGTGCATCTGGCGTTCCTTCGTGGAACGCTGGGGGCGTCGCTCTGGAGCAGCCTGTTTCGCCACAAGACCCACACGGAACTGCTCCCGCGCGTCTTGCACGTCAACCCGTTCCTGCCCGTCACGGCTCTTGCCGGCTGGAAGGTCTGGGCTCTCGCCAAACCGCTGCCGCCCTGAGCGTCTAGCGCAGTTTCACAATACCCAGGCCATCGTTCTTGGCCCGAATTTTCACCGATTCCTCACTGCGGGTGAGCGCCTTGGCGATAGCCTTCAGCGCCATGCCCTTCTTTGCGAGTGTGTGTAGCTTATGTATTTCATCAGCAGTCCAGGGTTGTTTGTGCCGTTCGAAGCGTTCGGCCATGGAATCAGCCCTTTCTTGCCGTGACTATGTAATTGAGTGCGAGATTATCCGACAGGTGCAAACCCTTGGTCGGACTGTAAGCGATACCGATTGGATTACCCATGACCAGGCCTGCTTCGGAGAGCAGGTCGTGCAATTCCACCGGGGTGACGAAATCGTCCCAGTGGTGCGTACCGCGGGGCACCATGCCCAGCGTTTCCGCCCCTTCCACCAGCAGCAGGCGTGCTGCGGCTGTGCGGTTGGGGGTGGACAGGACCATCAGCCCGTCTTCGGCCAGCGCTGCCGCCAGCGCCGCGACGAAGGCCGGTTTGTCGGCCACGTGCTCGATCACCTCCATAGCGGTGACGAGGTCGAAACCGGCAAGGTCCAGTACGCCGATCTCGCCCAGGCGATAGGTGATGGCCAGGCCACCGCCCGCCGCATGGGCCTGCGCCGCCGCGACGTTCTCTGCCGCCGCGTCGACGCCCGTAACCGCCGCGCCCATGCGGGCAAGCGGTTCGCATAGCAGACCGGCGCCGCAGCCTACATCCAGCGCGCGCCGGTCCGCCAATGGCTTAAGCGAGCGGGGACTGGTACCGAAATGCGAATCGATGGCGTTTCGGATGAAGCCCAGCCGCACCGGGTTGAGACGGTGCAGCATGGCCGAGGAGCCCTTCGGGTTCCACCAGTCCTGCGCGAGCTTGCCGAAATGCGCCGCCTCCTCCGGGCGAATGGTGGGCGCGAGTGCCGAGGGTGTTGCATTGCTCATGACGCATCCCTAACAGGACGCCCGCCGCACGGCGAGGGGCTGTGCGGGCAAGATTGTTGCGCAATGCCATGCGCCCACAGGCAGGAGTACCCCCTTGGCCCGGATCGTGATGAAATTCGGCGGCACGTCGATGGCCGGCACCGAGCGCATCCGCCGTGTCGCGCGGATCGTGCAGCGCCAGCAGGCGGCCGGGCACGAAGTGGCGGTGGTGGTTTCGGCGATGGCCGGAGAGACCGACCGCCTCGTCAATTTCTGCCGCGAGGCCAATCCCCTTTATGATCCAGCGGAATACGACGTCGTCGTCGCCAGCGGCGAACAGGTGACGTCGGGGCTGCTGGCCATGCATCTCCAGGCGCTGGGCTGCAAGGCGCGTTCGTGGCTGGGCTGGCAATTGCCCGTCCGCACCGACGACGCCCATGCCAAGGCGCGCATCGAAACGATCGATTCCGAAGCCCTGCTCGCCTCGATGGCCGCGGGCGAGATCGCCGTTATTCCCGGTTTTCAGGGGCTTACGGCCGACAACCGCGTGACCACGCTGGGCCGTGGCGGTTCCGACACCTCGGCGGTGGCCGTGGCGGCGGCGGTGAAGGCCGACCGCTGCGACATCTATACCGACGTCGACGGCGTCTATACCACAGACCCCCGCATCGTCGCCAAGGCGCGCAAGCTCAAGAACGTGACGTTCGAGGAAATGCTCGAGCTGGCCTCGGTCGGCTCGAAGGTCCTGCAGACCCGTTCGGTCAGCCTCGCCATGAAGGAAGGCGTGCGGGTGCAGGTGTTGTCATCCTTCATCGACGACGACGCGCCGCCGGCGGACAGCATCCCCGGCACGATGATCGTCAGCGAGGATGAACTGATCGGGGAACTGGAAGGATTGGAAATGGAACGTCAGCTGATCACCGGCATTGCCGCCGACAAGAACGACGCCAAGGTCACCCTGACGCGCATTGCCGACCGTCCCGGCGCGGTGGCGACCATTTTCGGCCCGCTGGCCGAGGCCAACATCAACGTCGACATGATCATCCAGAACGTCGCCAAGGACAAGGGCGAGACGGACGTGACCTTTACCGTGCCGCAGGCGGACCTCGCCCGCACGCAGGCGCTGCTGGAAGAGCAGAAGGACACGATCGGCTGGTATCGCATGATCGCCGACAGCAAGGTCGCCAAGATCAGCGTCGTCGGCGTGGGCATGCGCAGCCACGCGGGCGTGGCCGGCACGATGTTCAAGGCGCTGGCCGATCGCGGGATCAACATCCAGGCGATCTCCACCAGCGAAATCAAGGTTTCCGTGCTGATCGACGAGGACGAGACCGAACTCGCGGTGCGCGTGCTCCACACCGCCTATGGGCTGGACGCCACGTAAAGGACTGTTCCTGAAAGCGAAACCCCGCCTCCGGATAGGGGGGAGAAACCGGAGGCGGGGCGCGACCCGACTGGCTCTGGGGGAGGGGATGATGCCAGTCCGGAACGGGGAAGCGGGTTCGCTTCGTGTTGAAAATGGTATAGGCGGCGCGCTGTGATTGGTAAAACGGGATAAAGCGGTCACAGTCATCGCTTCCGCCGATCATTTTCCGCCATCGCACCCTGCTCTTGCCGCCCCGCTCTTGTCGCCACGCTCTTGTCGGGGCGCGCCGCGCGGCCTAAGGGGCTGCCGCTCTGGCACGGACGATGGGAAGCCTGATGACTGCACCTGTGAAGACTTCGGCGCTGATGGCGCGCGGCGCGGCGTTCCTCGGCACCGAACACGCCATCCTGTGCGGGGCGATGAGCTGGGTTTCCGAACGCAATCTGGTGGCCGCGATCAGCAATGCCGGCGGCTTCGGCGTGATCGCGTGCGGCGCGATGACGCCTGAATTGCTCGATGCCGAGATCGCGGGGACGAAGGCGCTGACCGCCCGGCCGTTCGGCGTGAACCTGATCACCATGCACCCGCAGCTGTTCGACCTGATCGCGGTCTGCGCCAAGCATGGCGTGGGCCACGTGGTGCTGGCGGGCGGCATTCCGCCCAAGGGCAGCGTGGAGGCGGTCAAGGATTTCGGCGCGAAAGTGCTGGTTTTCGCGCCCACGCTGGCGCTGGCGAAGAAGCTGCTGCGATCGGGCGCGGACGCGCTGGTGATCGAGGGCAGCGAGGCCGGCGGCCATATCGGCCCGGTTTCCACCAGCGTGCTGGCGCAGGAATTCCTGCCGGCGCTGGCGGAGGAGCATGTGGTGTTCGTGGCCGGCGGCATCGGCCGGGGCGAGATGATCGCCTCCTACCTCGAAATGGGCGCCAGCGGCGTGCAGCTGGGCACGCGCTTCGCCTGCGCCAGCGAATCCATCGCCCATCCGGCGTTCAAGCAGGCCTTCTTCCGTGCCAACGCGCGCGACGCGATCGCCTCGGTCCAGGTCGATCCGCGCCTGCCGGTGATCCCGGTGCGCGCGCTGAAGAACAAGGGCACCGAGGAATTCACCGCCAAGCAGGTGGAAGTGGCGCGGCTGCTGGACGAAGGCACGGTGGACATGGCGGCGGCGCAGCTGGAAATCGAGCATTTCTGGGCCGGCGCGCTGCGCCGCGCGGTGATCGACGGCGATGTCGAGCGCGGATCGATCATGGCCGGGCAATCGGTGGGCATGGTGACGAAGGAAGAACCCGTCGCCGCGATCATCGCGCAATTGCTGGCGGAAAGCGAAGCGGCGCTGAACGCGCGCGGCTGAAGCCGGAAAGACCGTCCTGAAATCGTCCCCTAAGTCGTCATTGCGAGGGGCGAAGCCCCGCGGCAATCCAGAGCGGCACGCTGGCCAGAGGCGGGAGGCGGGGCTCTGGATTGCTTCGCTTGCGCTCGCAATGACGAAATGCCCCTGTCCCGGTGCGCCCCGCGCTATCCGCTGAAGGCGACGACCCCGCCGGTCGATCCGAAGCCGCCTTCGCCGCGCGCGGTTTCGTCCAGTTCGTCCACTTCCAGCCAGCTCGCCTGCGTGACCGGGGCAAGCACGAGCTGCGCCACGCGATCGCCGCGCCGGATGGCGAAGGGTTCGGCCCCCAGGTTGATCATGATGACCTTCAGTTCGCCGCGGTAATCCGAATCGATCGTGCCCGGCGTGTTGGGCACGGTGACGCCGTGCTTGAGCGCGAGGCCCGAACGCGGGCGGACCTGGATCTCGAACCCGTGCGGAATCGCCATGGCGAGGCCCGTGGCGACGGCATGACGCGCGCCGGGGGCCAGGGTCACGTCCTCGGCCGAAACCACGTCCATGCCCGCCGCGCCGGCGGTGGCATAGGCGGGCAGCGGCAGGTCTTCGGCACCGGGCAGGCGCTTGACGCGGACGGGAACGGCGGCGGTTTCAGGCGAGTGCATCGGCAATCCTTTCGACCAGCGCGGAGGCGACCTGGTCCTTGGGCATTTCGGGCAGGCTTTCGACGCCGGCGGCGGTGACGATGTGGACCGCGTTGCGCGCGCCGCCCATCACGTCGCCCGACACGTCGTTGGCGACGATCCAGTCGGCGCCCTTGCGCGCCAGCTTGGCCCGCGCGTGGTCGATCACGGTCTCGGTCTCCGCCGCGAAGCCCACCACCAGCGGCGGGCGCGCGGGCGAACGGCACAGCGTGGCGAGGATATCGGGGTTTTCGGCCAGGCGCAGCGGCGGAATTTCGCCCGAGCCGTCCTTCTTGAGCTTCTGGCCGGCCGCATCGGCGGCGCGCCAGTCGGCCACGGCGGCGACCATCACGGCGGCATCGGCGGGCAGCGCGGCCTCGACCGCGGCGGCCATGGCGCGCGCGGTTTCCACGTCGACGCGGGTCACGCCCGGTGGCGTGGGCAGATGGACCGGGCCGGCCACCAGCGTCACCCGCGCCCCGGCCCGCGCGGCGGCGGCGGCGATGGCGAAGCCCTGCTTCCCGCTGGAGCGGTTGGCGATGTAGCGCACCGGATCGATCGGTTCGTGGGTGGGGCCGGCGGTGACGACCACGTGCTTGCCGGCGAGCGGGCGCGCGTCGGGGCCGCACATGCCGGCGATCGCCTGCCAGATCGCGGGCGGTTCGGGCAGGCGGCCGGGGCCGTATTCGCCACAGGCCATCGGGCCTTCGTCCGGCTCCAGCACGGTCACGCCATCGGCGCGCAGCGTGGCGACGTTGCGCCGCGTGGCGGGATGGCCCCACATGCGCACGTTCATCGCCGGCACGGCCAGCACCGGCTTGTCGGTGGCGAGCAGCAGCGTGGTGGCGAGATCGTCGGCCACGCCCGCCGCCATGCGGGCGAGCAGGTCGGCCGTCGCCGGGCAGACCACGACGAGATCGGCCTGCCGCGAAAGCTGGATATGGCCCATCTCGACCTCGTTCTTGAGGTCCCACAGCGTGGTGTGGACGGGATTCTCGCTAAGCGCCGCCAGCGTCAGCGGCGTGACGAAGTGCGATCCGCCTTCGGTGAGGACGCAGGTGACCGAGCCGCGTTCCTTGCGGATCAGCCGCACCAGTTCGGCGGCCTTGTAGGCGGCGATCCCGCCACCGACGATCAGGAGAATGCGCGGTCCGTTCATCGCCCGCGCTTGTGCAATGAGGTTCGCCCGCGCGCAATCCTTTTGCGCGAAAGGCGAACTTGCGGCACACCGGCCCGAAACGGAGGGACCGATATGCGTCTTGTAGTGACCGCGCTGATTTTCCTGACCGGCCTGTTCGACCTGTTCATGGCGGTTTCGTTCCTGCTCGATCCCGGCAGCGCCGGCGCGGGGCTGGGCGTGGCGGCGATCGGCATGGCCGGCGGGCCGGAGGGCGCGGCGGCCGGGCTTTCGACGATCCGCGCGGACTTCACCTCGTTCTTCGGCGTCGGCGCGTTCTGCATGATGTGGGGCGCCTGGCGCCGCAACGCGGACCTGCTGCTGGTGCCGGCGCTGCTGTTCGGCGTGTCGTTTGTCGGCCGCGCGGTGAACGTGGCGGTGGTCGGCCCCTATCCGCAATGGCCGCTGCCGATGGGCGTGGAGGCCTTTCACGTCGCTCTGGCGCTCGCGGCGTGGCGGCTGCTGCCCCACCACCGGATCAGGGATATCGCGGCCTAGAAGCCGTCCAGGGGCATCCTGGGGCCATTCAGAGGCCCGTTCAGGCGTGGGCGGGATGGTGGTCGCGCAGCCGCTTGGCCATGCGGAACACCCAGCGCTGCGCCGGCCGTTCGAACCAGCGGTGCGAGGCGAAGCCGGCCAGGATGGCGAGGCCGAGGAAAAAGGCGAGGAACGCGGGCTGGCCGGCGATGCGGCGCGTGCCGACGGTCTCGTCGATCAGCAGCACCAGCATGAGCTGCAGCGGGAAGTGCCACAGGTAGATGCCATAGGAGGCATCGCCCAGTTGCTTGCCGATGGCGAAGCGATCGTGGCGGTCGGCCAGATCGAGCGCGAGCGTGAGGCAGAGCGCGGCGAAGGTGCCGGCCAGGATCACCATGTCGCGCGATTGCCAGCCGTTCCAGGCCCAGAACGCCCCCGCCACCAGCAGCGCCCCCAGCGGCAGCAGCGTGGCCGGGCGCAGCCAGCCGCGCAGCGCCATGCCATAGACCGCGACCCCGCCGAAGAAATAGCCGATGCAGGCCATCACGTCGCGGTCGGGCAGCTTGGCGAACACCGCCCAGACGAAGCCCGCCGCGATCGGCAGGCCCAGCGCCAGCGGCGCGCGGCGCAACGCGGGCAGCGTCAGCCAGAACACCGCATACGCGAGCATTTCGGTGGAGAGCGACCACGACGGGCCGTTGAACGACTGGTTATCCTGCCATCCCCAGTACTGCATCAGCGGCAGGCTGAGCAGGAAGTGCTTGAGGTTGTTCTGGTGGTAGATGAAATCGGTGCCGTTGAGGCCCGCATAGGCCGCCTGCAGCACCGCCACGAGCATCAGCGTCAGCAGGTGCAGTGGCCACAGCCGGGCCACGCGCGCCAGCCAGAAGC
The DNA here is from genome assembly GCA_001725355.1 of Novosphingobium sp. SCN 66-18. GTDB lineage: Bacteria > Pseudomonadota > Alphaproteobacteria > Sphingomonadales > Sphingomonadaceae > Novosphingobium. Next base: position 35,170 of record MEGD01000021.1, read on the forward strand.
GCCCGCGCCCCTGGGTATCGGCCAGATAGACGTGCGCGAAGACGAAGCCCGAGACGGCCCAGAAATACTGCACGGCGGTATGGCCGTAGTCGTAGAGCCAGGCGAGCGCGTGGTAGAGCGGCACCACCGCCGAGCGCCGGACGTGGAAGCCGTATTCGACCGGCGGCACGAAGAAGTGCTGGTAATGCCAGAACAGCACCGCCACCGCCGCAAGCAGGCGCGAGAAATCGAGCGCGTTGAAGTGCCTCTTGGAAAGCCGCAGGTGGCCTTTCCCCGAAGGAGGCGCGGCGTTCATCCCCACCAGCCCAGCAGGCTGCCGGCGAGCGTGACGCCGGCGCCCGCCGCGAAGGCCAGCGCATAGCCGGTCCAGTTGCCGGAGGATGCATCCCGCTTGCGTTCCCACATCAATTCCACGGCGGGCAGCGGCGGCGGCTCGGGCGCGCCGCCCTTGGCGGGGAAGCGGTCCTCGATCCGGCGCACCAGCGCGGGCAGGCGCAGCAGCGTTTCGGCGTCCTCGCGGATGCGGTCGGCGATCGCGGATTCGGGGCCGAGTTCGTCGCGGATCCAGCTGCGCACGAACGGCGCCGCCGTATCCCACATGTTGATTTCGGGATCGAGCTGGGTGGCGATGCCTTCGACCATGACCATCGATTTCTGCAGCAGCAGCAGGTGCGGCTGGGTCTGCATGTCGAAATCGCGGGTGATCGCGAACAGCCCGTCGAGCATCTGGCCCACCGAAAGCTCGCTGACCGGCTTGCCGCGCATCGGTTCGCCCACCGCGCGCAGCGCGGTCGCGAATTCGTCGACCGAATGGTAGCTCGGCACGTATTGCGCCTCGAAATGGATCTCGGCCACGCGGCGGTAGTTGCCAGTGGTGAGGCCATAGAGGATTTCGGCGAGCCAGGCGCGGGCGCGCCGGTCGATGCGGCCCATGATGCCGAAATCGATCGCGGCGATGGTCCCGTCGGCTTCGACGAACAGGTTGCCCTGGTGCATGTCGGCATGGAAGAAGCCGCCGCTGATCGCCTGGTTGAGGAAGGCGAGCACCAGCCGGCTGGCCAGTTCCTTGCGATCGTGGCCGGCGGCGTCGAGCGCGGCGTTGTCGCTGATCTTGATGCCGTCGATCCAGTCGAGCGTCATCACCCGGCCGTTGGTGCGGTCCCAGTCGATCGCGGGGATGCGGTAGCCGGCGAAGGCGTGCATCTGTTCGGCCAGCTCGGAGGCGGAGGCGGCTTCGCGCCGCAAGTCCAGCTCGCGCACGGTCCAGCGCTTGAAATTGGCGATGACCAGGCGCGGGCGCAGGCGGCTGGCCTCGCCGCCCAGCGCTTCGAGGTGCGCGGCGGCCCATTCGTACGTATCGATGTCGCGCGTGAACTTCTCGCGCACGCCGGGGCGCAGCACCTTGACCGCCACCTCGCGCCCTTCGGTGGTGGTGGCGCGGTGGACCTGCGCGACCGACGCGGCGCCGACCGGTTCGGGATCGAATTGCGCGAACATTGCCTCGAGCGGGCGCTCGAACGTGCTCTCGATCTCGTGGCGGATGTGCTTGAACGCCACCGGGGGCAGGCGGTCCTGCAGGCTCAGCAGGTTGCGCGCGGCTTCCTCGCCCACCAGATCGGGCCGGGTGGCAAGCGTCTGCCCCAGCTTGATCGCGGCGGGGCCGATCGCGCGGAAGGCGCCGGCATAGTCGGGCTCCGCCGGCTGGCGCGTGCCGAACCGGGCGATGCGGCACAGGCGGCGCACCGGCGCGGGCGTGTTGGGGCTCTGTTCGAGCAGGCGCAGCGCGCCGTGGCGCGCCAGCACGCGGCCCCAGCCGAGCAGGCGGCGGATATGGGTGGCGGGCAGGGTCAAGGCCGGCGTTCCCCTTTAGACCTTCCAGCCCGAATGGATGGCGACAAGGCCGCCCAGGATCGGTTCGACCCGGGTGTGCCGGAAGCCCGCCGCGCGGATCATCCCCTCGAACCGCGGCATCGGCGGGAAGCGGCGGATCGATTCGATCAGGTAGCGATAGCTGTCGGCATCGCCGGCGATGGCCTGCCCGATCTTCGGCACCAGCTTGTGCGAATAGGCGTCGTAGATTTCGGAGAAGCCCGGCCATTCGGTGGTCGAGAATTCGAGGCAGAAGAACCGTCCGCCGAACTTGAGCACGCGGAAAGCCTCGGCCAGCGCCTTGTCGATATGCGTAACGTTACGGATGCCGAAGGCGATCGTGTAGGCATCGAAGAAACGATCGCCGAAGCTCAGTTCCTCGGCGTTCTGGCGCGACCAGACGAGGCCGTCGATGCCGCGCTTCATCGCGCGCTCGATGCCCACGTCGAGCATGTCCTGGTTGATGTCGGACACGGTGATCGCCGCACCCGACGGGGCCATGCGGAAGGCGATGTCGCCGGTGCCGCCCGCCATGTCGAGAATCGATTCGCCCTCGCGCGGCTTCACCCGCTTGACGAACCGGTCCTTCCACAGCCGGTGCATCCCGCCGGACATGGCATCGTTCATCACGTCGTACTTGCGCGCGACGCTGGAAAAGACCGCGCCGACGCGGGCGACCTTCTCCTCGGTGGGAACTTCCTCGTAGCCGAAGGACGCGGTTTCCCCGCCGGTGGTGCCGGCGTCAGTGACGTCCGTATCGGTGCCCGGTGTGCCAGTGTTCATGCCAAGCGCCTTTAGTGGGGAATTGTCCGCACGGCAAAGCCTGTTAGGGGAGTGGGCCGGCACCGCGCGCCTCAACACAAAAAAGAAGCATCATGCCCGAACTTCCCGAAGTCGAAACCACCGTTCGCGGGCTGGCCACCGTGCTGGAGGGGCGGACGATCGCGCGCGTGCGCGTCAACCGGCCCGACCTGCGCCGCCCGTTCCCTGCCGATCTGGCGCAGGCGCTGACCGGCGCGCGCGTGACGGGGATGGGGCGGCGCGCCAAGTACGGGCTGGTCCATACCGACCGCGAGCGGACGATGGTGTTCCACCTCGGCATGTCGGGCCGCTGGCGCATCGATCCCGCAGACATCGGCAAGCACGATCATCTGGTGCTGGAAACCGGCGACGGGCACGTGCTGGCGCTGAACGACGCGCGGCGGTTCGGCTCGGTCGACCTGGTCGATACCCCGTTGCTGGAAGCCTGGCCGGCCTTCGCCGCGCTGGGGCCGGAGCCGCTGGGCGCGGACCTCACCGCCGCGCATCTCGCCGCCGCCTTTCGCGATCGCATCGCGGCGGTGAAGCTGCTGCTGCTGGACCAGCGCATCGTGGCGGGGCTTGGCAACATCTACGTCTGCGAGGCGCTGAACCGCGCGGGCATCCACCCGGAGCGCGCGGGCGGCAAGGTCACCCGCAAGGCGCTGGAGCGGCTGGTGCCGATGATCCGCGCGGTGCTGGAGGAATCGATCGCCGCGGGGGGATCGACCCTGCGCGACTATGCCCGGCCCGATGGCGAACTGGGCTATTTCGCCAAGGACTGGCGCGTCTATGGCCGCGAGGGCGAGGCGTGCCCTTGCGGCGGCACCGTGGAGCGCGTGGTGCAGGGCGGCCGTTCCACCTTCTTCTGCCGCGCCTGCCAGAAATAAGAAGGTTTTGTGACAGGGTGTCACACGCCGTTGATTATGCCGCACACTGGCGTAGCATGGCCGGATGGAGAGGATGGCGTACCTGCTGTTTCTCGCGATGCTGGCCTTTGGCGGTCCCGCGTCCGCGATGGCCGATCAACCGCCCCGCCTGCGCAATCCCGCCGGGATGATCGGGCGTGACGATTACCCGAGGGATTCGCTGAAACGCGAGGAATTCGGCGTGGTTTCGGTGGCGCTGGAGGTTTCGCCGCAGGGCCGCGCGACGGCGTGTGAGGTGACCGAAAGCAGCGGCTTCGCGGCGCTCGACACGGCGACCTGCGCGCTGTTGCAGAACCGCGCGCGGTTCGAGGCGGCGAAGGATGCCGCCGGGCAGCCGGTGGCCGGGCGGTTCGCGCTCTCGACATCGTGGGGCGTGGGCGAGCACATGGCGTCCTCGAACATCCGCCTGACCCTGCAGGCGACGAAGCTGCCCGAGGACTATCGCCAGTCCGTGCGCGCGCAGGTGGCGTTCGACGAGACGGGCCACATCCATGCCTGCGACATCCTGCAATCGAGCGGCAGCGCTGCGGTCGATCGCGACGCCTGCGCGTTCATGGCCCGCAAGCTGACCGTGCCGCCACCGAGAAGCCTGGCGCCCGGCGTGCGCCCGGAAGCGATCCGCTATGTGCTGGCGCAAGTGATGACACGCGCGGAAGCGGAAAAGGTCGCCGCGCAATAAGCGCGAACTTTTCCAAAATATAGAACGTTCAAATCCAGATTATGCCTCTGCATTGAAAGGCTGAGTCGCCGTATTCCTTCACTCACCCCAGCGACCCGGGGCGAACGAACGCACTTTCCAGAGCTTTCCCAGAAGGATACCGCCATGACCGTCACCGCAACCCCCACCCCCGCCAAGGCCCTGCTCGATCCGGCCAACCACGCGCTTGTCCTGATCGACTTCCAGTCGCAGATGGCCTTCGCCACCAAGTCGATCGCGCCCGAACTGCTGCGCAACAACGCCGCGCTGGTGGCCAATGCCGCCGCCGGCTTCAAGGTGCCGACGATCCTGACCACGGTCGCCGAAAAGAGCTTTTCCGGCCCGATGTTCAGCGAAATCACCGATGCCTTCCCCGGCCAGCCCCTGCTCGACCGCACGTCGATGAACACGTGGGAAGACGCCGCGGTGATCGACGAGATCAACCGCATCGGCAAGGACCGGCTGGTCTTCGCCGGCCTGTGGACCTCGGTCTGCATCGTCGGCCCGGTGCTGTCGGCACTGGAGCAGGGCTTCGAGACCTATGTCATCACCGACGCCAGCGGCGACATTTCCGACGAAGCGCACGAGCGTGCGGTGGAGCGGATGGTGCAGGCGGGCGCGAAGCCGATCACCTCGCTGCAATACCTGCTCGAACTCCAGCGCGACTGGGCGCGGGCCGAAACCTATGACCTGACCACCGGCATCGCCCGCAAGTGGGGCGGCGGTTACGGTCTGGGCATCACTTATGCCCGCGCGATGTTCAACGCCTCGGAAGGCGCGCACTGAACCCCTTGTTTCCCCAGCGGCCGGGCGGTCTCCCCCCTTATCCCTCCCGCCCGGCCGTTCCTGCCAACCTCCTGTGATCCCAAGGAGAATTCCCATGAGCTTTGTTACCACCGACGACGGCACCCGCATTTTCTACAAGGACTGGGGCAGCAAGGACGCCCAGCCCGTGGTCTTCTCGCACGGCTGGCCGCTTTCGGCCGACGCCTGGGACGGCCAGATGCTGTTCCTGCTGCAGCAGGGCTATCGCGTGATCGCCCATGACCGGCGCGGCCACGGCCGTTCGGACCAGCCCGACACCGGCAACGACATGGACACCTATGCCGACGATCTGGCGGCGGTGATCGAAGCGCTGGACCTGCGCAACGTGGTGCTGGTCGGCCATTCGACCGGCGGTGGCGAGATCGCCCACTACGTCGGCCGGCACGGCACGGCGCGCGTGGCGAAGATGGTGCTGGTCGGCGCGGTGCCGCCGCGCATGGCCGTGAGCGACATCTATCCCGGCGGCCTGCCGCTCTCGGTGTTCGATGGCATCCGCAAGGGCGTGGCCGACAACCGTTCGCAGTTCTACCTTGATCTTTCGACGCCCTTCTTCGGCTTCAACCGCGATGGCGCGCAGGTCAGCGAAGGGCTGCGCCAGTCGTTCTGGCGGCAGGGCATGCAGGGTTCGATCGTGGGCCAGTACCTGTGCGTCCACGAATTCTCCGAAGTCGATTACGCCCCGGACCTGAAGGCGATCGACGTGCCCACGCTGTTCATCCACGGCAACGACGACCAGATCGTGCCGATCGGCAACGCGGCCGAACTGGCGGTGAAGATGGTGCCGGGCGCGGAACTGAAGGTCTATGAAGGCGCGCCGCACGGGTTGACCGCGACGCACCAGGACCGGTTCAACGCCGATCTGCTGGCCTTCATCAAGGCCTGAGGAGGAGGAACCGCCATGCAGGCCATGCTCCTTTCGCTGGGCGCCGGAACGCTGGCCGGCATGGTCTATGGCCTGCTGGGGGTGAAATCCCCCGCCCCGCCGGTGATCGCGCTGGTCGGGCTGGCGGGAATCCTGCTGGGCGAACAGGCGCTGCCGCTGGCCAAGGCGGCACTGGACCCGCCTGCTATCGCCCAACCCGCAGGGCGCTGACTGCCCCGCACCCCGAAGCGCCCGCCGGCCCGAAAGGTCCGGCGGGCGTTTTCGCGCCGGGCATGATGGCATTTGTTTCGTCATTGCGAGCGTAGCGAAGCAATCCAGAGCCTCATGTGGTGCCCTGGATTGCTTCGCTACGCTCGCAATGACGATTGGGAAGGACGATATCGTGCGGGCGAGATTGCCCGGTTCTAGATGTCGCCCAGACCTTCGAGTTCGCGGTCCTGCGCGCCCAGTTCCACGAACTGGTCGAGCAGCCACGAGGCGGCCGGGCCGGGCGGGGTATCGCGCCGCCACACGCCGTTGAAGCGATAGGTGCCGCCGACATGATCGGGCATGTGCAGCCGCACCAGCGTGCCGGCCACAAGGTCTCCGTCGATCATCGGCAGCGGCATGTTGCCCCAGCCGATCCCTTCGCGCAGCAGCGCGTGCTTGGCCGAAAGATCGGCCAGGCGCCAGGTCTGCGGGCTGGTGACCGAATAGTCGCGCCCCTCGGTGAAGCGCGAACGGTCGGTCAGCACGAGCTGGGTATATTCGCGGCCCATGCCGGGCAGGATTTCCTTGGCGCGGCCGAGCGGGTGATCGGGCGCGGCGACGGGGACCATCGCCACCGATCCGGCCATGCGCGATTCCAGCCCTTCCACCCCGGCGGAAAGCGGGCCGGAAATGCCGACGATGGCCTTGCGGTCCAGCACCATGGCGGCGATGGCGCCCAGCGCTTCCATGTGCAGCTTGAGCTGGACCGTGGGGAACTCCTGCTTGAACGCGCGCAGCACGCGGCCCAGCCGGTCGGGCGGCAGCATCACGTCGATGGCGAGGTCCACTTCGGCCTCCAGCCCGTCGAGCAGGCCCTTCACCTTGGCGCGCAACCCGTCGATCCCCTGCGAGATCGTGCGCACTTCGGCAAGCAGGGCGCGTCCTGCCACGGTGAGCTGCGGCTTGCGCGTGCCTTCGCGGTCGAACAGTTCGAGGCCGAGCTGCGCTTCGAGATTGGCGATGCCATAGCTGATGACCGAAACCGCGCGGTTGAGCTTGCGCCCGGCGGCGGCGAAGCTGCCGGTATCGACGATGGCGAGGAAGATGCGCAGCTGATCGAAGGTGGGTGTGCCGGGGTTGCTCACTTTTCCGATTCCTCGAATGAATTGCCGCATTTTATCTGGCTGAACGGAAAGGATGGCAACGCCTAAATAGGGTCCAACGGCGCGCTGCTGTGAGGCGCGCCAGCGGAGACATACCATGATCGAACTGCGCCCATTCGACAGCCTTGGCGGCGCCAACCACGGCTGGCTCGATGCCAAGCATCACTTCTCGTTCGCGAGCTATCACGATCCCGCGCGCGTCCACTGGGGCAACCTGCGCGTGTGGAACGACGATACGATCGCGCCGAAGAGCGGCTTTCCCCCGCACCCCCACCGCGACATGGAGATCATCACCTATGTCCGCGAAGGGGCGATCACCCACCAGGACGACCTTGGCAACAAGGGCCGGACCGAAGCGGGCGACGTGCAGGTGATGAGCGCCGGCACCGGCATCCGCCACGCCGAATACAACCTGGAGGACGTGACCACCCGGATCTTCCAGATCTGGATCATCCCGACGCGCGATGGCGGCGCGCCGAGCTGGGGTTCGCGCCCGTTCCCCAAGGACGACCGTTCGGGCCACTTCGTCACGCTCGCCTCGGGCTATGACAACGACAACGACGCGCTGCCGATCCGCACCGACGCGCGGGTGGTGGGCGCGACGCTGAAGGCCGGCGAAACCGCGGAATACCCGCTGGGCCGCGATCGCAAGGCCTATCTCGTGCCCGCAAGCGGCGCGGTGCAGGTGGGCGACGTGCGCGTCAACGCCCGCGATGGCGCGGCGATCAGCGACCTCGACGTGGTGCGCATCACCGCGATCGAGGACAGCGAGATCGTGATGGTCGACGCCGCCTGACCATCCTCTGCTGATCCCCGGAACCCCGCGCCCAACCGGCGCGGGGTTTTCCGTGTCCGCCACAATAGCGCCTTTCGGTTTCACTGCATGAAACCCTGCTGCGAGGGGAGCGGCGCGGCGCGCGCGGCTACCCCAAAGTGCCGCAAATTTTCACGCGATGGCTCTTGACCGACTCTCGGTCCAAATTAGTATGTAACACTAACAAAATCGGGATGGCCCGATCGGGAGAGAGTCGATGGTGCAGCAAGGCGGCGCGGAGCCGCTTCCTCCGGCAGGCGGCACGGCATGAGCGGGATCGCGCTCTACCACTGGGAGCCCAACGCCAATTCGGGCAAGCCGATGCTGGCGCTGATGGAAAAGGGCGTGTCGTTCGACAGCCACTACATCGACATGCTCCAGTTCGACCAGCACAAGCCCGGCTACCTCGCGATCAACCCGCAGGGCACGATCCCGGCGATGACGCACAGCGGGGCGTGGGGCACGCGCGTGCTCACCGAAAGCACCGCCATCATGGAATACGTGAACGAGGAATTCGCGGGGCCGGACCTGATGCCCGCCGATCCGCGCGACCGCTGGCGCATCCGCTGGTGGATGAAGTTCATGGACCAGTGGCTTGGCCCCAGCTTCTCGATGATCGGCTGGAGCGTGTTCGTCGGCCCGATGGTGCGCCAGCGCGATCCCGCCGAGCTGGACGCGGCGATCGAGCGTATCCCGCTGCCCGAACGCCGCGTGGCCTGGCGCAAGGCGATCAGCGGCGATTTCGGGGAAGCCGAGATGGCGGAAAGCCGCCGCCGCGTGGCGCTGGGTATCGGCCTGCTCGAACAGGAACTGGGCAAGCGCGCCTACGTCGGCAGCGACCAGTACAGCCTGGCCGACATCAACATCTTCAACAGCACCTATTCGCTGCCGCTGTCGCAGCCGGACCTCGCCGGCAAGGACCGCACGCCCAACATCATGCGCTGGCTGAAGCGGGTGTACCAGCGCGAGGCGGTGCAGAAGACCTGGGCGATGGGGCGCACCGACCTGGCCCACCGCTACAGCCTGATCATGGAAGGCATCGACTGATGGGCGCGGTTCTCTATCACGGCGAGCCGAACGGCGCTTCGCTGACGGTGCTGGCGGCGCTGGAAGAAGCTCGCGGCGAAGCGGGGGCCGAGGCGGGCGGCGAAGCGGCGCTGGGCATCGCCTGCCGGCCGATCGACCTGCTGGCGGGCGAACGGCACGGCATCCCCGGCCTGTCCGAACGCGTCGCGCTCGACATGGGCATCGAGGGCGAAGGCCCGGTGCTGGTGATCGATGGCGAGGCGATGACCGAGTCGGTGTTCCTGGCGCAATACATCGACGAACTGGCGGGCGGTGCCGGGCTCCAGCCGCGGGATTCGCACGCCCACTGGGAAATGATGATGTGGTGCCGCCAGATCACCGAACGGCTTTCGCCGGCGGCGGCCTTGCTCGGCAACCTGGCCTCCTCGCAGGCGGCAATCGCCGCCATCGGCGCGGAGGATTTCGCGGGCATCACGGCCAGCATCGTGTCCGACGATCTGCGCCAGCGCTGGCAGGCGCTGCACGACGGCGCGATCGACGCGGCGCAGGTGGCCGACAGCGAGACCAAGGTGGCGCAGGCGGTCGCGCGCTGCGAAGGCCAGCTGGCCGACGGGCGCGACTGGCTGATGGGTGTCTATTCGATCGCCGACATCGTCACCTTCTCGTGGCTGGCGGGCATGGCACTGCTCCGCCCCGAAGCCTTCGCCGACGCGCCGAAAACCGCCGCATGGCTCGCGCGCGTGAAGGCGCGGCCCGCCGTGGCCGCCGCGCTGGCGCGCGCCACCGTATCCGAACCGCTCCGCGCCTGGGCGCCGGGGCCTGAAATCAATCGCTGGGGGTAAGCCGACGATGCGTGCAATCGACTATTTCGACCGTGGCCATGATCGCGATCCGCAGCGGCTGGCGGTGGTGGACACCGCAACCGGGCTGAAGCTGACGTTCGCCGAGACCAAGGAACTGTCCGAACGGATCGCGGCGGCGCTGCAGCGCGGCGGGTTCGAGAACCAGGACCTGCTGGGCCTGTATGGCCCCAACGACGGAATGCTGCTGGTGGTGCTGCTGGCGATGTGGCGCGCCAACGGCAAGTGGATCCCGGTCAACACCCGCAACGCCATCGATGCCAACGCCGGCTACATCAACTATGTGCGCTGCAAGTGGCTGGTCTATCATTCGTCGAAGGCGGACGAGGTCCAGCAGCTCAAGGACCGCTGCCCGGTGATGCGGCACTTCGTCTGCCTCGACAAGCGCGTGGGCGACGATCCCAGCCTCGAGGAGTTCATGGCGGGCGTGACCGCCGCCGATTTCGTCGAGCCGGAGGTCGATGCCTTCGGCAACCTGTCCGATCTGGTCGGCATCTTTCCCACCGGCGGCACCACCGGCCCGTCGAAGGGCGCGAACGTCACCAACCTGGGCTGGGGCACAATGATCGAGACGGCGGCCGATGCCATGGGCGGTCGCACCGACAGCCCGGTGGCGCTGGTGTCCGCGCCGATCACGCACGCGGCCGGGCCGATCGCGCTGTCCACGCTGAGCCTGGGCGCGACGCAGGTGATCCTCCCCGGCTTCGATGCCGAGCGCGTGCTGCGCACCATCGCGGAGTACAAGGTCACCCACATGTACCTGCCGCCGACGGCGCTGTACCAGCTGATGGCATCGCCCGAGATCGGCGAACACGACTATTCCAGCCTGCGCATCTTCATCCTGGTCGGTTCGCCGTGCAGCCCGGAAAAGCTGCGGCAGGCGGTGGAGATCTTCGGGCCGTGCATGTGCCAGTCCTATGGCCAGGTCGAATGCCCGATGATCGTGGCGTGGTTCCCGCCCGAGGATGTGGCACGGTTCGCCAGGGAAGCGCCCGACAAGCTGGCCGCGTGCGGCCGGCCCACGCGCTCCATCCGGGTCGCGCTGCTCGACGACGACGGCCGCGAGGTGCCGCGTGGCGAGGCGGGCGAGATCTGCGCGCGGGGCGCGCTGGTCAGCCATTCCTATTTCGAGAAGCCCGAGGAAACCGCCGAAGTCCGCAAGTTCGGCTGGCACCACACCGGCGACGTCGGCAAGTTCGACGCGGACGGCTACCTCTATATCGTCGACCGCAAGAAGGACATGGTCGTCTCCGGCGGATTCAACGTGTTCACCGCCGAGGTCGAGGCGGCGGTCACCGAACTGGCGCAAGTGCGCGAGGCCTGCGTGTTCGGCATCCCGCACGAGAAGTGGGGCGAACAGGTCCACGCCGTGGTGGTGGCCGAGGGGATCACCGGCGCGGAGATCATCGCCTATGCCAAGGATCGCCTGGGCGGGGTGAAGGCGCCCAAGTCGGTCGAGTTCGTGCCCGAAATCCCGCGCACCGCCGCCGGCAAGATGGACAAGAAGGCGCTGCGCGTGAAGTATTGGGGTGACGCCCAGCGGATGGTTAACTAACCCCTTAAACGGGACGCGAATCCGAGCCGGAAGCCGGCCGACGGGAGAGGATGCGAGATGCGAATGATGCGTGGAATCCGGTGGGCGCTGGCATCGGGCGCGGTGCTGCTGGCAAGCCTGACCGCCAGCGACATGGTGACGGCGGCAAACGGTGGAGCCGGGAGCGTGGTGGACGCCGCGCGCATCCAGGCCGCCAATGCAATGGACTGGCTCTCCTATGGCCGCACCTATGACGAGCAGCGCTTCAGCCCGCTCGACCGGATCAACCAGGGCAATATCGGCACGCTGGGGCTGGCCTGGTATGCCGACATGGACACCGCGCGCGGGCAGGAAGCGACGCCGCTGGTGATCGACGGCAAGATCTACATCACCACTGCGTGGTCGAAGGCCAAGGCCTATGACGCGGTGTCGGGCAAGCTGTTGTGGGAGTTCGATCCCAAGGTGCCGGGCGAAACCGCGGTGAAGGCGTGCTGCGACGTGGTCAACCGCGGCATGGCGGCGTGGGGCGACAAGCTCTATCTCGGCACGCTGGACGGCCGGCTGATCGCGCTGGACCGCGCGACGGGCAAGCAGGTGTGGTCCACCGTAACGGTCGATCAGACCAAGGCCTATACCATCACCGGCGCGCCGCGCGTGATCAACGGGCTGGTGCTGATCGGCAACGGCGGCGCCGAAATGGGCGTGCGCGGCTATATCACCGCCTATGACGCGCAGACCGGCAAGCAGGCCTGGCGGTTCTACACCGTGCCCGACCAGCCGGGGAAGAACACCGAGGAATACCTCAAGAAAGCCGAATCCACCTGGCACGGCGAATGGTGGAAGCTGGGCGGGGGAGGCACCGTCTGGGATTCGATGGCCTATGACCCGGCCACCGACCTGCTCTACATCGGCGTGGGCAACGGCAGCCCGTGGAACCAGTCGTACCGGTCGCCGGGCGGCGGCGACAACCTCTACCTGTCCTCGGTCGTCGCGATCCGCGCGAAGACGGGGCAGTACGTCTGGCACTTCCAGGAAACGCCGGGCGAAACCTGGGACTTCACCGCTTCGCAGCACATCATGCTGGCCGACCTCGAAATCGGCGGGAATGCACGCGCCGAAGAACGGCTTCTTCTACGTGATCGACCGCGAGACCGGCCAGTTCATCTCGGGCAACAACTACGCGCCGGTGAACTGGGCGACCGGGCTCGATCCGGTAACCGGCCGGCCGATCGAGAACCCGGAATCGCGCTACGACAAGACGGGCAAGCCCTTTATCAGCACGCCGGGCGCGGCGGGCGCGCATTCGTGGCACCCGATGGCCTATGACCCGGCGCAGAAGCTGGTGTTCATCCCCGCGCAGTTCGCGGCGTTCCCCTATTTCCCCGACAAGAACTGGAAGCCTTCACCGGTCGGCTTCAACGTGGGCATCGACCAGGCGGCGGGCGCGATGCCGGCCGACGCCAAGGTCCGCGCGCAGGCGCGCGCCGCCACCACCGGGGCGATCATCGCCTGGGACCCGGTGGCGCAGAAGGAACGCTGGCGCGTCAGCTTCCCCGGCCCGTGGAACGGGGGCCTGCTGGCCACCGGGGGCGGCCTGCTGTTCCAGGGCAACGCCAAGGGCACGTTCGCGGCCTATTCGATCAGGGACGGCAAGGAACTGTGGTCGTTTCCGGCGCAGACCGGCGTGGTCGCGGCGCCCGTCACGTTCATGGCGGGCGGTGAGCAGTACGTGGCGGTTCTGGCCGGCTGGGGCGGCGTGTGGCCGCTGGCGACCGGCATCCTCGCCGAGAAATCCGGCCCGGTGCGCAACGTCAGCCGCCTGCTGGTGTTCAAGATCGGCGGCAAGGCCAGCCTGCCTCCGGCTCCGGCGCTGAACGAACTGCCGCTCGATCCGCCTGCGCTGGCCGGCACGCCGGCGCAAGTGGCGGAAGGCGCGCAGCACTTCGGCCGCTATTGCAACGTCTGCCACGGCGATGCCGCGATCGGCGGCGGCGTGGTGCCCGACCTGCGCCGCAGCGGCTTCCTGGCCGATCCGAAATCGTGGCAGATGATCGTGCACGACGGCGCGCTGAAGGACAACGGCATGATCGCCTGGTCGCCGGTGCTGACGCCCGCGCAGATCGAGACGATCCGCCTTTACGTCATCAAGCGCGCGAACGAGGACAAGGCGCTGGCCGCGCAAGGCGGCTGACGCCGGAATATCCGGTGCGGGGCGGACGGGGCATGCGGCCGATCGTTCGCTTCCCCCGCATAATGCTGGTTTGCGCTGGCAAAATTCGTATGCCTCGCTTACCAGTTGGATTTTCACGGATAAGAATTTTTCATGGAGAAGAAATTCGCGAGGAATAGCGTGATCCCCAGGACATCGGCGCCTATCGCGAGACCAAGACGGTGACTCACCGGTTGTAGGTGTCACCGTCATCCCGGCGAAAGCCGGGATCTCGTGAGGCTGGGGGCCGATCCACCCGGCGCTCACCCTGCAACGGCCTGAGATCCCGGCTTTCGCCGGGATGACGGGCATCTTTTTGGAAAGTCTGGAAAATGCCCATCGACCTCACCAAGATCAAGGCGATCGACGTCCACGTCCATGCCGAGGTTTCGTGCCACGATCCCGAAGACCCGATCATGGGCAAGTTCTTCGATGCGGCCTCGGCCTATTTCAAGGCGCCGCGCGAACGGCCCAAGATGCCCGAGATCGTCGAGATCTACCGCGAACAGCAGATCGCCTTCTGCCTGTTCACGGTGGATTGCGAGAGCGGCATCGGCGCGAAGCGCCTGTCGAACTACGAGATCGCCGAATTCGCCGCGAAGCATGACGACATCTGCATCCCCTTCGCCTCGATCGATCCGCACAAGGGCAAGCTGGGCGCGCGCGAGGCGCGGGACCTGATCGAGAACCACGGCGTGCGGGGCTTCAAGTTCCACCACATCATGCAGAACATCCACCCGGCCGAGCAGGTCGGCTATGCGATCTACGAGGTCATCAACGCATACAAGCTGCCCGCGATCTTCCACACCGGCCATTCGGGCATGGGCACGGGGATGCGCGGCGGCGGCGGGGTGCGGCTGAAGTATGGCCAGCCGATGCTGGTCGACGACGTGGCGGTCGATTTCCCCGACATGAAGATCATCCTGGCCCATCCAAGCTGGCCGTGGGTGGACGAAAGCCTGTCGATGGCGCTGCACAAGGACAACGTGTTCATCGACCTTTCGGGCTGGTCGCCCAAGTATTTCGCGCCGCAGATCATCCAGTACGCCAACACGCAGCTGCGCAAGAAGATGCTGTTCGGCAGCGATTTTCCACTGATCCATCCGCAGAAGTGGATCGAGGCGGCCCTCAAGGTCGGCTTCAAGGAGGACGTCCTGCCCGGCATCATGAAGGACAACGCCACCCGCGTGCTCGGGCTGGCCTGACGGAGAGGGACGATGGCCGGCGATCCCGAAGACATCCGCGCCTGGCAGCGGCTCGACGCGGAGATTACCACCTCCGGCCGGATCGAGGACAAGGACGTGGCGCGGCTGGCGGCGCTGGGCGTGCGCCACGTCGTCAACCTCGCGCTGGAAACCCATCCCGAGGCGCTGGCCGATGAAGGCGCCAAGCTGACCGGGCAGGGGATCGCCTATACCCACATTCCGGTGCCGTTCGACGCGCCGGGCGAGGATCACTTCGCGGCCTTTCGCAAGGCGGTGGAGGAAGGCCCGCGTCCGGTCCACGTCCACTGCATCATGAACTGGCGCGTGTCCGCGTTCTTCTACCGCCTGAATCGCGATCATCGCGGGATGGCCGAGCCGGAGGCGCGCGCGATCATGGAACGGCAGTGGTCGCCCGACGGCAGCGATCGGCCGGAGGCGGAAGTCTGGGCGGCCTTCATCGCGGAGTCCGCGCGATGACCGATCTTGCGGGCCGGCATGTCGTGATCACCGGGGCATCGACCGGGATCGGCCGCGCCAGCGCCACGCGCTGCGCGCAGGCCGGCGCGGCGGTGACGCTGATCGCGCGCCGCGCCGACCTGCTGGAGCAGGCGGTGGCCGACCTGCGCGCCGAAACGGGCGCGCGCGCGGCCTTTGCCGCCGCCGACGTGGCCGACAAGGCGGCGCTCAAGGGCGCGCTCGACGCCGCGGTCGCGGCGAACGGGCCGATCGACGGGCTGTTTCTCAACGCCGGGATCGGCGGCACGTTCGCGCCGGTGGAGGACTATCCGGACGACGCCTTCAACGCGGTGATGGCGGTGAACCTCAAGGGCGTGCTCTGGGCGATCCAGCACGTGCTGCCGGCGATGAAGCAGCGCGGCGCGGGCGCGATCCTGGTGACGGGGAGCCTGGCCAGCGAGCGCGGCCTGCCGATGAACGCGGGCTATGTCGCCAGCAAGCACGCGGTGCTGGGCCTGTCGCGCGCGGTTGCCAGCGAGGCGGCCGCGTTCGGCGTGCGCTGCAACTGCATCATCCCCGGCCTGATCGAGACGCCGATGCTGGAAGGGCTTCCGCCCGAAGCGACCTCGCAGATGGCGCGGGCGGTGCCGCAGGGGCGCACCGGCACGGCGGCGGAACTGGCCGAGGTCGCCGCGTTCCTGCTGTCGGACGCGGCCAGCCACGTCACGGCGCAAGCCTGGGCCGTGGACGGCGGGATGCTGGGAACGATGCGTGTCTGAACGCGCCCGCGGGAGAAAGTCGATGGCCCTGAAATACTACCATGCCGAGCCGGTGGCGAACTCGCTCAAGTCGATGATTCCGCTGAAGGAAAAGGGCCTCGCCTACGAAAGCGTCTATGTCGATCTGCACAAGTTCGAACAGCATCAGCCGTGGTTCGTGGCGATCAATCCCGAAGGGCAGGTGCCGGTGCTCGATCACGATGGCACGGTGATCACCCACACCACCGTCATCAACGAATACCTGGAGGATGCCTTCCCCGACGCGCAGCCCGATTCCGGCCCGCTGCGCCCGCGCGATCCGCTGGGCGCGGCGCGGATGCGCTACTGGAACAAGTTCGTCGACGAGCACGTGATGAACTTCGTCTCGATGCACGGCTGGCACCGCATGATCGGCGTGATCGCGCGCAATATCGAGAACGGGGAGTTCGAGAAGCTGCTGGAGAACATTCCGCTGCCCGACCAGCGCAAGAAATGGGCGACGGCACGATCGGGCTTTTCCGAGGCCGATCTCGCCAATGCCACCGCCAAGATCGAATACGCGGTCGACAAGGTCGAAAAGCAGCTGGGCGAAACGGCGTGGCTGGCGGGCGATGCCTACACCCTGGCCGACATCAATTTCTATGCCCACTGCGGCATGATGGTGGAGCGCATGTTCCCCGAACTGGAGATCGCGAAGCGCGCGCCGCGCCTGGTGGACTGGCGCGAGCGGATGACCGCGCGCCCCGGCGTGGCCGAGGCGCTGCGCGGCGAGGACCGCACCGCGCCGGGGCTGCGCACCTGGACCGGGCATGTCCGCTAAGGCGCGGCGAAAGGGAGAAATGAGAGCGACATGGCCGGCTTTGTTCTGATTCATGGGTCCTGGCACGGCGGCTGGTGCTTCGATCCGGTCGCCGAGATCCTGCGCGCGCGGGGCCATGCGGTGCTGGCGCCGACGCTGCCCGGCATGGGCGGCACGGCCGAGGAACTGGCGGCGGTCACGCTCGAAGGCTGGGCGGATTTCGCGCTGGAACACTGCCGCCGGCTGCGCGCCGAAATCGGCGGGCCGGTGGTGCTGGCCGGGCACAGCCGGGGCGGGCTGGTCGTCAGCACGGCGGCGGAGCGCGATCCGCAGGCGATGGACGCGCTCGTCTATATCTGCGCGATGATGCTGCCCACGGGCCTCTCGCGCGCCGAATTCAAGAAGCTGGAAGGTCCCAACCCGGCCTTTGACGCGATCATCAGCCCGGTCCACGGCGGCGTGGGCACGGTGGTCGATCCGGCCGCGGCGGGCGCGGTCTTCGCGCAGGTTTCCCCGCCCGATCTGGTGGCGGCGGCGCTGCCGCGCCTGATCGCCGAACCGCACGGCCCGCGTTCGGAAAAGCTGACCCTGACGCCGGAACGGTGGGGCCGCCTGCCGCGCACCTATGTGGAATGCACGCAGGATCGCACGATCCCGATCGACAGCCAGCGCAAGATGCAGCAGTTTTCGCCGGGCGCGCGGGTGGTGACGCTCGATGCGGACCACAGCCCCTATCTGTCGCGCCCGGTCGAGCTGGCCGATGCGCTGGAGAGCAGCCTTCCGGCCTGACCGGCCGCTCCGCCGGGCGGGGTTCAATCGCCGAAGAAATTGAGTTCCAGCAGCACGTTGTTGGGATCGGCGGTGAAGATCTGGCGCAAGCCGATCGCGGTGACGGTATTGACCTGGAAGGCCATGCCGCGCGCCTCGATCCGGGCGACCATTTCGTCATAGCCCGCGCAGTTGAGCGCGACGTGGTGGATCGCGCCGGTCAGCTCGCCGGGGCGCACGGTGCGGTCGAACGCGCGGGGGCAGTCTTCCGAATTGATGTGGATGATCGCCCGGCCGGCGTGGTCGTACATCCATTGCGCGTTCCGCGGCGTGAGCGGGGCGGGCGCGTCGCGCCGTTCCAGGCCCAGCAGGGAACGGTAGAATTCCGCGGTTTCGTCAAGCCGGTCGGTAATGATGTTGACGTGATCGAGCGCGTTGACGCGCATGGCCTTCTCCTCTCGCAAACAGGACCGGAGGCGGCCCCGGGCGGCGGGTTGGTGACCCCGCCGCCCGGCGACCGCGTCAGCCCTTGAATACCACGGTCTTGTTGCCGTTCAGCAGCGCGCGATCCTCCAGGTGCAGGCGCACCGCTTCGGCCAGCACGCGGCGTTCGATGTCGCGGCCCTTGCGCACGAGATCCTCGGGCGTGTCGGCGTGGCTGACCGTCTCCACGTCCTGGTGGATGATCGGGCCTTCGTCGAGGTCCGCCGTTACGTAATGCCCGGTGGCGCCGATCATCTTCACCCCGCGCGCGTGCGCCTGGTGATAGGGCTTGGCGCCCTTGAAGCTGGGCAGGAACGAATGGTGGATGTTGATGCAGCGGCCCGACAGGAACCGCGCCAGATCGTCCGACAGGATCTGCATGTAGCGCGCCAGCACCACGAATTCGGCGCCCGTCTCGTTGACGATGCGCTTCACTTCGGCTTCCTGCTGCGGCTTGGTATCGCGCGTGATCGGCAGGTGGTGATAGGGCACGTCGCCGATCAGCGAGATGTTGAGCGCTTCCTTGGGGTGGTTGCCGATGATCGCCACCACGTCCATCGGCAGTTCGCCCAGCCGCGTGCGATAGAGCAGATCGCCCAGGCAGTGATCGAACTTCGACACCATCAGGATGGTGCGGCGCTTGGCCGAGGTATCGCGCATGGTCCAGTCCATGGCGAACTGCTGCGCAACGGGCGCGAAGGCGGAACGCAGCGCGTCGGCGCCGGCTTCGCCCGGATCGAACACCACGCGCATGAAGAAGCGGCCCGATTCGGTATCGTCGAACTGCTGCGCTTCCAGGATGTTGGCGCCCGATTCAAACAGGTTGCCGGTGACGCGGGCGACGATGCCCGGCTTGTCCTCGCACGAAAGCGTCAAAATCAGCGGTGCACTCATCAAAAGTCTCTCCCGTCTGCGTGGGCCTCATAGGGCGCACGATTTCCGATTGCGAATCTCGTTTGATATTGTATGTGTTGCATACAAATTTTCAACCAGCCATTTTTTGTCGGGAGAGAAGGCATGGCAGCCAAGAATCTTGAAGAAGTCCTCAACGCGGGCGGCAACATCGTCGAAATGCTGCGCAATTCGCAGCTCGGCGCGTATGTGTATCCGGTGGTCGCGCCGGAATTTTCGAACTGGCGTTCGGAACAGTGGGCCTGGCAGCACAGCGCGGTGCTGTTCGACCAGTCGCACCACATGGTGAACCTCTATATCCGGGGCAAGGACGCGCTGAAGCTGCTGTCCGACACCATGATCAACACCCCCAAGGGCTGGACGGTCAACAAGGCCAAGCAGTACGTGCCGACCACGCCCTATGGCCACGTCATCGGCGACGGCATCATCTTCTGGGAAGAAGAGGAATCGTTCACCTATGTCGGCCGCGCGCCGGCTTCGAACTGGCTGCGCTATCACGCGGCGACCGGCGGCTATGACTGCGAGATCGAGCTGGACGACCGTTCGCCGATGCGCCCGATGGGCAAGCCCGTCACCCGCAAGGAATGGCGCTTCCAGATCCAGGGGCCGAACGCCTGGGCAGTGATCGAGAAGCTGCACGGCGGCCCGCTGGAACAGCTCAAGTTCTTCAACATGAGCACGATGAACATCGCCGGCAAGACCGTGCGCACGCTGCGCCACGGCATGTCGGGCGCGCCGGGCCTGGAAATCTGGGGTCCCTATGCCGAGCAGGAAGAAATCCGCGCCGCGATCCTCGAAGCCGGCAAGGAATTCGGCCTGATCGCCTGCGGCAGCCGCGCCTACCCGTCGAACACGC
Source organism: Novosphingobium sp. SCN 66-18 (assembly GCA_001725355.1). Lineage (GTDB taxonomy): Bacteria > Pseudomonadota > Alphaproteobacteria > Sphingomonadales > Sphingomonadaceae > Novosphingobium. The sequence continues at coordinate 55,203 of MEGD01000021.1, forward strand.
TCGAATCCGGCTGGATCCCCTCGCCGCTGCCCGCCATCTACACCGGCGAAAAGCTCAAGGGTTTCCGCGAATGGCTGGGCGCCGACAGCTACGAGGCGACCGGTTCGATCGGCGGTTCGTTCGTGTCGGACAACATCGAGGACTATTACCTCAACCCGTGGGAGCTGGGCTACGGCAACTTCGTCAAGTTCGACCATGACTTCCACGGCCGCGAGGCGCTGGAAGCCCTGAATCCGGCCGACCAGCGCAAGAAGGTGACGCTGGCCTGGAACCCCGAGGACATGACCAAGATCGTGGCCTCGCTGTTCAACCCGGATGGCGAACAGTACAAGTTCTTCGACACCCCGCTCGCCAACTATGCCTCGTCGAACTACGACCGCGTGGTCGATGCGGGTGGCAAGACCGTCGGGTTCTCGATGTTCACGGGCTATTCCTACAACGAGAAGCAGGCGCTTTCGCTCGCCACGATCGATCCGGAAATCCCGGTCGGCACCGAACTGCGCGTGGTGTGGGGCGAAGAGAACGGCGGTACCCGCAAGACCACCGTCGAGCCGCACAAGCAGATCGAGGTCCGCGCGATCGTTTCGCCGGTGCCCTACAGCCGTGTGGCGCGCGAAAACTACGCGGAAGGCTGGCGCACCGCCCGCTGACCAGATGAAAGCTGGCCCCGCCCGGATCGCCGCAAAGGCGGCCGGGCGGACGGCCTTCTACCCGAAGAGGATCCCGCTATGGCAACACCCCTGATCCATCCCAACTGGGACAAGGCGCCCGACGGGATCACCGACGGCTTCAGCCTGGAGATGACCGCGAAGGACGAGGCTTCGTTGCGCGATGCCGCCCCGCTCATCCCCGCCGAGACGCCGATCGCCGTAACCTTCCTGCCCGGCGAGCACGTGGCCGCCCGTGTGGCCGCCACGGTTGCCGTGCGCCAACTGGGCTTCGAGCCGATGCCGCACTTCTCGGCGCGGCGCATCCTGTCGGAAGACGATTTCGAAGGCTATCTGAAGGCCGTGGTCGAACAGGCCGGCGTGGCCCGCTGCTTCATCGTCGCCGGCGACCCTCCCGAGCCGCAAGGCCCCTATTTCGATACCTCCGCGCTGATCGCGACGGGCGCGTTCGAGCGCGCCGGGATCAAGGCGATCGGCGTGGGCGGGCATCCCGAAGGCCACCCCAACATGACCGTGGCCGAATGCTGGGCCGTGCTGGAAAAGAAGGTGGCGGAAATCGAGCGGCGCGGCATGGCCCCGCTGATCGTCACCCAGTTCGGCTTCGATCCCGATGCCTTCCTGGCCTGGCTGAAGGAACTGCGCGCGCGCGGCATCGATGCGCCGGTGCGCATCGGCGTGCCGGGGCCGGCGGGGATCAAGCGCCTGCTTTCCTTCGCCGCGCGCTGCGGCGTGGGCGCTTCCACGTCCGTCCTCAAGAAGTACGGCATCTCGGTCACCAACCTGCTCGGCTCGGCCGGGCCGGACAAGCTGGTGAACGCCTTCGCCGAGGGGCTGGGGCCGGAACACGGCCGGGTGCGCCTGCACTTCTATCCGTTCGGCGGGCTGGTGAAGACGCTCGAATGGATTCACGATTACAACCGTAAGCACGGGATCTGAGGCGATGACGGACTACGTCCTCGTCCACGGAGCGTGGGGCGGGGGCTGGTCCTACGACCGCCTTGCCGCCGATCTCACCGCCGCCGGCCATCGCGTGCTGGTGGCGCAACTGGCCGGCCTTGGCACGCGGCGCGACGGCCTCAACCCCGCGATCGACCTGTCGACGCATATCCACGACGTGACCGGGCAGATCGCGGCGGCGGGTTTCGACCGCTTCGTGCTGGCCGGCCACAGCTATGGCGGGATGGTCATCACCGGCGTGGCGGCGCGGCTGGGCGAGCGGATCGACGCGATCGTCTATATCGACGCGTTCCTGCCCGAAAACGGCCAGTCGCTGTGGGACATCACCGGCGAATGGGAACACCGCCGGTATATCGATGGCCAGCGCGACCGCCCCGGCCTGGTCCTGCCGCTGCCCGGCGGGCGCGACAACCCGCGGCTGGGCCGTCATCCGCTGCTGACGCTGCTGGAGCCGGTGCGCTTCACCGGCGAGGAAGCGAAAGTCCGGCGGCGCATCTATGTTTTCGCGGCGGGCTGGTCACCCACCCCCTTCACGCGCTTTCGCGATCGGGTGAAGGCCGATCCGGGCTGGGAATACCACGAGGCCGATGCCGGTCATGACGTGATGGCCGACCAGCCCGGGCAATTGCTGGGGATCATGCTGGGGTGCGGGTGACGAGGGGGAGTGCCCCCTCTCTCTCTCTCCCCCCCTTGGGGGAGAGATACGCAGGCTTGGTCGCGCAGCGACCTAGCCGGAGTTGAGAGGGGCTGCTGGGCGCATTGCCCCTCTCCCAACCCTCTCCCCTGGAGGGGAGAGGGCCATTTGTTTCAGAAATCGGCGGCGCGCGATTTGCGCCGGACTTCGGCGAAGGCATCGTGGCGGAACTTCTCGAAGGCCACGCGCTGGTCGAAGCCGGGGTCCTTCGGATAGTCCTGATATTCGGCGATGATCTCGTCGAAGATGGTGCGCAGCTCTTCCTTGTGATCGGGGTGCGAGAAGATGTGCAGGCGGTTGTGGCGCATCGCGTCGATCACCCGCGCGCCGATCACGTCGGGCTCCATGCCGAATTCGTGGACCCCGGCGAGGCGCTCCACCGCCGCCTGGTCCACCGCCTTCATCTGGCCTTTCAGCGCATCGGGGCGGATATCGTCGCTGGCGTAGATGTAGCTCTTCACCAGGCCCGGGCAGAGCACCGACACGCCGATCCCGTATTGCAGCAGCGAATAGTGCAGCGATTCGGACAGGCCGCGCACCGCGAACTTGGTGGTGTTGTAGATGCCCGGCGTGCCCGCCGCGAGGAACGCGGCCATCGAGGCGGTGTTGACGACATGGCCGCCCTTCTGCTCGCCCGCCTTCACCCGTTCGACCATGCGCGGCACGAAGGTCATCACGCCGTTGATCACGCCGTGCAGGTTCACGCCCAGCAGCCAGTCCCAATCGTCGAACGAGCTTTCCTCGATCGGCTGGAACAGGTTCACGCCGGCGTTGTTGCACAGGATCGAAACCGGCCCCATTTCCGCCTCGACGCGGTCGGCCGCCTCGCGGAAGCCTTCACGGCTGGCGACGTCGAGCTGCACGCCCATCACCTCGCGGTTGTCCAGCGCGGCCAGCGCCTTGTCGATCGAATCCTGGCGAATGTCGGCAATGGCGACCTTGCAGCCTTCGCCCAGCAACTGGCGCACGAGGCCGATGCCGACGCCGTTGGCGCCGCCGGTGACGAAGGCGGTACGGCCTGCGAAATCCTTCATATGTCTCCCCTCCGGTTTGCGGGAGGGGCCGGGGGTGGGCCTCTCCCTGAAATGATGTGCGTGGGATGCGCGTAGGGTTGGCCACCCCAAACCCCTCCCGCCAGCGGGAGGGGCTTTATGCTCAGGCGCCGGCGCGCAGCCGGTTCTGCCGCTCGATCTCGGCGGTGATCGCCGGGTTGCGGAACAGCATGGCGAAGGTTTCCTTGTATTCGGGATTTTCCGGAAGGTGGGTCTGCACCGCCGCCGTGGTCGCTTCGCCGCGTTCGCGCACGCCGACCAGGAACTCGCTGTGGGTGAGGATGTAGAGCTCGTCGTTGAGAATGCCGCGCAGCACGCGTTCGCCCACCTCCTCCTTGGTCTGGTAGAGGTGCATGAAGTTGCCGCCGGCCGCGCGGCGCTTGTCCGCCTCGGCATAGCCGGTTTCGGCAAGGTCGGCGGGGCGGGTCTTGCCGGCGTCGGCGATGTTGGACTGGACCGCGCCGGGGCAGAAGGCCGAACAGATCACGCCGCGCGGCTCCAGTTCGGGGCGCATGCATTCCATCATCGCGGTGACGGCGGCCTTGCCCGTCGAATAGATCGTGGTCCCGCCCACCGGCACCAGCGCCGACATCGAGGCAGTGTTGACGATGTGCCCGCCTTCGCCATGCGCCAGGATGCGCGGCAGGATGGTGACCACGCCGTTGATCGTGCCGCCCAGGTTGACGTTCATCACCCAGTCCCAGTCGGCGAAGGTGGCAAGGTCGGTGGGGCCGACCACGGCCACGCCGGCGTTGTTGCACAGGATGTGGATCTTGCCGAACTTCGCTTCGGCGGCGTCGGCGGCGGCGGCAAAATCCGCGCGATCGGTTACGTCGAGCTTCACCGCCAGCACGCGATCACCGCCCGCGAGTTCCGCCACGGCCGAATCGAGATGGTCCTGGCGGATGTCGGCGATGGTCACGTTCATCCCCGCGCCCAGCAGCGCCTTGGCGATGCCGAGGCCGATGCCGCTGGCCCCGCCCGTGATGAAAGCCGTCTTGCCCGGAAGATTCTGCATCCTTGCCTCTCTCCATGCTGCGCCGCCCGTCCGGTTGCCATGCTCCGTTCCAGCGGTGGAGCGAGGTGCCGGGGCCATGCGACCATTCGTTATCGTCTTTTCTATTCACCAGCGCGAGATTGTATGCAAGACTAACAATTATCCGGTGCGAAAAACAGGTCGGAGAATCGACAGGCCGGGAGAGGAGAGCAGATGGCGGGTGCAGCATCCCCGGCAATGGCCGGTGCGGCGGAAGTATCTGAAAATACGCCGGAAGGCGGCGGTGCGGGCGCATCCGGCGACCGGCGCTGGCCGTCGGCCGCTTCGGCCTATTTCGCCTTGTTCGCGATCATCGCCGCCACGTTCCTGAACTTCTTCGACCAGACCGTGTTCGGGATGCTGGCGCAGCGGATCAAGGTCGATTTCGGGCTGACCGACGAACAGCTCGGCTTTCTGGGCGGGCCGGCCAGCGTGATCTTCTTCGTGTTCGTGGGCATTCCGCTGGCCCGGCTGGCGGACATCTATCCGCGCAAGCTGGTGCTGGCCGGCGGCATGGCGGCGACCGGCGTGATCATGGGGCTGGGCGGCATCGCGCAGGGATTCGGCCAGTTCATCGGCAGCCGCATGTTCCTGGGCGCGGGCGGTTCGGCGCACGCGCCGGCGGCCTATTCGATGATCGCGGACTATTTCCCGCCGAAGAAGATCACCCGCGCCTTCGCGCTGCTGCAGCTGGGCTTCATCGGCGGGACGACCGCAGGCGTGCTGGTCGGCGGCAAGCTGATCGTCGCGCTGGCGGGCTGGAGCGAGGCGCACGTGCTGGGGCTGCGCGTGCACAGCTGGCAGCTGATCCTGGTGGGACAGGCGGTGCTAGGGCTGCTGGCCGCCGGGCTGCTGCTGCTGGTGAAGGAGCCGCCGCGCCTCGTTCTTGCGCCGGCGGAAGGGCGCGTGCCGGTGCCGGAGCGGCAGGGGCTGGGCCGGCGCGTGCTGGCCTTCACCGGGCTGGACGCGGCCCGGGCGATCCATGCGCGCGGGCGGGTCTATTACCCGCTGTTCGGCGGGCTGGCGCTGAGCGCGATCGAAACGTTCGGCCTGATGTTCTGGCGCGTGCCCTTCATGATCCGCACTTATGGCTGGGGCGAGGGGCGGATCGGCTTGGTCATGGCGCCGATGCTGCTGGTCTCGCAGCTGGCCGGCGTATTCCTGGGCGGGGTGTTCGTGGAATGGATGGCCAAGCGCCACGCCGATGCCAACGTGCGCTGCGCGGCGATCCTGTTCGCGCTCGTCACGATCTGCTCGATCACCGCGCCGCTGATGCCCACGGGCGAGATGGCGCTGGCGGTGTTCGCGCTGAGCGGGGTGTTCGGTCTGGCCGGCGCGGTGCCGCAGAACGCCGCGATCCAGCGCATCGCCCCCAACGAGATGCGCGGGCAGGTGACCGCGATCTACCTGTTCATGTTCACCTTCTTCGGCGCGCTCGGCAGCTTCGTGGTGGGCGTGGTCGCGCAGCGGATCGTGGGGGTGGAGGCGGACCTGTGGAAGGCGCTGGTCATCACCGCCGGCACGCTGCTGCCGATCGCCACGCTGTGCATGGTGCTGGCCATCCGCCCCTATCGCGCCGAAGTGGCGCGGCTGGAGGCGGAAGGTCGTTGACAGTTCAATGAAGTTGCCGCAGTTTGTTTGCAACACGTACAATCCGGGAGAGTTTCCAGATGTCCGATTCCGATCGTATCGCCGCGCTTGAAGCGCAGGTTGCCGAACTCGGCCGCCGCCTGACCGTGCGCGAGGACGAGCTTGATATCCGCAAGCTCCAGCACCTCTACGGCTACCTCATCGACAAGTGCCTCTACAACGAGACGGCCGACCTGTTCACCGACGATGGCGAAGTGCGCTTCTTCGGCGGTATCTGGAAAGGCAAGGAAGGCGTGCGCCGCCTCTATGTCGAACGGTTCCAGAAGCGCTTCACCTATGGCAACAACGGCCCGATCGATGGCTTCCTGCTGGAACACCCGCAGTTGCAGGACATCATCACGGTGCAGCCAGACGGCGTGACCGCGCTGGCCCGCGCGCGCTCGATGATGCAGGCGGGGCGCCACAAGGACTACGAAGGCGACCAGCCCTGGCTCAAGAGCCGCCAGTGGTGGGAAGGTGGCATCTACGAGAACACCTACAAGAAGGTGGACGGCACCTGGCGCATCCACATCCTGAACTACATGCCGATCTGGCACGCCGATTTCGAAACCGGCTGGGCCAACACCCGCCCCGAATACGTGCCGTTCCCGAAGGAAACCCATCCGACCGATCCGACCGGGCCGGACGAACTGATCGAGGGCCACTGGCTGTGGCCGACCCACAAGCTGACGCCGTTCCATTTCCCCCACCCGGTAACGGGCGAGGAAATCGTGGCGCAGCGCTGGGAAGGCGATGAAGCCCGCGAAAAGGCGAAAGGCTGATCCGATGACGGCCTATCCTGCCCTCCACATGGTGATCGATGGCGAGCGCGTGGCCGGCGGCGGGCGCCGCACGCACGCGGTCGTCAATCCCGCGACCGGCGAGACCATCGGCGAACTGCCGCTGGCCGAGCCGGCCGATCTCGACCGCGCGCTGGAAACCGCGCGCAAGGGGTTCCGCATCTGGCGCGATTCGACGCCGCAGCAGCGCGCGGCGGTGCTGCAGGGCGCGGCGCGGCTCATGCTGGAGCGGCAGGACGACCTGGCCCGCATCGCCACGCTGGAAGAGGGCAAGACGCTGCCCGAGGCCCGCATCGAAGTGATGATGAACGTGGGGCTGTTCAACTTCTACGCGGGCGAGGTGTTCCGGCTCTATGGCCGCACGCTGGTGCGCCCGGCGGGCATGCGCTCCACGGTCACGCACGAGCCGGTCGGCCCGGTCGCCGCCTTCGCCCCGTGGAACTTCCCGCTGGGCAATCCGGGGCGCAAGCTGGGCGCGCCGATCGCGGCGGGCTGTTCGGTGATCCTCAAGGCGGCGGAAGAGACGCCGGCCTCGGCGCTGGGCGTGCTGCAATGCCTGCTCGACGCGGGATTGCCCAAGGAAGTGGCGCAGGCCGTGTTCGGCGTGCCCGACGAGGTCAGCCGGCACCTGCTGGCCAGCCCGGTGATCCGCAAGCTGAGCTTCACCGGATCGACCGTGGTGGGCAAGCACCTGAGCAAGCTGGCGGCTGACAACTGCATTCGCACCACGATGGAACTGGGCGGCCACGGCCCGGTGCTGGTGTTCGGCGATGCCGACATCGACCGCGCGCTCGATACCATGGTAACCTCGAAATACCGCAACGCCGGGCAGGTCTGTGTCAGCCCCACGCGCTTCATCGTCGAGGAAAACGTGTTCGACCGCTTCCGCGATGGCTTTGTCGAGCGGGTCAAGGCGATCCGCGTCGGCAACGGGCTGGAGGATGGCGTGCAAATGGGGCCGATGGCCAACGCGCGCCGGCCCGAGGCGATGGAGCGCCTGATCGGCGATGCCACGGCGCGCGGCGCGAAGCTGCTGGCCGGGGGCGAGCGCGTGGGCAACGCCGGGTTCTTCTATGCGCCGTCGGTCCTGTCCGAAATCCCGCTCGATGCCGCGGTTCTCAACGAGGAACCGTTTGGCCCGGTGGCGCTGCTCAACCCGTTCCGGGGCGAGGAGGCCATGATCGAGGAGGCGAACCGCCTGCCCTATGGCCTGGCCGCCTATGCCTGGACGCAGGACGGCAAGCGCCAGCAGCGCTTGGCGCGTGAGATCGAAAGCGGCATGGTGGGCATCAACACGACCATGATCGGCGGCGCCGACGCGCCGTTCGGCGGGGTCAAGTGGTCGGGCCACGGGGCGGAGGACGGCCCGGAAGGTGTGATGGCCTGCATGGTCACCAAGGCGGTCCACGAAGGCTGACCGGGCAGCGCAACGTCATGGCCGGGCAATCCTTGGGAAACTTGAGCGACCTAGCTGAGCGGACCGTTTTCCGGTTCCCTCAGCGAGAATGCCATGCCGCGATTGCCCCGCCGTGCCCTGCTCCTGCCGCTCTTTCTGCTGATCCCGGCCCTGCCGATATGGGCGCTGCCGGCCCACGCCGCGCGGAACGATCACCAGGTCTGGGGCGTGGTGCAGGGCACCGTCGATCTGGGCGGCCGGGCGACATCGGCGTTCGATGTCCAGTACCGCGTGACCGACGGCGCCTCGCGCCAGGGGCAGGTGCTGATCCGGCCGGCGATCGGCGTCTATCTGGACAAGACCACGGCGGCCTATATCGGCTATGCCTTCGTCACCACCGATCCGCTGGGCGGCACGCCGACCGACGAGCATCGCGTGTTCGAGCAGCTGGCGTTCCGCATCGCCGGGGACGGCAAGGGACCGACGCTGACCGGGCGCACGCGGCTGGAGCAGCGCTTCGTCGAAGGCTGGACCGGCCATACCGGCTGGCGGCTGCGCCAGCAGGTGCGCGGCACGCTGCCGCTGGGCGACCGGGGCGTGGCGCTGGTCTCCACGCTCGAACCCTTCGTCAGCTTCAACACCACCGGCTGGGGCCAGCGCGCGGGCTTCGACCAGGTGCGCGCCTTTGCCGGCGTCTCCCTGCCGGTGGCCAGGGGAATCGCCATCGAACCCGGCTACATGGGGCAATACATCGCCCGCTATCGCCAGCCGGACCGCATGAACCACGTTATCAGCCTTTCGCTGTCGCTGCGCAGGTGACCGTCGCCGGGCTGCTTCGGAAAAGGAACAGCCCATGACCAGTGACCACCCCCTCAGGACCGGCGGCGACCGCGGCTATCTGCGCATCGCCACCGAGGAAGCCTTCGCCACGCGCGAACAGGTCGACGTCTATCTGCGCATGGTGCGCGATGGCACGGCCGACAAGGGCATGGTCTCGCTGTGGGGTTTCTATGCCCAGTCGCCCTCCGAACGCGCCACGCAGATCATGGACCGCTTGCTCGACCTGGGCGAGCGCCGGCTGGCCGACATGGATGCGCATGGCATCGACAAGGCGGTGCTCGCGCTGACCTCGCCCGGCGTGCAGCCGATGCTCGATCTGGCCGAGGCCAAGGGCATCGCCACGCGCGCCAACGACTATCTGGCCGAGCGCTGCGCCGCGCACCCCGACCGCTTCATCGGCCTGACCGCCGTGGCGCCGCAGGACCCGGAATGGTCGGCCGCCGAAATCCGCCGCGGCGCGGGCGAGCTGGGCTTCAAGGGCGTGCAGATCAACAGCCACACCCAGGGCGAATACCTCGACGATCCCAAGTTCGATCCGATCTTCCGCGCGCTGGCCGATACCGGCCAGCCGCTGTACATCCATCCGGCCACGCCGCCGGACTCGATGATCGACCCGCTGCTCGAATCCGGGCTGGACGGCGCGATCTTCGGCTTCGGGGTGGAAACGGGGATGCACCTGCTGCGGCTGATCACCATCGGCATCTTCGACCGCTATCCCGATCTGCAGATCATGGTCGGCCACATGGGCGAGGCGCTGCCCTACTGGCTCTATCGCCTGGACTTCATGCACCAGGCCGGCGTGCGATCGAAGCGCTACGAGCGGATGAAGCCGCTGAACAAGACCATTGCCGAATACATGCGCTCGAACGTGCTCATCACCAATTCGGGCATGGCGTGGGAACCGGCGATCCGCTTCGCGCAGCAGGTGGTGGGCGAGGACCGCGTGATGTACGCGATGGACTATCCCTATCAGGTGGAAGCGCGCGAGGTGCGCGCCATGGACACCATGGACATCTCGCCCGAACTCAAGAAGAAGTTCTTCCAGACCAACGCCGAACGCTGGTTCGGTCTCTGAACCGGCGCATGGACGCCGCATGGACCATCGGGGCGGGAAGGGAGAGCCGGTGAACGCAGTCGCCAAAGGCGGATGGTACGCGCTTGCGCTGGTGGCGCTGACCAATGCGATGAGCCTGCTCGACCGCCAGATCCTGGCGATCCTGGCCCCCGCCATCAAGAAGGACCTGGCGATCGGCGATGCCGAGATGGGCCTGCTCTACGGCACCGTCTTCGCGCTGTTCTACGCGCTGTTCTCGCTGCCCGTGGGGCGGCTGGCGGACGGCTGGGTGCGCACGCGCCTGCTGGGCATCAGCATCGCCTTCTGGTCTGCCGCCACGGCGCTGGGTGGCCTTGCCGGCAGCTTCGCCACGCTGGCGCTGTCGCGGCTGGGCGTGGGCATCGGCGAGGCGGCGACGCAGCCGGCCGGCACCTCGCTGATCTATGACTACTGGCCCAAGCCACGCCGGGGCTTCGTGATGGCGGTGCTGGCCTCGGCCATCGCGCTGGGGCTGGGCGGATCGCTGGTGCTGGGCGGGGTGGCGGCGCAGGCATGGACCGAACGCTATGCGGGGACGACGGCACCGTTCGGGCTGAAGGGCTGGCAGTTCGCCTTCCTCGTCGCCTCGGCCCCCGGCTTCGTGCTGGCGCTGTTCCTGCTGCGCCTGCGCGAACCGGAGCGCGGCGTGATGGACGGGCTGCCGACCCCGCCCGATCCGCGCCCCTTCGCGGCGAGCCTGGGCCTGCTCGGTTCGGTGCTGCCGGGCCTGCACTGGATCGGCATGATTCGGCGCGGGGGCGACCGGGGCATGGTGCTGCGCAATCTGGCGGGGCTGGCGGCGATCGTGGTGCTGATGGCGGGGCTGACGCGGGTGAGCATGGCGGTTTCGCCGCGCCCGCCGTTCGTGATCGCCGGGCTGGCGATCAACCCCCACGCGCTGCAATGGACGGTGATCGGCTTCGGCGTGTTCGTGATCGTCAACCTGGTGCAGGGGATGCGGCTTTCCGATCCGCAGGCGCACCGCGTCATCACCCGATCGCCCACGCTGATCATGGCGATCGCGGTGGGTACGCTCCAGTCGGCGATCAACTATGGCATGATGGCGTTCAACCCCACGTTCCTGATCCAGAGCTACGGCCTGTCGATGCGCGAGACGGCGTTGCAGTTCGGCATGGTTTCGGCGGGGATGGGCATCGTTGGCCCGCTGCTGTGGGGGCCGCTGTCCGACCGGCTGCACCGCCGCTATCCGGGTGGCGGGCGCGCCGGCGTGGCGCTGTTCGCCATGGCGGTTTCGCCGCTGCTGTCGTTCTGGGTCTATACCGCGCCGGCGGCGGGGGCGTTCTATGGGCGCTTCGTGCTCTACAGCGTGGTGCTGACCGGCTGGATGCCGCCGCTCTACGCCATCCTCTACGATCAGGTGCTGCCCCGGATGCGCGGGCTGACCGCGAGCCTCTACCTGCTGGCGATGACGATCCTGGGCATGGGCATCGGCCCCTACGTGGTCGGGCTGCTGTCGGACGCGACCGGCAACCTGCGCGCCTCGATGCTCAGCATCAACGCGGTGGCCGTGCCGATCGTGGTGCTGATGCTGCTGATCGCCCGCCGCGCCGCGCGTGACGAGGCGGCCCTGCTGGAGCGCGCGGGTTCCGCATAAAATCGGATGACATGGCCTCTCGTCATGGCAAGGGGCAAAGCCCCGTGGCCATCCAGAGCGGCGCGCGGGGCACTGAATTGCTTCGCTGCGCTAGCGATGACGAAGCGGATCAAAACGCAGCCAGCGCGCGCCAGTCGCGTGAAATCGGGGAAACGGTAGGGGGTTTCTGTTGCCCGGCACCCCCCAAGCCGCTGGAATCCGCTTCTGTTGACCGGTGGGTCCAACCGCGTTCTGGCTTTGTAACTTCAGGGCGTTAGCCCCTAGAATTACGCCGCGAGAGCAAGTGCTTCGTTGTCGTTGGCACTTGTTGGTTTTGAGCCTTGAACGGGTTACTCAGCCCGGGCGAAAACAGCGCTTTTCAACACACGTCGATCCTAGTTCGGCCCCGTCATCTGCCCCGATCGCCCCAAAAGAACGAACGGGAAAGGTGGTGGAGCCGCCGGGTACCGCCCCCGGGTCCGCTGCGCCTATTGCACGCCGCAGTTTATCACCATAGCCGGCAAGCCGGCACGTCCCCATATAGGGATCGCCCGCCAAATGAAAAGGGGCGCCGAAGCGCCCCCTGCCTTGTTCGCAAGCGCGGGGAGATCAGACCCGGTTCTTCAGCGCATCGCGGATTTCGGCGAGCAGTTCCACTTCGCTCGGCCCCGCGGGCGCGGGCGGCGCGGCGGGTTCTTCCGGCTTGGCGAACGCCTTGTTCGCGGCTTTCACGATCAGGAAGATCACGAAGGCCAGGATCAGGAAGTTGACGATCTGGGTGACGAAATCGCCGTAGCCGATCATCGCCACGCCGGCTTCCTTGAGCGCGGCGTAATCGTCCGGCTTGCCCTTGTAGGTTTCCGGAATCGGTCCGAGACGGATGAAATACTTGGAGAAATCGGCGCCGCCGGTGAAATAGCCGACCGCCGGCATGATGACGTTTTCGGTCAGCGAGGTGACGATCTTGCCGAACGCCGCGCCGATGATCACGCCAACCGCCAGGTCCAGCACGTTGCCGCGCGCGATGAACGTCTTGAATTCCTGCAACATGCCCATGAGCTTACCCCGTAGTTCTGACGGCCCTGTTACCGGTTGCTTGCCACCCGCCGCGGGGCGCGACAAGCGGCAAACGTCCTGCGGCTCTCTCCAGAATGGTGCAGGTTGCCGCGACCCGGTCCTACCCTTGAACCGTCACCGGCTATCGCTATGTTCCTGGACAGCAACGCCGGAGCGGCCCTGCCGGGGCCGCGCGCCCGGCAGGATGTCATAAGGGTATTCCGACCGATGGCCGCTTCCCTGTTCCGCCGCCTTTCCCGCCCCCTGGCGCGTTTCGCGTTCGTGGCCGCCGCCGCGGCGACGCTGGCCGGCTGCGGCGTCAATACGATCCCCACCGCCGAGGAAAACGCCAAGGCCAAGTGGGCCGACGTGCAGAACCAGTACCAGCGCCGGGCCGACCTGATCCCCAACCTGGTGGCGACGGTGAAGGGCTACGCCAAGCAGGAGCAGGACACGCTGACCAAGGTGACCGAGGCCCGCGCCAAGGCGACGAGCGTGCAGGTTTCCGCCGAGGACCTGACCGATCCCGCCAAGATGGCCGCCTTCCAGCAGGCGCAGGGCGCGCTGTCGCAGGGGCTGGGCCGCCTGATGGCGAACGTGGAAGCCTATCCCGACCTCAAGTCCAACGAGAACTTCCTGGCGCTGCAAAGCCAGCTGGAAGGCACCGAGAACCGCATCTCCGTGGCGCGGCGCGATTACAACGAGGCCGTGCGCGAATACAACACCACGATCCGCACCTTCCCGGCGGTGATCGGCGCCAAGATGATCTATGGCGCGAAGCCGATGGTGCCGTTCGAGGCGACCACGCCGGGGGCGCAGGAGGCGCCCAAGGTCAATTTCAACTGATCGCCGCGCCGTGCGGCGTTTCCTGATCGCGCTGATGGCCGTGCTGGCGCTTGTCGCCGGCCCGGCCTTCGCGCAGACCTTTCCGCCGCTGACCGGGCGCGTGGTCGATGACGCGCACCTGCTCAATCCGCAGCAGGTCGCCGCGCTCGATGCCAAGCTGGCCGCGCTGGAGCAGCAATCGCAGCGCCAGCTTGTCGTGGCGACGATCCCTGACCTGCAGGGCATGCCGATCGAGGACTACGGCTACCAGCTCGGCCGTGCCTGGGGGCTGGGCGACAAGCAGCGCAACGACGGCGCCCTGCTGATCGTCGCGCCCAAGGAGCGCAAGGTGCGGATCGAGGTCGGCTATGGCCTGGAAGGCATCCTCACCGATGCGCTGTCGCAGGTGATCATCCAGCGCGAGATCGTGCCCCGCTTCAAGCAGAACGATTACGCCGGCGGCATCGACGCGGCGGTGGACCAGTTGATCGCGCAGCTCAAGCTGCCCGATGACGAGGCGCGCAAGGTGGCCGAACAGGCGCAGGCGCGCGCCGACAAGGGCAGCGCGCCGCGGTTCGACATCGGCACCGTGGTGTTCCTGGTGATCTTCTTCCTGTTCTTCGTGCTGCCGTTCATCCGCGCCATGCGCGGGGGCGGGCGGCGTTATGGCAGCAGCCCCGGCGTGATGATCTTCCCCGGCGGTAGCTGGGGCAGCGGTGGCGGCGGAAGCAGTTGGGGTGGCAGCGACTGGGGCGGCGGTGGCGGCGGGGGTTTCTCCGGCGGCGGTGGCAGCTTCGGCGGCGGCGGCGCTTCGGGGGACTGGTAGGATGGTGGCCTTGCACCTGACCGACAGCGACCGGCAGCGCATCGCACAGGCGGTCACCACCGCCGAGCTGCGCAGCGCGGGCGAGATCGTGACGATCGTGACCGCGCGGTCCGATCCCTATCGCGACGTGGCGCTGGCCTGGGCGGCGGCGGTGGCGTTCCTGGCGCTTGCCGCGCTGGAATTCGCGCCGCACTTCTACCTGGCGCTGATCGACCGCGCGCTGGGCCTGTGGGCGACCGAATGGAGCCCGCGCGCGGTGCTGGGGGTGGCGCTGACCGTGGCGGTGGTCAAGTTCCTGGCCATGCTGCTGCTGCAAGCGTGGGAGCCGCTGCGGCTGTGGCTGGTGCCCCGGCCGATCAAGCGCGCGCGCGTCCATGCCCGCGCGCTGACCTGCTTCCGCATCGGCGCCGAAAGCCGCACCACCGGCCGCACCGGCATCCTCATCTACCTGTCGATGGCCGAGCACCGGGCCGAGATCATCGCCGACGAGGCCATCGCCGCGCGCGTCGCGCCCGAGGTGTGGGGCGATGCCATGCACGCGCTGCTGGCCGAAATCCGGCAAGGCCGCGTGGCCGACGGGATGATCGCCGCCGTGGAAGGCGTGGGCGCGGTGCTTGCGGAACATCTCCCGCGCGCCGATGATGACGCGAACGAATTGCCGGACCGGTTGATCGAAGTATGAGCCTGGAAGACGAGTATCGCGACGAGCCCGAGCAGGTGCGCTGGGAAGGCCGGTTCATCGTCGCCAAGACGCGCGGACGCTGGGAATACGTGAGCCGCACGCGCAACATCCGCGCGGCGGTGATCCTCGCCATCGACAGCGAGGACCGGGTGATCCTGGTCGAACAGTTCCGCGTGCCGCTGGGCAGGCCATCGATCGAATTGCCGGCCGGGCTGATCGGCGATCATGACGACAGCGCGGACGAGGACGCCGCCGTCGCCGCCGCGCGCGAGCTGGAGGAGGAAACCGGCTATCGCCCCGGCCGCATGGAGGCGGTGGGCGAGTTCCATTCCTCGCCGGGCATGGTCTCGGAAAGCTTCACGCTGTTCCGCGCGCACGATCTGGAGCGCGTGTCCGATGGCGGCGGCGTGGAAGGCGAAGGCATCACCGTCCACCACGTGCCGCTGGCGGAAATCGAGGACTTTATCGCCGCGCGCCGGGCCGAAGGCTATGGCATAGACGTGCGCATGCTCATGCTGCTGGGGCCGCGCCTGCTGGGCGGCACATGAAAGATCATAACGGAGAGGATCGAATGGGCAGGGTTCAGGGGAAGAAGGCGCTGGTGACCGGCGCGGCGCAGGGCTTGGGCGCGGCGCAGGCACGGATGCTGGCGCGCGAAGGCGCGAAAGTGCTGCTGACCGACATCAACGGCGATGGCGCGGCGGCGCAGGCCGAGGCGATCAACGCCGAACTGGGCGCGGGCACCGCCTTCGCGATCCGCCACGACGTGACCAGCCCCGACGACTGGGACGCCGCGATCGCGCTGGCGGGCGAAGCGCTGGGCGGGCTTTCGGTGCTGGTCAACAACGCCGGCGTGGGCGTGCGCGGCAATATCGAGACCTGCACGCTGGAAGACTGGCGGCGCGGCTTCGCCATCAACGTCGACAGCGTGTTCCTGGGCTGCCAGAAGGCGCTGCCGTTGCTGAAGGACAACCAGCCGGGATCGATCGTCAACATCAGCTCGATCGCCGGCCTTATCGCTTCGGACACCATGCCCGGCTACAACGCCAGCAAGGCGGCGGTATGGATGCTGTCCAAGTCGGTGGCGCTCTATTGCGCCAAGCGCGGCTGGGACGTGCGCTGCAACTCGGTCCACCCGACGTTCATCGACACGCCGATCCTCGATGGCATCGCCACCAACGCCAATCTCGACAAGGACGTGGTGATGGGCAAGCTGGCGCGGCAGATCCCGCTGGGCCGGGTGGGCCAGCCCGACGATATCGCGGCGGGCGTGCTCTATCTCGCCAGCGACGAAAGCCGCTTCATGACCGGCGCCGAACTGAAGCTGGATGGCGGCATTTCCGCGATGTGAGCGCGGTGCGCCGGATGGGCTGTGGGGGGCGGGCATTCCCCCCTGCCGCCCGCGCCGTCAGCCGGCGTTGGGCGCGAAGACGCAGATCTTGTTGCCGTCGGGATCGCGCAGGTAGGCGCCATATTGCTTGCCTGGCGAGTTCGGGCGCACGCCCGGCTTGCCTTCGCAGGTGCCGCCATTGGCGAGACCGGCCGCATGCCAGGCATCGACCGTGGCGGGGTCCTTCGCCACGAAACCCAGCGTGTGGCCGTTGGAGACGGTCTGCGCATCGCCATTGGCCGGCTTCGCCACGACCAGCGCACCCTGCGGACTGGGGAAAGCGGTGCCATGGGGCAGCGGCACCGGCTGGTAGCCCAGCGCCCCCATGACCGCCGTGTAGAACGTGCGCGAGGTGTCGATATCGTTGGTGCCGAGGAAGGCGTGCGTGAACATGACAGGTTCTCCGTGTGGGTAGGGAGGATCAGTGCTGGTCGCGCCGGAGCGGCAGGAACAGCATCAGCGCCAGCGCGAGCAGCGAACCGGCGGCCATGATGACCGAAACCGTCATCAGTCCGAGCTGGGCCTTGAACAGCGTGCCCGCGAGATAGGGCGAAAGCGCTGCCCCCGCGCGGCCGATGCTGAGCGCGAAGCCGGTGCCGGTCGCCTTGACGTGCGTGGGATAGACGGCGGCGAAAGCGGTGTAGAAGCCGACGATCGCCGAATTGGTGAACAGGCCGACCGAGACCACGGCCAGGGTCCAGCCCATGAGGCTGTTGGCGCCGAAGCCGAATCGCGCGACCAGCAGCACCGACAGCGCCAGCGCCACCAGCGTCGCCTGCTTGATCCCGAAACGGTGCATGAACCAGCCGAACGCCGCGCCGCCGATCGCGCCGCCGAGGTTGGCATAGGCAAGCACCCCCGCGCCTTGCGCCTGTGTGAAGTTCTGCCCGGCGAACTGCGGATCGGACATGATCGAGGGCGTCATCTTGAGGATGTAGTAGAACGTCAGCGCGTGCGCGGCATAGCCGAGCGAGAGGATCAGCGTGGCCTTGCGCAGCGCGGGGCTGAAGATGTCGGCCAGGCTGGCCTTCTGCTCGTGCGGCGCTGGCGGCGGCAGCGCGCCGATCGCCGGCTGCCCCAGCGCGGCGAGCGCGCGGTTGATCCTCTCCAGCGCGCCGGCGGGCCGGGCGCGCATCAGCCACGCCGGCGTTTCGGGCACGAGGAACCAGACCAGCGGCAGGCAGATGGCCGTCATCGTCCCGCCGAACAGGAACACCGAACGCCAGTCGTGCGCCTTGAGCAGCTGTGCCGCGACGAGGCCGCCCAGGAACGCGCCCAGCGGATAGCCGATCACCATCAGCGACATCGCCATGCTGCGCGCCTTGCGGCTGGAAAGCTCGAAGGCGATGGCGTTGATCGCGGCCAGCATCCCGCCGATGCCCAGGCCGGTGATGATGCGCCAGATCGAAAGGCCGACCGGCGATGTGGCGGTGGTCGCCATGAACATGCCCACCACCATCAGCAGCAGGCAGGCCAGCGTGGTCCGGCGCCGGCCGAAGCGGTCGGCCGCGCCGCCGAGCAGCAGCGAGCCGAGGCCCATGCCGATCAGTTCCATCGACAGCACCGCGCCCAGCCCGTCGGGCGCGAGGTGCCATTCCTTCTTGATGCCAGGGCCGGCGAAGGCGCTCGACAGCACGTCGAACCCGTCCAGCGCGTTGAGGAAGATCGTGATGATGACCGCGATCCATTGCCGCGCGGCCATCGGGGCATCGTCGATGATGCTGCGTGGATCGGTGCTCGTATCGGCCATCACTCTCCCCTTCGCGCCAGATCGGTCCCTGCCGGCGGCGAAACTGTTATTTCCTATAACTCATTCATGAATGCGCGCCAGCAATTCCAGCAGGATCTTCACTTCGCGATCGCTGAAGCGGCTTTTGACCCAGGCTTCGTGCTCACCGATCGCGCGCTTGGCGCTGGCCAGCATCTCGTGGCCGGCCGGCTCCAGATAGAGCGCCTGCTTGCGCCCGTCCTTGGGCGAACGGTCGCGGCGCAGGAGGTGTTTGGCCTGAAGCCGGTTGATGATCGCCATTGTCGTGGCGCGGTCCATGCGCAGGCGCTGCGCCAGATCGGTCTGGGCGATGCCGGGGTGGTCATCGACCAGCCACAGCACGGAAACCTGCTTCTGCGTCAGATCGAGATCGGTGAAGGTCTCGGTAAAGTGGCGCAGACATGCTCCGTGGGCCAGGCGGATGTGGAACCCCAGGATGTCGTTGATCGCGCCAATATCACCGGATTCCGGGTCGGCCGGCGTAATCGCGTCCTCGAATTTGTCCTTGATCAATGATCCACCCCCGATGCCCCTTGCTTATTTGTTAGTGTCGCATACAAATATCACAAGGAGGATGCCATGGCCGAATTTCCAAAAACCCCGAGTTTCACGGGCTTCAACACGCC
Organism: Novosphingobium sp. SCN 66-18; assembly: GCA_001725355.1. Lineage (GTDB taxonomy): Bacteria > Pseudomonadota > Alphaproteobacteria > Sphingomonadales > Sphingomonadaceae > Novosphingobium. Next base: position 74,135 of record MEGD01000021.1, read on the forward strand.
ATCGCGGGTGGAGGCGGATATCGCCGATCTGGCCCACGATGGCACGATCCCGCAGGAGTTAAACGGCGCTTTCTACCGCGTCCAGCCCGACCCGCAATTTCCGCCGCGGCTGGGCGACGACATCGCCTTCAACGGCGACGGCATGATCACCCGGTTCCACATCCATGACGGCCAGTGCGATTTCCGCCAGCGCTGGGCGAAGACCGACAAGTGGAAGCTGGAGAACGAGGCCGGAAAGGCGTTGTTCGGCGCCTATCGCAACCCGTTGACCGACGACGAGAGCGTGAAGGGCGAGATCCGCTCCACCGCCAATACCAACGCCTTCATCTTCGGCGGCAAGTTGTGGGCGATGAAGGAGGACAGCCCCGCGCTGGTCATGGACCCGGCGACGATGGAAAGCTTCGGCTTCGAGAAATTCGGCGGCAAGATGACCGGGCAGACCTTCACCGCGCATCCCAAGGTGGACCCGGCGAGCGGCAACATGGTGGCGATCGGCTATGCCGCATCGGGCCTGTGCACCGACGACGTGACCTACATGGAAGTCAGCCCGACGGGCGAACTGGTGCGCGAGATCTGGTTCAAGGTGCCCTATTACTGCATGATGCACGACTTCGGCATCACCGAGGATTACCTGGTGCTGCACATCGTGCCCTCTATCGGCAGCTGGGAGCGCCTGGAACAGGGCAAGCCGCACTTCGGATTCGATACGACGCTGCCGGTCTATCTGGGAATCATCCCCCGCCGCGATGGCGTGACCGACGCCGACATCCGCTGGTTCAAGCGCGATAACTGCTTCGCCAGCCACGTGCTGAACGCCTGGCAGGAAGGCACGAAGATCCACTTCATCGTGCCCGAGGCGAAGAACAACATGTTCCCGTTCTTCCCCGACGTCCATGGCGCGCCGTTCAACGGGATGGAGGCGATGAGCCGGCTGACCGACTGGGTGGTCGATATGGCCTCGAACAGCGAGGATTTCGCCGACATCCGTCCGCTGACCGACACCGCCAGCGAGTTTCCGCGCATCGACGATCGCTTCACCGGCCGCAAGACGCGCTATGGCTGGGGGCTGGAAATGGACATGAAGCGCCCGGTCGAGCTGCGCGGCGGCAGCGCCGGCGGATTGCTGATGAACTGCCTGTTCCTCAAGGACTTCGAGACCGGCGCCGAACAGCACTGGTGGTGCGGCCCGGTCAGCAGCCTGCAGGAGCCGGCGTTCGTCCCGCGCGCCAAAAACGCGCCCGAAGGCGATGGCTGGATCGTGCAGGTCTGCAACCGGCTGGAGGAACAGCGCAGCGATCTGCTGATCTTCGACGCGCTCGATATCGAGAAGGGGCCGGTCGCCACGATCCACGTTCCCATCCGCCTGCGCTTCGGCCTGCACGGCAACTGGGCCAATGCCGAGGAGATCGGCCTGCTTGAAGCGGAGGCCGCGTGAATCCGCCGGTAAGCCCGCCGGGCCTCGAATTCGTCTACGAGGCCACCGGCGATCTCGAACCGCCGCGCCCCATCGGCGAAACCTATGACGGGACGCGGCGGATCATTCCGATCGTGGGCGGCGGACGCGTGGAAGGGCCGCTGATCAGCGGAAAGCTGGTCGGCAACTCGGCGGACTGGCAACTGACCCGCCCCGATGGGGTGACGGTGGCCGACGCGATCTACGCGCTGGAGACCGACGACGGCGTGGTCATCCAGATCCGCAACCGTGGCCTGCGCCACGGCCCGCCCGAGGTGATGCAGCGGCTCGCCGCCGGAGACGCGGTGGACCCGGCGGAATACTACTTCCGCACGGTGCCGGAATTCATCGCGCCCAAGGGCCGGTACGAATGGATGAACCGCTCGATCTTCATCTGTTCGGGCGCGCGCTACCCGCTGGGCATCAAGCTGTGGGTCTGGCGCGTGCTGTAGCCGCGAATGCGTTCGTTACATCGTCATTGCGAGGGGCGAAGCCGCGTGGCAATCCAGAGGGGCACGTGGGGCTCCGGATTGCTTCGCTGCGCTCGCAATGACGAAGCTGGCGCTATAGCCGCAGTCTGGCAGCCTGTTCGTGGCGCAGGCAGTCGAAAATCTTCGATCCGGCCATGAACACGGCGACGGTGCAGGCCAGGAACAGCAGCTTGCCGCCGAATCCGGGATAGACCGACAGGTAAACCTGCCCGCGCTCGACCGCGCCCAGCGCCAGCGCATAGATGATGGCGCAGGCCTCAAAGCGCGTCTTGATGACGAAAAGGCGACCGAGCTTTCCGAACATTGTTATCCCCTGCGCCGCCGCGTCCTTCTCTGCGGGGACGGACGGCGCCATTTTACAACCACCAGTCAGCAATCATCGTGCCAGCCCCGGATTTCCGGGAAAGGGCAAGGTTAACCAGATGGTAACTGTAAAACGCGGCGACAGGTAAGGAAATCTGCGGGTCCCGATGTTCCAATGTGGGAGTAATCCCGCTGTGGCGTCAGGCCAGCGCACCAAGCTCCAGCGCATCGAGCAACCCGGCCCGCGCCGCGCGCACCGTGGCGGCAAGCGTTTCGGAGCCGAGATCGGCCGGGTCGATCTGTTCGGGCCAGAGCCGGGCGATCGTGGCCTCGATCCGGTCGGCCTTGGCCTCGTCCAGCAGGAAGCGCGGATCGACCGTGGCGGGATCGGCGACCACGCGCAGCCGCAGGCAGGCGGGGCCGCCGCCGTTGGCCATCGATTGCCGCACGTCCACCGGCAACACGCGGCGGATCGGGCCGTTGCCGGCCAGCATCCCGTCCAGCCAGCCGCGCACGGCGGGATTCTCCCAGGCCTCCAGCGGGATCACCAGCCCCATGTCGCCATCGGGCAGCGTCAGCAACTGCGCGTTGAACAGATAGCTGCGGATCGCGTCGGCCAGGCTGACCGCGGCGGCCGGCACGATCACGATCTCCGCCTCGGGCAGCTTCGCGCGGATCGCGGCGTAGGCGCCTTCGGGATCGGCGAAGGCCTGTTCGTGGGTGAACAGCACGCGTTCGTTGGCAACGGCAACCACGTCGTTGTGGAAGGCGCCGGCGGCGATTGCCTCGGGCGCCTGCTCGATGAACAGCGTGCGCTCGGGATCGAGCCCGTGCAGGCGCGCCACCGCGCGGCTCGCCTGTTCGTGCTGGCGCGCCGGAAACGCGCCGCCGGTGCGGCCATAGACGAAGATCTCGATGCCGGGCGCGTCGTGCCGCGCGGCCATGCGCATGTGGTTGGCCGCGCCCTCATCGCCGAAGCACGGCGGAACCGCGCCATGGAGCGCGAAGTGGGCCTTATCGGCAAAGGCGAGCGCGAGCTGGCGCGCGGTATCGGGCCATTCCTGCGAGCGGTGGAGCATCGTCACGAGGTTGGCGGGGGTGAGGTGGCAGCGGCCGTCGGCGGTATCGGGCGCGGGGCTGACGGTGGCGGCGTTGGCGGTCCACATCGACGAGGCCGACCACAGCAGCGCCGGATTGGGCCGGGGCAGCGGCGCGAAGAAGCCCTGCGCCAGCCCCAGCGCCAGGTTGTGCCGCATCTTGCCCACCCCCTGCAGCGCGGCGGCGCGGGGATAGGAGACATCGCCGGCATGGCTGGCCGAAGCGAGGTTGCCAAGGCTCAGCCCCGCGTAGTTGTGGCTCGGGCCGACGATGCCGTCGAAGTTGATTTCCACCAGTTTCACGGGAGACTCCGTCCTGACCTTAGCGTTCCACATGCCAGATCATGTCGCCCTCGCGCACGTCGAGCGCGGCGGCGGCCATGGGATCGAGCGTCACCCCGTCGCTATCCTCGCCGATTTCCGCGAAGGTGCAGCGGAAAGTGGAGAGGTGGCCGGTGGCGGCGAGCGCCTTCCTGGGATTGTCGGGCGGGCAGACCCGCGCCACTTGCACGTGGCGCGCCTCGGCGATCGATTTCACCCGGTCGGTGCGCGCGGTCATCGTCGGGCCGCCATCGAAGATGTCGAAATAGCCTTCGTTGGCAAAGCCTTCGCCTTCCAGCATGCGCATCGCGGCACGGCCGGAGGGGTGGGGCAGGCCGATCGCGCTGCGCGCCGAATCGGGCAGCATCGCGATATAGACCGGATGCTTGGGCATCAGATCGGCGATGAACTGGTTGCCGTTGATGGCGTTGAAGTAATCGGCTTCCTGGAAGCTCATGCCGAAGAAGCGCCCGGCCACGCCATCCCAGAACGGCGATCCGCCGCGTTCGTCGATGATGCCGCGCAGTTCGGCCAGGATGCGGTCGGAAAAGCGCGCGCGGTGCATGGCGATGAACAGGTAGCGGCTGCGCGCCAGCAGCATGCCGAGGCCACCCGCGCGCTCGGACGGGTGCAGGAACAGCCCGCCGACCTCGCTCGACCCTTCGAGGTCGGTGACGAGGTTGAGCATTTCGGCGCGGAAGGTGCGGCCCAGTTCCTTGGAATGCTGGGTCAGCGTGGCCATGCGGTACGAATAGAACGGCCATTGCAGCCCGACCCGCGTGAACAGCTGCGCGGTGCCGCGCACTTCGCCGGTCTCGATGTCCTCCAGCACCAGCACGAACAGCTCGTCGCCGCCCGTTTCCTCGGTGCCATAGGCTTCGGCCGAGCGGTCGAGCTTGGCCTGCAGCGCCTTGCGGTCGGGCGGCAGGTTGGTGAAGCCGCCGCCGGTCAGCTTGGCCATCTCGTACAAGTGCTGGAGGTCCTGCGCGCTGGCGGCGCGGATACGGTGCGTCATGACGGTCAGTTGCCTCCGGAAAGCCGGTGAAGGACCAGCGCGGACAGGGCCGCGCGTTCCGCCAGCGAGGATACGATCAGGAATTCGTCGGGCGAATGGATCGCGCCACCACGCACGCCCATCGTGTCCACCACCGGCACGCCCAGCGCGGCGATGTTGTTGCCATCGCAGACCCCGCCCGAACTCTGCCAGCGGATCGGCTGCCCCAGCGCCGCGCCGCAATCGCGGACCAGCCCGAACAACGCCTCCGCCGGGGGATCGAGCGACTTGGGCGGGCGCGAAAGGCCGCCGTGGAGATGAATGGAGACGTCATGCTCGCGCTCGATCTCAGCGATCAGGCCGCGCAACGCCACGGTGAAGCGTTCGGCGTCGGTCATCGCGCGCGGGCGGATGTTGAAGCGCAGCACCGCGTGATCGGGCACCACGTTGTTGGCCGAGCCGCCGTCGATCCGCGCCGGATTGACCGAAAGCGTGGCCGTTTCCATGTGCTTGAGCCGCAAGGCGAGATCGGCCGCCGCGACGATCGCGTTGCGCCCGTCCTGCGGGTTGCGCCCGGCGTGGGCGGATCGTCCGGTGACGATCAGCGAGAAGTTGCCGCTGCCCGCGCGGGCGCCGGCCAGCGTGCCATCGGGCAGGGCAGAGGGTTCGTAGGTCAGCGCCGCCGCCTTGCCGCGCGCCAGTTCCGCGATCAGCCCGGCGGAGGCGAGGCTGCCCGTCTCCTCGTCCGAGTTGATCATCACGTCATAGCCGACGCCGGCGGCCGCCACGCTGGTCTCGAACGCGGCGAGCGCGGCAAGGATCACCGCGATCCCGCCTTTCATGTCGGCGACGCCGGGGCCGTTGAGCGTCTCGTCGTCCAGCCAGCGCTGTTGCTGGAAGGCGTGGGTGGCCGGAAACACGGTGTCCATGTGCCCGGTCAGCAGATAGCGCCGCGCGGCTTGCGGGCGGACCGAGAGCACGAAATGCGCGCCGTGGCCCACTTCTTCCTCGCGCCCGTCCGCCGCGATGGCGGTCACGCGCGCGGGTTCAACCTTGCGGATTTCTCCCGGCAGATCGGAAAAGGCCTCCGCCAGCAAATCCCACTGCCGCGCCAGACCATCCAGATTGCGCGTGCCGGTGTTGACCGCGCTCCACGCCTGCACTTGCGAAAGCATGGCGTCGGCGTTGAACCGGCCGACGAGATCGCGTTCTGTCGCTGAAAGCTGTTGCATATGTAACCGGTGTAGCCGCTGCCGCGCGCGGGGTGAACCCCCGTTGGCAGAGGACCGCGCCGGTTACAATTGGTTCCGTCTCCGGCGGACTATGGCCGCCACTCTTCTCCGCCTAGGCTCTGCGACCGGTGAACAACTGGACGAGGCCCACGATGATCGCCAGCACCAGCACCACGTGGATCAGGCCGGCGGTGATCTTGAACACGAACACGCCCAGCAGCCACAGAACGAGCAGCACGACGGCGATGGTCATCAGCATGATTGGCATCCTTTCCGGGTTGCGGCCGGCGCATCCTTTTGGGGATGCGCGGCGCTTTCCTGTTGCGATGCCCATCTACGCGGAACCGTCGCTTTGGTTCCTGGTTACGTAACGATCAGGCCCCGGCTTTGACCGCGAAGGACCACGCCGTTTCGGCGAGCGGCGTGACCCGTTCCGACATCTGCCGGGCATGCGCGCTGGAAGCGGTGCCATCGATCACGCGCTTCTTGATGCCCTGGATGATCCCGGCCAGGCGGAAGAAGTTGTACGCGAAGTACCAGTTCAGATCGGGCACGCCATCGCGCCCGGTGGCGGCGCAATAGCGTTCGACGATTTCGTCCAGTTCGGGAATGCCCAGCGCCTTGCGATCAAGGTCCATCACGCCCGACCGGCCACCGTTCTCGGTGACCCAGGCCAGTGCGACATAGGTGAAATCGGCCAGCGGATCGCCCAGCGTGGACAGTTCCCAGTCCAGCACGGCGGCGACGCGGGCCTCGGTGGGCGCGAAGATCATGTTGTCGATGCGGTAATCGCCGTGGACCACCGACGTGCGCGTCTGTTCGGGCAACGTGGCGGGGAGCCAGGCGATCAGCCGCTCCATCACGTCCATGTGTTCGGTCTCGGCCAGCTTGTACTGCTTGGTCCAGCGATCGACCTGCCGGCCGAAGTAGTTGCCGGGCTTGCCGAAATCCGAAAGCCCCGCCGCCTCGATGTCCGCGCTGTGCAGCGCTGCCAGCGTGTCGATCATGGCGTGATAGGTCTGGCGGCGGAAAGCGGGCGTGGCGCCGGGCATGGCGCCATCCCAGATCGTGCGGCCTTCGACCATGCCCATCACGTAGAACATCGATCCGACCACCGAATCGTCGGTGCACAGGCCATATTGCGGCGCCACCGGGAACCCGGTCTTCGCCAGCCCGGCCTGGACGCGGTGTTCGCGATCGACCGCGTGCGCGGAGGGCAGCAGCTTGCCGAACGGCTTGCGCCGCAGCACGTAGCTGCCCGACGGCGCGTCGATGCGATAGGTCGGGTTGGATTGCCCGCCCTTGAACTTGCGCACCGTCAGCGGGCCCTTGAAGCCTGCCACGTTGGCCGCGAACCATTCGGTCAGGCGGGCTTCGTCGAGCCGGTCGGCCCCTTCGGGCACGACCGTTCCGGTAAAGGCGGCCTGGGCGTCGATCGGGGCCGGATCGCTCATTGGTCGAACACGATCACCGAACGGGCGGAATGGCCCTGCTTCATTTTCTCGAAGCCCTCGTTGATCCCTTCCAGCGGGATGCGCTCGGCAATGATCGTGTCGAGATCGAGCAGGCCGCGCATGTAGAAATCGACCAGGCGCGGCAGGTCCACCGGGAAGCGGTTCATGCCCATGATCGCGCCTTGCAGCTTCTTGCCCGAAAGCAGGTCCATCGCCGGCAGGGCGACCGCGTGGTTCAGCGGCATCATGCCCAGGATCGTGGCGGTGCCGCCGCGGCGCAGCGACTTGACCGCGAGTTCGCCCGAGGCCGGCCGTCCCACCGCCTCGATCGCGTGATCGACGCCGCCCTTGGTCAGTTCGAGGATCTGCTTGGCCGCATCGGGGGCCATGGCGTCGACCACGTCGGTCGCGCCCAGCTTCTTCGCCAGTTCGCGTTTTTCCGGCATCGGATCGGCGGCAATGATCCGCCCCGCGCCGGCGATCTTCGCGGCGTTGACGGTGGCAAGGCCCACGCCGCCGCAGCCGACCACGGCCACGGTTTCGCCCGGCGTCACCTTGCAGGCGTTGAACACCGCGCCGGCGCCGGTGGTCACCGCGCAGCCGATCACCGCCGCGCGATCGAGCGGCATGTCCGGATTGATCGCCACGCAGGCGTGTTCGTGCACCAGCATCATTTCCGCGAAGGCGGACAGGTTGAGCATCTGGTTGACCGTGCTGCCATCGCTGGCCCGCGTCAGGCGCGGGGCTTCGCCGGCGCCCCGGCGCGTATCGCCGCCCAGGCACAGCGCCATGCGGCCGGTGACGCAGAATTCGCAGTGCCCGCAGAAGGCGGACAGGCAGGTGACGACCGCATCGCCCTTCTTCACGGTGCGGACTTCGCTGCCCACGGCCTCGACGATGCCGGCCGCTTCATGGCCCGGCACGGCGGGCAGCGGGTGGGGATAGGTGCCTTCGATGAAATGGAGGTCCGAATGGCACAGGCCGCAGGCCGCCGTGCGGATCAGCACCTCATGCGGGCCGGGCTTGGCAATGGCGAGCCGGTCGATTTCCAGCGGCTGGCCGGGCTTTTCGAGAATGGCGGCTTTCATGGTTCTTGTTCCTTTGCGTTCCCCATCGGGACGGAGCAGGGCGGGCGTTTGCGGCGGAGTGCCCGATCGGCCCACCCCCAACCCCTCCCGCACGCGGGAGGGGGGAGTTGGCGCCAGAGAGGCCTAGCGCGCCACGCCCAGATCGCCCGAGCTGAAGCCGCGATCGCCCTGCGGGCCTTCCGCGTGGCGGGCGAACTCGATGCGCGCGATGGCGCGGTTGTGGACTTCGTCCGGGCCATCCGCCAGCCGCAGCGTGCGCATGTGGGCATAGCTTTCGGCCAGGCCGAAGTCTTCGGAAACGCCGCCGCCGCCGTGCGCCTGGATCGCGTCGTCGATGATGCGCAGCGCCATGTTGGGGGCCTGCACCTTGATCATCGCGATTTCCAGCGCGGCCGCCTTGTTGCCCACCTTGTCCATCATGTCCGCCGCCTTCAGGCAGAGCAGGCGGGTCATGTCGATGTCGATGCGGGCCTGCGCGATGCGCTGCTCCCAGATCGAATGTTCGGACACGCGCTTGCCGAAGGCGACGCGCGATTGCAGCCGCTTGGCCATCTTGGCGATGGCTTCTTCCGCCACGCCGATCGTGCGCATGCAGTGGTGGATGCGGCCCGGCCCGAGGCGGCCTTGCGCGATTTCGAACCCGCGTCCTTCGCCCAGCAGGATGTTCGACGCCGGAATGCGCACGTTGTCGAGCCGGATTTCCATGTGGCCGTGCGGCGCGTCGTCATAGCCGAACACCGGCAGGAAGCGCTCGATCGTCACGCCCGGCGCATCCAGCGGCATCAGCACCATCGACTGCTGCTGGTGGCGCTTCGCCTCGAAATCGGTCTTGCCCATGACGATGGCGATCTTGCAGCGCGGATCGCCCGCGCCCGAGGACCACCACTTGCGTCCGTTGATGACGTATTCATCGCCTTCGCGGCGGATCGAGGTTTCGATATTGGTGGCGTCGGACGAGGCGACCTGCGGCTCAGTCATCAGGAAGGCGGAACGGATTTCGCCGTTCATCAAGGGCTTGAGCCATTCGTCCTTCTGTTCGCGGGTGCCATAGCGGTGCAGCACTTCCATGTTGCCGGTATCGGGCGCGGAGCAGTTGAAGGTTTCGCTGGCCCAGCCCACGCGGCCCATTTCCTCGGCGCAGAGCGCGTATTCGAGGTTGGTGAGGCCGGGGCCTTCGAAGGCGAAGCTGTCGTCCACATGGGCACGGCCGGACTGCGGCGGCATGAACAGGTTCCAGATGCCCTGCGCCTTGGCGCGGGCCTTTTCCTCTTCCAGGACCTGGATCACTTTCCAGCGTTCGCCGCTGTTCTTCTCGGCCTTGAACTCCGCGTTGCGCGGGCGGACATGGCCCTCGATGAACTGGCGTACGCGGTCACGCCAATAGACCTGGCGTTCTGTGGGGTCGAAATCCATCTGTCCTCTCCTTGCGTCCGGGAAGAATTCACCGGGCATCGGGCGAATTCAAGCGAAAACTAACTGTGCGGTTAAAGCGGGCCTTGATCCGGAGCAAAACCGGTTCCGGGGGGCTTCAGGCCCGAGCGTCAGGGATGCAGTCCTCCCGCGTCGGGATCGCTCTGCGCCAGCTTGTCGAGCAGGGCGAGCCGCGCTTCGTGGGCGGCGCGGTCGATCGGAAAGCGCAGCGCGATCAGGGCGGTGGCCACGGCGAGCAGGGCGGTGCAGACGGCATAGGCAAGGCTCAGCTTGTCTATCACCACCGCGGGCACCGCATCGGGCCGGGCGTTGGGCTGCAACTGCGCATAGCTGAGCAGCAGCCCGGCGGCGAAGATGCCCAGCCCGGTCGCGCACTTGGACGCCAGGAACGCCCCGGCCGACAGCGTGCCTTCCGACCGGCGCCCGGTCTGTTCCTCCGACGCTTCCACCACGTCGGCCACCATCGACCACAGCGCGATCGAGGAAGTCACCATGAACATGTTGGCCAGCAGCGTGCAGATGAACATCGCCACCAGCGCCCGCGTGCTGCCGTCCGCCGCCCAGAGATCGAAATAGCGCAGCAGCAGCGGGCCGACCCAGAACAGCATGCCCAGCGGCGCGGTGGCGGCCACCGCGCCCGCCTTGCCCCAGCGTCGCTGCGCCGGTCCCGCGAGCAGCGAGGCGCCGATCACGCTGCCGAACAGCACCACGGGATAAATCTGCAGCGCGGTGGGCGTGAAGCGCCAGACATAGAGATACAGGTAGTTCGACAGCGCGAACGTGATGCCCTGGCTGGTCATGGCGCAGGCGATGCCCGCCATCACCACCAGGCAGGCGGGGTGCGAGAAGCTTTCGCGGATTTCGCCCAGCGAACCGAGCAGTCCCTTGCCGGATGAGGCCTGTTGCGGCGGCCAGCCGGCGATGGTGCGATGGAGGCCGACGGCCGAACCCAGCACGCAGCCGGCCATCAGGATTGCCCCCGCGATGCCGAACGCGCGATAGCCTTCGCGCGCCAGCATCGCGTTGGGCAGGAACACGCCATAGGCCAGCAGCAGCATCAGCAGGCCCCCGCCCCAGGCGAAGACGAAGCGGAAGCGGGTCAGGCGGGTGCGCTCGTCGTAATCGCGGCTGATTTCCGCAACCAGCGCGGCAGAGGGCACTTCGCAGGCCGCGACCAGCCCGCGCACGAAAATGGCCGAGACCAGCAGCGTGGCGAAGCTGGGCGCGCCGGTGGGCGACCACAGCAGGACCCACGCGATTCCCAGCGGGATCGGGGCGAGATAGAGGAACGGCAGGCGACGGCCGAAGCGCGTGCGCGTGCGATCGCTGGCATGGCCCACCAGCGGATCGACCAGCCCGTCGAACACCAGCGCGATCAGCAGCGCCAGGCTGACGAGCCGGGCGTCCATGCCCAGCACCTGGTTGTAGAACAGCAGCAGGAAGGTGGAGAAGCCGTTGTCCTTGATCCCGTAGGCCACGCTGCCGAGCCCGGCGAATGTTGCGGTTCGCGTCGGAACGCGGCCTTCTATCGGGATCACGCCGGCTGCCCGGCGTCTGCCATCTGCTGCAGGGCATCGAACATGCCCGGCATGGAGGGATCCCAGCTGTGCCGCGGGCCGATGGTGATGCCGCCATCGACGATCAGCGAGGTGCCGGTGACGAAGCCGGCGGCTTCGCTGGCCAGGAACAGCACGGCGTCGGCGATGTCGTCCGGCTGGCCGCCGCGCGCCACCGGCTGCGCGCTTTGCGACATCATCGCGATCGCGCCCTTGGCCTGCGCTTCGAGTTCGGCAGGCATTTCCAGCGAACGGGTGAAGATGTTGGTGTTGATGAAGCCCGGCTGCACCGCGTTGACGCGGATCTGGTGCTTGGCGAGGTCCGCCGCCGCGCACTTGGTCAGGTGCAGCACGCCGGCCTTCGCGACGGCATAGGCGGTGGGCGAATAGCCCGGCCCGACCGCCGCGACCGAGGAGGTGTTGACGATCGCCGCGCCCTTGCGGCCGATCATGTGCGGCACCGCGTAGCGGATGCCGAACGCCACCGAGCGCAGCAGCAGGTCCATCGTGCGGTCCCAGCCGGCCGGCTCGATCTCCTCGATCGGGGCGCGGTCGCCGCCCGCGCCGGCATTGTTGAACACCACGTCGATCCCGCCGGTTTCGCCGGCGGCGCGATCCATCAGCGCCTTGATGTCCTCCGTCCGGGTCACGTCGCACCGCGCGGTGGCGATGCTGCCGTTGGTGGTCGCCGCCAGTGCGGCAAGGCCTTGCTCGTCGATGTCCGCCGCATAGACGCGGGTGCCTTCGGAGGCGAACTTGAGCGCGGTGGCGCGGCCGATTCCCGAGGCGGCACCCGTGACGACAACGGTCTTTCCTTCGAAGCGCATGGTTCTCTCCCGGCCCGGTCGGGCCTGTGTTCTGGACCCTGTTCCGGTCTGTCTGTTTGGCCGGAAGCTTAGGCGCGAATGGGTCTTCGTCAATGCCTTGGCGCTTGACGCTACGGCATCCTCGCATCGCGCAAACCCTTGGAAATCCGCGCTTGCGCAAGCGCGGCGACTCGCCTTAACCTTGCGATTAAGAGAGGAGCCCGATGATGTCTGATCCGGACCATTTCCGTCAGGAAATCCGCGCGTGGCTGGAAGCCAACTGCCCGCCGGAAATGCGCGAGCCCGTGCGCGACGAAGGCGATGTGTGCTGGGGCGGGCGGCGCTTCCAGTTCAAGAACGCGGCGCAGAAGACCTGGCTCGAACGCTGCGTGGCCAAGGGCTATACCGTGCCCGATTGGCCCAAGGCCTATGGCGGCGCGGGCCTGTCGCCGGCCGAGGCGAAAGTCTGGCGCGAGGAATGCGCCCGCATCGGCGCGCGCCCGCCGCTGTCGAGCTTCGGCATCTGGATGCTGGGGCCGGCGCTGCTCAAGTTCGGCACCGAAGAGCAGAAGGTCCACTACCTGGGCCAGATCGCGCGCGGCGAAATCCGCTGGTGCCAGGGCTATTCCGAGCCCGGATCGGGTTCCGACCTCGTCTCGCTCCAGACTTTCGGCGAGGATCAGGGCGACCACTGGGTGGTCAACGGCCAGAAGATCTGGACCAGCTATGCCGACAAGGCCGACTGGATCTTCTGTCTGGTCCGCACGGACAAGACCAACAAGTACCAGGGCATTTCCTTCCTGCTGTTCGACATGGAAAGCCCCGGCGTCACCACCAAGCCGATCAAGCTGATTTCGGGCAGTTCGCCGTTCTGCGAGACGTTCTTCGACAACGTGAAGGTGCCCAAGGCGCAGATCGTCGGCCAGCTCAACCGCGGCTGGGACGTGGCGAAATACCTCCTGGGCCACGAGCGCGAGATGATCTCGGGCGCGGGCGGCAGCGACCGGCTGACCACGATCGGCGCGGTGATCGCGCGGAACGGGCTGGAAGACCCGATCCTGCGCGCCGAACTGGCGCAGTTCGACGTCGATGCGCTGGCCTATACCGCGATGGGCGAGAAGTTCCTGGACGAGATCAAGGTGGGCAAGGCGCATCCCGCGCAGCCCAACATGATGAAGTATGCCGGCACCGAGCTGAACAAGCGCCGGCACGAACTGCTCATGGCGGCGGGTGGCAGCACCGCGCTGGAATGGGAAAGCGAGGCCACCAGCGGCGGCACGCCGGCGCGATCGTGGCTGCGCACCAAGGCGAACTCGATCGAGGGCGGCACCAGCGAGGTCATGCTCAACGTGATCGCCAAGCGCATCCTGGACCTTCCGGGGGCCTGAGCCCACCCGCGAGCCCTCTCCCCTTGAGGGGAGAGGGTTGGGAGAGGGGGCCGTCCTCCCAGCACACCGTTCACGGGCCGGCGCGAGAGACAGCCCCTCTCCCCGGCCCTCTCCCCTGAAGGGGAGAGGGAGACAAGAATGCCGCTGTACCATACCGAAGACCAGGCGATGCTCGCCGAAACCGTCACCGGCTTCATGGCCGACGAAGGCGGGATCAAGCAGCAGCTGCGCCACTGGCGCGACACCAACTGCCCCGACGGGTTCGGCCATGCGCTGTGGAAGCAGTTCGCCGAGCTGGGCCTGACCGGCATTCTCGCCGCCGAAGTTGATGGCGGGCTGGCGATGGGCCATGTCGAGGCGGGCATCGTGCTCACCGAAATCGGCCGGAACCTCACCCCGTCGCCGTTCCTGACCACGGCGGTCATGGGCGTGACCGCGCTGTCCGCCGGATCGGACGAATTGCGCGGCCGCTGGCTGCCGGGCGTGATCGCGGGCGAGACGGTGCTGGCCGTGGCGATCGACGAAGGCCCCAAGCACCGCCCCGAACGGATCGCCTGCCGCGCCGAGAAGGCGGGCAACGGCTTCCGCCTTTCGGGCCGCAAGGACTTCGTGGTCCACGGCGCGTCGGCCGATGCCCTGATCGTGGCCGCGCGCACCTCGGGCAGCGACGGCGATGCCGATGGCGTGACTCTGTTCGCGGTGCCCAAGGATGCCGCGGGCGTGCGGCATGACGTGGTGCGGCTGGTCGACAGCGCGATGGCGAGCCACGTCACGTTCGATAACGTGGAGCTGGATGGCGATTGCGTGATCGGCGAGGTCGATGGCGGGCGCGCCCTGCTGAACCGGGTGCTCAATGCCGGCCGCGTGGGTGCGGCGGCGGAACAGACCGGCGTCGCTTCCGGCGCGTTCGACATCACCACGGCCTATCTCAAGACGCGCAAGCAGTTCGGCCAGCTGATCGGGGAGTTCCAGGCGCTGCAGCACCGCGCCGCGCATCTCTATTCGGAAATCGAGATTGCCGAGGCCGCCGTGATCAAGGCGCAGCAACTGCTCGATGCCGGTTCGGACAAGGCGGAGCTGATGGTCGCCGTGGCCAAGGCCAAGGCGGGCAAGGTCTGCAACCTGGCGGTGCGCGAAGGCGTGCAGATGCACGGCGGCGTGGGCATGACCGACGAGTTCGACATCGGCCTCTACATGAAGCGCGACCGCGCGCTGTCGGAATTCACCGGCGATCCGTTCTACCATGCCGAGCGCGTGGCGAAGCTGAGCGGATATTGACCCTGATTGCCCTTCCCGTGCGGAAAGAAAGCGAAAGGCACTGACATGGATTTCAGCAAGCTGTTCAGCCTTGAAGGCCGCGTGGCGGTGATTACCGGCGGATCGCGGGGGATCGGCCGGATGCTGGCCGAGGGGTTCCTCGCCGCCGGCTGCGCAAAGGTCTACATCACCGCGCGCAAGGCGGCCGTGGTGGAGGAAACCGCCCGCGAACTGGGCGATCGCGTGATCGCGCTGCCGGGCGACATCTCCACGCTCGCCGGGATCGAGGCGCTGGCCGAGGATCTGGCGAAGCTGGAGCCCAAGATCGATATCCTGGTCAACAACGCCGGCGTGGCGTGGGGCGCGGATTTCGAGGACTTCCCGGAAGGCGGCTGGGACAAGGTGATGAACCTCAACGTCAAGACGCCGTTCTTCCTCACGCAGAAGCTGCACGGGCTGCTCAAGGCGGCCGCGTCGGCGGGGCAACCGGCCAAGGTCATCAACATCGCCTCGATCGACGGGATGCGGATCAACCCGTGGGAAACCTACAGCTATCAGGCGTCGAAGGCGGCGGTGGTCCACCTGACCCGGCGCATGGCGGCGCGGCTGATCAAGGACAACATCGTCGTCTCGTGCATCGCGCCCGGCGCCTACCCTTCGGAAATGAACAAGGTGGCGGCGCGCAAGCCGGAGGAATCGGCGCGCGGCATCCCGTCCGGCCGGATCGGCGGCACCGAGGATATCGCCGGCGGCGCGATCTATCTGGCCAGCCGCGCGGGCGACTACGTGGTCGGCACGACGATCCCGATCGACGGCGGCATCGTCAATGCCTGGATCCCGAGCGAATTCGTCGATCCTTCGGGGCACTGAGGCCGATCGCCGGCAGGTTGCCCGCCTGCCGGCATCCCGGCCCTATCCCCGCATCAATTCGCGGACGAAGCCGATCAGCCCGGTCTGGCGCGCGCGCTTCATGCGTTCGGCGGCGAGGATCTGCTTCACCTTGTCGAAGCAGCTCTGGATGTCATCGTTGACCACGACATAGTCGTAGCCGTCCCAGTGGCTGATTTCGGCCTGGGCGCGGGCCATGCGGCTGGCGATCACCTCGGCGCTGTCGGTGCCGCGCCCCGTCAGGCGGCGGTGCAATTCGTCCAGGCTGGGGGGCAGGATGAACACGCGCACCACATCGGTTTCCGCCTTCTGGTAAAGCTGCTGCGTGCCCTGCCAGTCGATGTCGAACAGGAAATCGCGCCCTTCCTTCAGGCCCGCCCGGATCTGCGCCTTGGGCGTGCCATAGCTGTTGCCGAAGACATGCGCCCATTCGTAGAACGCGCTTTCCTCCACCATGCGGTCGAATTCGGGCTGGCTGACGAAGTAGTAATCCTTGCCGTCGACTTCGCCCGTCCGCATCGGGCGGGTGGTGACGGACACCGACATCGCGATCTCGTCGTCCTCGTCCAGCAGCTTGCGCGCGATCGTCGTCTTGCCCGCGCCCGATGGCGATGACAGGATGAACATCAGCCCCCTGCGATGGAGCGTATCCGTGGTATGCGTGGTGTTATCGGCCATGCGTGCTAGTGGCGCATGGACAAGGCGGTGGTCAAGGCCGCC
>MEGD01000022.1 GCA_001725355.1 Novosphingobium sp. SCN 66-18
GAGCCGGAAAGTCCGGTGATCACGATCAGCTTGTCGCGGGGCAGGTCCAGACTGATGTTTTTCAGGTTATGGGTCCGTGCGCCGCGGATTTTTATTTCGTCCATGGGGTGTTCTGAGCTCGGTTGGGGCCAACCGGTAACTATACCCGGTGTCAGGCGGCCAGGGGAAAGGGAGTTGCAGCAGGAATTGCTGTGGCTGCCGCCGCGGCGGCGGAGAACCGGGGCAGGGCGTCGCTTTGCCTGGCGGGCCGGCTGGCGGTGTTGTATTGCCCTGCGGTCTCGGATAAACTTCGCGGCCCCGGATGTGCAATCCGGATGGTTTTTTGCCGGTGTAGCTCAGTTGGTAGAGCAGCGCATTCGTAATGCGAAGGTCGTAGGTTCGACTCCTATCTCCGGCACCAATTCCAGGAAAAAGGGCAGCTCTCCGGAGCTGCCCTTTTTTTGTTTCCGGCTGCCCTGGCGACTCGGGGCGGGTCGGCATTTCCATACGCTACCGTCTGGAAATGCTATAGAATCCGTCGGTCATTATTTTGAGGACGAGGAGAACACAATATGGAACTCAAAGAGAGCGTATTCGTTGTTACCGGCGGTGGTTCCGGCCTGGGTGCCGCGACGGCCCGCATGATCGTGGCCGGCGGCGGCAAGGTGGTCCTGGCCGACGTGAACAAGGCAGCCGGCGAGGCCCTGGCGGCGGAACTGGGCGCCAATGTCCGCTTCTGATCCGCTGGCGGTCGGCCGCCGTTCCGTCCTTGCCGGCGCGGCGCTGGCGATCCCGGCGGCGTCGCTGGCGGCAGCATCGGCTCCGCCTCCGGCGCCCGCCACCACCCGGGCGCCAAGGCAGCGGCCCGCGCCGAGCGTTGCCGATGGCGGCCTCAGCGGCCTCATCGCCAACCACGTCGCCACCGCCACGTTCGCGCAGTTGGACGCGGGCGCGTTGGAGCGCGCCAAGCTTCGCCTGCTCGACGTGATCGGCTGCACCATCGGTGGCGTGCGCGGCGAAGGGCAGGCGGCCGTGTCGGGGATGCTCGCCAGCGCCAGCGCCAGCGGCGGCGAGGCGAGCGTCTTCGGCACCGGCCGCAAGGCTTCGGTGGCGGACGCGGCGATGGCCAATGCCATGCTCGCCCGCGCCTTCGACTTCGAGGTGATGACGGTGAAGGTGCGCGACGTGATCTCGCCTTCCCACAACGCCCCGACCACGGTGATGACGGCGCTGGCGCTGGCCGAAGCCGCGCATTCTGACGGGCGCAAGTTCATCACCACGATGGCGATCGGGGACGATTTCTCGGCCCGTTCGATCGCGGCGTCGGGGCTCGATTTCAACGATGGCTGGGATGGCGTGCCGCTGCATGTCACCATGGCTGCCGCCGCGATCGCGGCCAATGCGCGCGGGCTTTCGCCGGAAAAGACCCGGCAGGCGCTGGGCATTGCCGCGGATCAGATCGGCGGAACGGTCCAGAACGTCTGGGACGGTGCCAACAGCTGGAAGATCCTCCAGGGCACGGCTGCCCGGAACGGCATCGTCGCCGCGCATTTCGCCGAGATAGGCTGGAGCGGCATGACCGACCCGTTGCTGTCCCCGTGCGGCTTCTACGCCCAGTTCACCGCGGGCTGCGCGCGGCCCGATCTGCTGACTGGCGGATTGGGGCAGGAATGGAATGGCGAGATCTATTTCAAGCCCTGGCCATCCTGCGCGGCCAACCATCCGGCGATCGAAAGCGCGCTCACCCTGCGCGCGCGCGAAAAACTCGATCCCCAGGCGATCGACTCCGTCACGATCCAGGTCGAGCCGCGCATTCTGGGCCTGTTCATCGCCAAGCCGCTGCTGCCGGGGCCGTCGCTGCATTCGCAGGCCAATTTCAACCTGCGTTTCGCCTGCTCCGTCGCGCTGCTGCGCGGCGATCTGCGGCAGGAAGACTATGCACCTTCCGCCATCGCCGATCCGGCACTGACCAGCCTGATCGAGCGCACGACGCTCGCCGCGTTGCCGGCCGGGGAGAAGGGAATCGTCCTGACCGTGCGCCGCCGCGATGGCACGGTGTTGACGGAAACGCTTCGCGGGCGTCCGCGCCACTATGCGGGCAGCACGGCACAGGAAGTCGAAGCCAAGTTCCATCAACAGGTCGCCTTCGCCGGCAACGTGCCGGAATCCGTCGCCAACGAGCTGCGGCAGCGGATCGGCGCGATCGAGAAGGAAACCGACATGGCGTCCTTCGCGGCGCTGCTCGCCAACGCCACGCGGTTCCCTGCCTGAACCGCCATCCCGACAACGCTTTTGAACCTCGCCCACACGTCTACCGGATCAGAGAGTCCCTTTCTCCATGTCACAAACATCAGACTTTTTTGCGCCGCAGTCGTTCGAGGCGGAGGTTCCCGACTGCCAGATAGAAGGGACCATCCCTGACGGGCTCAACGGCGCCTTCATTCGCGTAGGCGGGGATGGCGCCTATCCCCTGCTCCACAAGGACGATACGCCGTTCAACACGGACGGCTACGTCAGCCGTTTCCGGTTCCGCAACGGCAAGGTCGATTACAAGGGGCGGTGGATCAGGACCGAGCGCTACCTGAACAACCAGGCGGCGGGACGGCAGCTCTATGGCTACTACCGCAATCCCTTCGATACCGATCCCTCGGTCAGCCATGTCGACGAGCCCTGGCGCAACACCGTTGCCAACACCAGCCCGGAAGTCCACGCTGGCAGGCTGTTCGCGCTGAAGGAAGACGCGCCGCCGACCGAGATCGACCCGGTCACGCTCGACACCAAGGGCTTTCACGATTTTGGCGGCGAATACCGCAGCCAGACCTTCACCGCCCACCCGAAGATTGATCCGGTCACGGGCGAGATGGTGACGTTCGGCTACGAGGCGACCGGCCTCGCGACCAATGACGTGTTTCTCTACACGATCGCCCGCGATGGCACGGTAACCCGCGAAACGCGGCTCAAGATGCCCTATGTCAGCATGATCCATGACTTTGCGATCACCGAACGGCACGTAATCTTCCCGGTGTTCGGCTATGTCACCGACATCGAGCGGCTGAAGGCGGGCAAGGTGCACTGGCATTGGGATGGGACGAAGCCCACCTGGTACGGGATCATGCCGCGCGATGGCGAGGCCGGCGATCTGCGCTGGTTCCAAGGCCCGACGCGCGCCGTCATCCACACGTTCAATGCCTGGGTGGACGGCGACAAGGTGATCCTCGACGCGCCGATGTTCGAGGACAACCCCTTCCCCTTCTTCCCGTTCGCGGACGGCTCCCAATGGGATCCGGTCAAGAGCCGCGCGCTGATCCGCCGGCTCACTTTCGATCTCAATTCGAAGGATGACCGTGTGCAGGAAGAGGTACTGTTCCCCGACCTGCCCGTGATCGATCTGGGCCGGGTCGACGAACGGTTCATGGGGCGCGAGACGCGCTATGCCTACACCTCGTTCAACGACGCGACCAAGCCGCTCGACCGCGACCGGATCGGCACCGGCGCGCGCCGCGTGACGAACAGCTATGGCGTGTTCGACATGAGAGACCGCACCATGCGCTCGTTCTTCGCCGGCCCCACCCACGCCTTGCAGGAAGTGACGTTCGTGCCCCGCCATAAAGGCGCCGAGGAGGGCGATGGCTGGCTGATCGGAACAGCCAGCAACTATGCCGAAATGCGCACCGAACTGGTGGTGGCGGATGCCCTTCATCCCGAGGACGGCGCCGTCGGCAGGGTGATCCTGCCGTTCCGTTCCAACGTGCAGGTCCATGGCCGCTGGTACAGCGACGAGCAGCTCCATGTCTGGTGAGTCCGCCCGGCCATCCGCCCCCGACGGCTCCGGCGCTGGCAGCGACTGGACGCCGATGTCCGTCTACACGCTCGCCGTCGTCACCGTGATCTATGCGCTGAGCTTCCTCGACCGCAGCATCCTCAGCATCGTTCTGCCGCTGATCAAGAAGGAGCTGCACATCTCCGACACGATGCTGGGCCTGATCACCGGCTTTGCATTCGTGCTGCTCTATTCCGGCCTCGGCGTGCCCATCGCGCGCTTCGCCGATCGCGGCAATCGGCGGAACATCCTCGCGCTCGGCTGCGCGGCCTGGAGCCTGATGACGGTGCTGACCGGCGCCGTGACCAATGTCGTGCAACTGGCGCTGACCCGCTTCCTGATGGGCGCGGCGGAAGCGGCCGGGATTGCGCCGACCACGGCCCTGCTGTCGGACCGCTTCGGCCCGAAGGGGCGGCCGCTGGCCTTGTCGATCATGACCTCCGGCTCCGGCCTCGCCGCGCTGCTCATGCTGCCCGCCGCCGGCTTCATCGCCCAGCATTACGGATGGCGCTCCGCCTATTTCGTGGCCGGCGCGTTCGGCATGGGCATGGCCACGCTGCTTTTCCTGACCGTTCCCGAGCCGGTGCGGCAGGACAAGGCCAGCAAGGCGGAAGCGCCTTCGTTCGCGACGGTGTGGACATGGCTGCGCACGCGCCGCAGCTTCGGCCTGATGTGCGCCGCCGGGGCCTTCCTGGCCGTCACCACCTATGCGACCATCACCTGGACGCCGACGTTCCTGATGCGGGTCCACGGCCTAACGCCGGGCGAGGCGGCGAGCGCCTACGGCCCTATTCGCGGGCTTTCGAGCATCATCGGCGTGATCGGGGGCGGCGCGCTCGCCGGTTGGGCGGCACGGCGCGATCCGCGCTGGCTGCTGCTGCTGCCGGCGATCGGCGCGGCGATCTCGGTGCCGGCCGAACTGCTGTTCCTGCTTTCCGACAATCTGCCGCTCGCGCTTTCCGGCCTCGCCTTGGCGTCGCTTGCCGGGGCCATGCATTTCGGCCCCAGCTATGCCGCGATGGCCGCGATCGTGCCGCCCTCCATGCGCGCGACCACCGCGGCGATTTTCCTGTTCTGCGTCAACATGGTCGGCCAGATCGTGGGGCCGCTGGCGATCGGCTGGCTGAACGATCGCTGGGCCGGCCTCTATGGCGACGAAGCGGTGCGCTATTCCATGATTCTCGCCACCTTCTGCGTCGCCATCGCCGCCGTCCTGATGGTCCTGGCGTCGCTCCGCCTGCGCGAGGATCTCGACGCTGCGAAAACGTTTGCTCCCCAGGAAGGACCCACGCCATGACCGATACCGCCGAAGCGGGTCTGCGCCGCATTGCCGACCAGTATCGCGCGGCCTACGCCGCCCGCAATCCGTCGCTGGCGCCGATCTCCACGCGCGTGCGCTTCAGCGAGAACAGCGTTGCCCTGCCGTTTCCGGACGGCACATGGGACAGCATCGCCGAGGAACTTGGCCCGGCGTTGACGCTGGTGGATACGGTGCAGAACAGCATCGGCATCTTCACCGCGATCCGCACGCTCGACGTGACCGGCTTCCTCGCCATCCGCCTGCGCGTGGAGGCGGGCGAGATCGTTGAGGCGGAGCATGTCTTTTCGACCCCGCGCAACCTCTCCGGCCCGCCCACGCCGATCGGCCCGGTCGAGGAGTTCGATCACGATCCTGACCTGACCGCCCTGGTCACGCCGGACGAGCGCATGGACCGGGCCACGCTGATCTCCATCGCGAACGGCTATTTCGAGACGCTGGAGAACAATACCGGCGAAATCCGCAACACCGCCTTCACCGAGGATTGCGTCCGCTACGAAAACGGCAAGGCCTATGCCGATGTCGAGAAGCTGTTCCGCCTTGGCCGCTACCGCTTCAACGAGCGCGTCCGGGATCGCGATTACGTGGTGGTCGACGAAGCCAGGGGCCTCGTGATGGCGCGCGGCTTCATCGACCACAAGGGCGTGCTGGACACGTATGAACTGACCGACGGCACGGAGATGAAGTCGATCTTCCGCGAACCGCACAGCTGGCACCTGCTGGAGCTGTTCAAGATCAAGGCGGGCCGGATCACCGGGGTCGAGGCCACCTTCATCGCCGTGCCCTATTACATGGAAACCCCGTGGGCGCCCGCCGCGCGCTGGGGCCACTGACTCTCACCCGACCAGGAGCTGCTTCCCATGCCCTTCATCGCCAGCGGCGATTGCCGCCTCAACGTGCTTGTCGAAGGCCCCGAGGATGGCCTGCCGGTCATCCTCTCCCATCACCTTGGCGGCAACATCGCCTGTTTCGACGCGCAGATGCCGGCGCTGGCCCATCGCCGCGTGGTACGGTTCGATACGCGTGGACACGGGGCTAGCGATGCGCCGGAAGGCAGCTATTCCGTCGAAACGCTGGGCCAGGATGTCCTCGCGATTCTGGATGCGCTGGGCATGGATCGCGCCGATTACGTCGGCGTCTCGCAAGGGGGAATGACCGGTATGTGGCTGGCCGCGAACCATCCCGGCCGCATCCGCCGCCTCGTGCTCGCCAATTCGACGCCGTTCATCCCGAACAAGCCTGTGTGGGACGAACTGGCCGCAAAGGCACGGGCCGAAGGCATGGCCGGAATAGCACGCAGCACCATCGAGAGCTGGCTGAGCGATGGCTTCCGCGCCGGGTACAAGGATGCGGTCGAACAGCTGGTCGCGGCGATGGCGGGCATGGCGCCGGTCGGCTATGCCGGCAATACCAGCGTGCTGCGCGACGTCGATCTGCGCGCGGCGCTGGCTTCCATTTCGGCGCCGACGCTCGTGATCGGCGGTGCCGAGGACGGCCCGCGTGGCGCCTCGGTGCCGGTGATGACGCAGGGCGTCCAGAACGGCCGCAGCGTGATCCTGCCGAATGCGGCCCATCTCGGCTACGTGGAGAATCCGGCGGCCTTCAACGATGCGCTGCTTGCGCATCTGGACGCCCCCGCGTCCGCCGCCGATCAGCCGCCGCAGTAAAGCGTCAGCAAACGGAGAAATTCCGCGACTTGCCCATGCCCCATGCGTTCTTCCAACTTGGCCTGGATGGCTTCATGCCGTGCCACCAGCGCGGCGCAGAGTTCCTGTCCGCGCGGGGTGAGCCGCAGGTGCCGGACACGCCGGTCGGTGGTGCTCAGCGTGCGGCGGATATAACCCCGCGCCGTGAGGCTATCGAGCAGGGGCACGAGATTGTTGGGCGTGATGCCGAGCAGGCTTCCGGCCGTCGATGTGCGACAACCCGGATTGTGACGCACCACCATCAGGATCGCATACTGGGCAGCGGTGATTTCCATCTCGCCGAACGTTTCGGAAAACAGCGCATCCGCCACGCCTGTGGCACGCCGGATCTGGAATCCCACCGCGCTGCCAAGCTCGGGCGGGAGACTGACGTCGCTACGCGGCGACGCGGTCGACCGGTCGGCGCGCTCGGGCTGGCTGCTGTCGTCAATCGCACGAATGCTGGTCGGTCTCGCGTTGGCCATGGCCTGTGCATGGTCTGTTGATCGATGCATGTCGAGTGCCACTTTCGCAAAAAATGGCGGCCCGGCAACGGATAGATACAATCCCGATCCACTCTCAAGAGGATGTCATGCAATGACGGAACACCTTTCTTCACCGGCGGAGCCACCCGTCCAGACAATGGGCGGCATATCCTATCGCTGGGCCTTTTCGGTGAGCGTGTTCTTCCGCGAGCGCGTGATGATCGAAGCGCCCTATCGCCGCGCGTTCGTGCCCACGATCGGCGGAGATATCTGGGGCCCCCGCCTGCAAGGCACGGTCGTTCCTTATGGCGGAGCCGACTTCGGCGGCGGCGGCGGTCCGCTGGATGCGCATTACATGTTCGAAGCGAGCGACGGCCACCAGATCTACATCAACAACCGCGGCTATATGCGCCGGGTCGGCTGGGATCCCGCCGCGGCGCTGGACCGCCGCCTGCCGCCGCGCGCGCCTGGCGAGGCCATCAACCAGGACTTCGTCGCGCCGCCGGACAACGAGGTGCCGCTGCGCATGCGCACGTCGCCCTTCTTCGACGCGCCCCGGAACAGCCCGCACGACTGGCTGAACCACACGCTGATCATCGGTCATGGCCTGCGCCGGACCGATCCCGACCGTACCGTATTCACCTATTACGAGGTGCTGTGATGACCGAACTGTCCATTCCGCTCGATCGCGAACCTCGTTTTGTCGCCCCTATCGGCTTCGAGCCCGCGTTCGAAGTCCGGCTGGATTTCGAGCCCGTGCGCAGCGAGCAGACACCGCACGGGGAACGCCGGATGCGCAAGATCATCGGCGGCAGCATCACCGGAAAGATCGCCGGCAGCGTCTATCCCAACGGCGGCGGGGATTACTCGCTCGGCCGCAGCGATGGCGTTACCGACCTGCACACGCATATCGTCCTTCGGGATGACAAGGGCGAATGGCTCTACATCCGCAATATCGGCTATGCACGGATGGACGGGTACCAGCGCGTGACGAGCTGGGTCGATGCCGATGTGCGCAGCGATCACAACTGGGTGCTGGGCCTGTTCTTCGTCGGCGTGATCGAACCGCTGGGCGAGGACTCCGTTCTTATCCGCTATGCCGAAGTTCTCTGAACCGGAAACGCCGCGGCCAGACCGCCTGGGCCTCAGACGCTGCCCTCCAGGATCTGCAGCGTCTTGAGGTCCGAATGGAAATCGAGCGCGTAGTCGCCGCCTTCGCGGCCCAGGCCCGATATGCCGATCCCGCCGAACGGCGCGGTGAGATCGCGCACCAGGAAGGTGTTGACCCAGACCGTGCCCCCGCGCACCGCGCGGCCGACGCGTTCGGCGCGGGCGGCGTCACCGGTATAGACGATGCCCGAGAGGCCATAAGCGGTGGAATTGGCAAGCGCGACGCCTTCCTCCTCGGTGCGGAAGGTCTGGAACGTCAGCACCGGGCCGAACACTTCGTTCTGCACCACTTCGCTGTCGTTGGATTTCGGCACGATCAGCGTCGGCTCGATGAAGTTCGCGCCTTCGCGCCACAGCTTGCCGCCCCGCACGATCGCGTCGCCGGCCGCGCGTGCGCGGTCGATGAAGCCCATCACGCGCGCGACATGATCGGGATGGATCAGCGCCGACATCGTGGTCGCCGGATCGCGGCTGTCGCCCAGAACATGGGCATCGGCATAGGCGTGAAAGCGTTCGAGGAACGCCTCGCGCACGCTCTCCTCCACGATGATGCGCGTGCCGGCCATGCAGACCTGTCCGCTGTCGTCGTATTGCCCCGCCGCCTTCTTCGCCGCCGCGTCGATATCGGCGTCGGCGAAGACCAGCAGCGGCGACTTGCCGCCAAGCTCGGCGGTGAACGGCACGATGTTTTCCGCCGCCGCGCGGCCGATCACCCGCGCGGTGGGGACCGAGCCGGTAAAGCTGATGCGCTTGACGCGCGGATCGCTGACCAGCGCCATGCCCAGATCGCGGCCGAAGCCCTGCACGATGTTGAACACGCCCGGCGGGAAGCCCGCCTGCTCGATCAGGTCCGCCAGGACCGAGGCCGAAAGCGGCGACCATTCAGCGGGCTTCAGGATCACCGTGTTGCCCGCCGCCAGCGCCGGCGCGCACTTCCACGTGGACAGCATGAACGGCGCGTTCCACGGCGTGATGATCACCGAAGGGCCGGACGGCATCCGGATCACCCGGTTGGCCGTGCCGCGCGAGGACCACACGCGCTCGCGATAATCGGTGGCAAGGTCGGCGTAGTTGCGGAAATTGAGCGCGCCGCGCGCGATTACGCGCAGGCGCAGGCTTTCGTGCAGCATGGCCATGTCCACGCATTCCACGATCGCCAGCCGTTCGATGTTGGCATCGATCAGATCGGCCAGGCGATGCAGGATCGCCCCGCGCTCCGCTGCCGCCATCGCCGACCAGACCGGAAACGCGCGCGTGGCCGCATCGACCGCCAGCGCGGCGGTGTCGGCATCCCCGCGCGAAACGTCGGCCAGCTTGCGGCTCCAGTCGAACGGGCAGCGCGTTTCGAAGGTTTCGGCCGACGCAACCCGGCGGCCATCGATGAAGTGATCGGGCGAGACATCCACGCCCTCGATCGAAACGCGCTCACGCATGGTCGGCAGGACCCTCAGATGAAGTGCAGGTAGTAGGCGATCTGTTCGGCTTCGGACTTGCCTTCGAGTTCGAGCACTTCCTGCCGCTTGATCGCGATGAAATTCGCGACGAGTTCGGTCCCGAGCGTCTCGGTCAGGACCGTATCGGCTTCCAGCGCGTCCAGCGCATCGGGCAGCGAATGCGGCGTGTGCCGGTCGGTGACCGTGGTTTCCAGCCCGTCGTTGGTTTCGCGCGCGGGCAGCTCGTAGCCCTTCTCGTAGCCGAGCAGCGCCGCCTGCAGGGCCGCCGCCAGCGCGAAATAGGGGCTGGCCGCGCCATCGGCCAGGCGGTGCTCGATCCGCGCCGCCGCCCCGGTTTCGGCCGAGACGCGCACCGTGACCGAGCGGTGATCGATGCCCCAGTTCGCCCAGTAGCCCGAAAGGCTGGCCGGTTGCAGCCGCGCATAGCTGTTGGTCAGCGGCGCCATGATCGCCGCCAGCGCCTCGTGGTGCTGCAACATGCCCGCGATGCAGCCGGCCATCAGCTTCGACGGTGCGCCGTTGGCGACATCGTCGGCAAAGGCGTTGCGGCCCGAATGCTCGGTGAAGCTGATGTTGAAGTGCAGTCCGCTGCCGCTCTTTTCGGCGAAGGGCTTGGGCAGGAACGACAGCAGGTAGCCGCGCCGGATCAGCAGTTCGCGTGCCATCTGGCGGAACAGGAACACGTCGTCGGCGGCGCGCAGCGCGTCCGCGTAACGCAGGGTCAGCTCGAACTGCGGCGCGTCGAATTCGGCGTTGATCGATTCGATCGGCAGGCCGCAGCGCGCGGCCATGGCCCAGATATCGTCGATCAGCCCGGCGGGATCGGTAAACGGACCGGTGCCATAGACGAAGGCCCCCGGCGTTTCGTAGGGCACCCATTCGCCGTTCGGGCCGCGCTGGAAGATATAGGCTTCCAGTTCCATGCCGACCATCGGTTCCAGCCCGTGTTTGCGCCAGCCATCGATCGCGCGCTTGAGCGCGCTGCGCCCGCACAGCGGAAACGGCTCGCCCTGGAAGTGGAGGTCGGCCAGCGCGATCTGCGTGCCGGCTTCCCAGCCCGGGCGCAAGTCGTTGGCATCGAACCGCGCTTCCATGTCGGGCAGGCCATCGAGCAGGCCGCCGCCTGGAGCTGGTACAAGCGCTTTGCTATATGTAACCGCATAGGTTCCCACACACAGCCGGGCGTGCCCTTTGCGCGCCTCGCTGGAAGGAACGTACTTGCCGCGCGCCAGATTGAGCTGGTCGGCGAACAGGATTCTCACGCGATCGCCGGCGGCGAGTTCGGTCATGGCTGCAATCTCCCCAGGCACTATTCTGTTCACGCAGGTGCCCTCATTTTCTTTCGACCCTGACCGGCAGGTATTTGATTCCGTGGATGAAGTTGGACCGCAGGTAGCGGTGATCGGCCGTCTGCCCGATCGCCTTCACCCGCCGCGCCAGTTCCTGCAGCACGATCTTCACTTCCAGCTTGGCCAGCCACATGCCGAGGCAGATGTGCGGCCCGCCCTGCCCGAACGAGAGGAACGGGTTGCGCGGCCGGGTCAGGTCCAGCCGGTAGGGATCGGGGATCGCGGTCTCGTCGCGGTTGCCGGACAGGAACCACATGATCACCTTGTCGCCGGCCTTCACCGTCTTGCCGTGGAAATCGAAATCGCGCGTGGCGGTGCGGCGGAAGTGCGAGGTGGGCGAGGCCCAGCGGATCATCTCGTCCGTCGCCTCTTCCCACAGCGCGAAATCGGGCTGCTGCAGCTGCGCCAGCAGGGCCGGGTTGTTCGCCAGCGAATGCAGCGTTGCCGCGATCGAATAGCGGGTGGTGTCGTTCCCCGCCGCGACCAGCAGGCAGAAGAAGTTGCGGAACTCGTCGCGCGGCATCCGCGTGCCGTGGCTGGTTTCCTCGCGCACCAGGTTCAGCACGCCGATCTGCTCGCCTGCGTCCATCCGGTCGAGCAGATCGTTGGCGTAGTCGAACAGCTCGACCGCCGCCGGCGAACGGAACGGCAGCAGCCGGTATTCGTCGGTATCGACCTTGTCGATCACGAAGTCGGTATAGTCGGGGTCCGAATTGGAAATGAGCGCATCGCCCTTTTCCACCAGCCAGGCGGCATCGTCGGCGGGTACGCCCATGATCTGCGCCAGCATCTGCATCGGCAACCGCCGGGCGATGGCATCGACCGCGTCGAATTCGCCCGCTTCCAGCGCCTCGTCGAGCAGTTCGGTCACGATCCGGCGGATCGCTTCCTCGTACCCCGCCACGGTGGCGCGCGAAAAGGCCTTGGAAACCAGCGCGCGGAAAGCGCGATGCTGCGGCGGATCGGTTTCCTGAAAGGTCTTGCGCGCTTCGTATTCCTCGGGCGATTGATCCTCCATGCGGATGCCGCTGGCCGACGACAGGAGATCGGGTTGCCGGTTCAGTTCCAGCAGATCGGCGTGGCGCACCACATTCCAGAAGCCCTTCCCACCATCGGACATTTCCATCCACGCGAACGGGTCTTCCCGGCGCAGCCGGTCGAAGGTGGCGAAAGGCGCGCCTTCGTTGAAGGCATCCTGGGATGACAGGTCAACGAAGGCGTCTTGCGAGCGGGAGAACGGATAAGTTTCCATGCTTCTGACGATAGGAACGGTCCCCCGCCCCGACTTGGCCAAAACGGCCAAGCTGCGCGGGCCTGATTGCCGGAAAGAAGCATGGTGCTTTGACGCGCGGAAGGGCGCGTTCATACGGAAAGGACTGCTCCATGGGAGAAATCGTCGGCGCCGCGCTGCTGGCCCACGCCCCCACGATCATGATGTCGCAGGAAGACCGCTACGAGTTGAACGAGGGCAAGGAGATCAGCCTCGTTCCCGGTCTGCACCGCTTCCGCAGCGAGGTGATGGACGCGCTCCGGCCGGACACCGTGATCGTGCTCGATTCCCACTGGTTCACCACGGTCGAGTTCTGCGTCAGCGGCCAGGAGCGCCGCACCGGCCTGTTCACCTCGGACGAACTGCCGCGCGGGATGAGCCAGGTGCCTTATGACCTGAAAGGCAATCCCGCTCTGGCCGGCGCCATCGCGGAACGCGCCACCGCCTGCGGCGTGCGCACCAATGCGATCGCCGATCCCTGCCTGCCGATCCATTATCCCACGGTGAACCTTGCGCATTATCTGCACGCGGGTGAGGAATGGCTTTCGGTGAGCTGCGCGCAGACCGGCGAAACGCCCGATTTCCTCGCCGTCGGCCAGGGCATCGGCCAGGCCATCGCCGCATCGGACCGTCGCGTGCTGCTGCTGGCCAGCGGTTCGATGAGCCACCGCTTCTGGCCGCTGTCCGTGCTTCACCTCCACGAGGCCTCGGACCCGATCCACATCAGCCGCCCCGAAGCGCGTGAGGCCGATCTCGAACGCCTGGAATGGTTCTACAGGGGCGATCACGCCTCGGTCATCGACACCATGCCCGAATTCCTCAAGCACGTGCCCGAAGCGCGCTTCGGCCATTACCTGATGATGGCGGGCGCCTGCGGGGGCCGCGAATGGACGTGGCCCGGCGTGCGCTATTCCGACTACGAGAACGCCACCGGCACCAGCCAGGTGCACGTGTGGTTCGCCCGCCCCTGATCGGAGAGCGACACCACCACGCGGGCAGACGGGAACCGCGGCCTCAGACGGTCTGGATGCTGAAGGCGAACCAGGCGCCTGCCGAATGGTCGTACAGTTGCACCACCTGATCCGTGACGGTCAGCGAATAATGGCTGGATGAAGCGCGATCAAAGCCACGCGCATTCCGGCCGTCGATCTCCAGCGACACGAACGCATTCTCGGCGGCATCATAGATTTCCGACCGCGTCGCGCTGAACGTCGACGATCGATCGCCATCCCTGCCCTGCATTCTATCGCCCCGGACTTCCGCAGCGATACGCAGATCCTGTCCGGATTCGTGGTCATGCACGCCTGCAACCTTGTGGCCGAACATGAAGGCGTGGGCTGTTGCGGCGATGATGGCTCGTGTGTGGGAAAGCATCCCGCCTTGTGCCACCGACGGCCGGAAAGCACCAGACCATGGTGCCTGTCCGCGTCAGAGAATATCCGGGTTGGCGAGAACGACCCGGCGCATGACCTTGCGCAGCTCGATATCGAGCTGCCGGCGCTCATCGGCCGAAAGATCGCCAAGCCAGTCCTCGTACATGCCGCTGCGTTCCTCGCGCACGGAAGCGTAGATGCGCTTGCCTTCCTCGGTCAGCGAAATCAGGCTGCTCTTGCGGTTGCGCGGGTGGGGCTCGCGCTGGATCAGGCCCCGCCCTTCCAGCACGCCCACCGCCCGGCTGACCTCGGCCCGGTCGACGAAAGCGGCGTCCGCGATTTCGCTGGCGCTGCACCGCCCC
Organism: Novosphingobium sp. SCN 66-18; assembly: GCA_001725355.1. Taxonomy (GTDB): domain Bacteria; phylum Pseudomonadota; class Alphaproteobacteria; order Sphingomonadales; family Sphingomonadaceae; genus Novosphingobium. The sequence continues at coordinate 14,266 of MEGD01000022.1, forward strand.
ATCAGTTCGACGTGCGAAATCACGCGCCATTCGGCCAGCGACATCGCCGCCCTTTCGCGCACGTGCTGCGATGTGACCCGATCGATCATCTTGGCCAGCAACAGGATGCGATAGGGAAGATGGCTTTGCCCGAACAGCTTCCATCGCCGTTCGGAAGCGCGAAGCGTCGGATCGTCATCCGGCGGAGTGGCCCTGTCCATGGCGTGACCAATACCCGACTGAAACCGTCTTGTCACGCGCATGTTGTAGATATATCAACAACTATCAGTGGTGATAAATCAATAACTAGATGTTGCCCGCAGGAGAGGACGAGCGTGACCGCCCCACACCAATGTGCCCCGCAGTGCGAATACGCCTTCACCATCTCGATCGGACTGGGCCGGTTGCGCAGGATCGCACCTTCGGCGCTGGGCGACACCGGGGCGGTGATCTCCAGGCAGAACCGCGGCTATCGCGGAGCCCGCAACCAAGACATCGTGGCGCTGTGATCGTGGCCGGCACCGGCTTTGCCCCGATCATGCGCCCTGGCGTCGACCCGCACACCGCGCCGAACAAGCCGCCGCTGCCGCCGATCGATTATGCGCTGCGCCACGAGGCGGGTCTGGTGATCGAGCGCAATGTCGCCATCCCGTTGCGCGATGGCGTGCGCATCTACGCCGATGTCTATCGGCCAGAAGGTCCACGCGGCGAAGCCGACCTGCCGGTGCTGCTGTCATGGAGCCCCTATGGCAAGCACGCCCAGTCCAACCAGGTGTTCTGGCCGCGGTCGGGCGTCAATCCGGAATGGCTTTCGCCGCTGACGCCGTTCGAAGGCGCGGACCCGGTCAAATGGGGCGCGCTGGGCTACGCCGTGGTCGTGGTCGATCCGCGCGGGGCGTGGCTTTCGGAAGGCGACTTCCATCACAACGGCGCGGTCGAGGCTCAGGATTGCGCCGATACGATCAACTGGCTGGCAGACCAGCCCTGGTCGAACGGCAAGGTCGGCATGACGGGCGTTTCCTATCTGGCGGCGATCCAGTTCTGGGTCGCGGCGCTGAACCCGCCGGCGCTGGCGGCGATCAACCCGTGGGAAGGCTTCACCGACTGGTATCGCGAATTCGCCTATCACGGCGGCATTCTCGAAACCGGCTTTCTGCCGCGCGCGTCCGACAACATCCGCTTCTCGCTGAACCAGACCGAAGATACGTGGGAAAACGCGCAGGCCCATCCGCTGATGGATGCCTTCTGGCATTCGAAGGAGATCGACCTGGCCGCGATCCGCACGCCGGCGTGGGTTGTCGCCAGCTGGTCGGACCAGGGGCTGCACACGCGCGGCACGCTGGAAGCGTTCAAGGCGATGTCCAGTCCGCGAAAATGGCTCGACGTGCATGGTCAGAAGAAGTGGGCGCACTATTATCTGGCGCAGAGCCAGGCCCGGCGCGAAGCGTTCTTCGATCACTTCCTGAAGGACCGGCAGACCGCCTTGGCCGCGTGGCCGCCGGTCCGCATCGAGGTGCGCGAACGGCACGGCGAAGCGGTGGAGCGCGCCGAACGGGAATGGCCCCTCGCCCGAACGGTGCCCACGCCGCTGTGGCTGCATGCCGACGGCACACTGGACGCGGATCGCCCAGATAGTCCTGCCGCGATCGCTTATGATGCCACAGAAGGCGAAGCCGTGTTCGACCATCGTTTCGAACAGGACACGGAACTTACCGGCCACGCCAGCCTGCGCCTGTGGGTGGAGGCCGAAGGGTCCGACGACATGGACCTGTTCGTGGCGTTGCAGAAACTCGATCGCGATGGCCAGCCGCTTGGCCAGACCTTCTATGCGTTCTTCGAAGATGGACCGGTCGCGCTCGGCTGGCTTCGGGCCAGCCACCGCGAAACCGACCCGGTCCGAAGTACGCCGCTGCAACCGTTCCACACCCACGTTCGCGAACAGCGGCTAGCGCCGGGCGAAATCGTGCCGGTGGACATCGAAATCTGGCCATCCTCCACGCTTTTTCACGCAGGAGAAACTCTAAGGATCGTGATCAAGGGCGCGGATATCTACGCCGAAGGCGCGCCGTTCCTGCCGTTTGCGCGCCACGAGGCGACGCGCAACGCCGGTCGCCACATCCTCCACATCGGGCCGGAGCACAACTCGCACCTGCTGCTGCCGGTAATCCCGAAGGCGGAGGGCTGACCGATAACCTGTCGGCAACCGCCAGCCAAAGGCCGCAGGGCCGAAAAGGCACTGGCATAGCTGGCGTCCGGCCGTCGGGGGGCTACTCAAACCTGGCGATGGATGACGTCTTGATTTTTTGCAGGCCGGTGCCTTTCCAGCACCGCCCCGTCCTGTTCAGAAACTGCGACGAACGCTGACTTTCCATTCGCGCGGCAGGGCCGGCTGCCCCACGACGATGCCAATCGGGTAACGGATCTTGTTCAGGTAATAGAACTTGTTGAACATGTTGGCGACCGAAACCGAAAACTGCCAGTCGCGCGATGCGTCCTCGAAGGTCAAACGGCCGTTGGCGACCGCATAGCCATCGACCTTGGCCAGCGGATTGTTGTCGATATTGGAGAAGAACGAGGACTGGTAATTCACGTCCACACGCGGAGTGAGCGTGCCCGCATCTCCCACCGCGAAGGCGTACTGGACGCCCGCGCCGAATTTCCATTCCGGCGCATAGGGTGCCTTGTTGCCAAGCGTGATGCCCCGGATGGTTGCCCCGGTGGCGCCAATCCGGGTCAGCTGGAAGTCGAGCCAGCTGCCCGAAGCGTCGATGGTCAACCCTTCGACCGGGCGGGCGGTCACTTCGACCTCGACGCCCTTCATGTCCGCGTCACCCGCATTGACCGGCGTGGCATTGGTCACGCTGTTGACCGTGGGGGAAACGTTGGTGAAAACGATGTCCTTGTATTTGTTGATGAACGCGGAAATGTTCACGCGGAGCGCGCGGTCGAAGAAATCGGTCTTGGCGCCGATTTCCCAGGCCGTAAGCGTTTCGGGATTGAACGAGACGGCCTGTTCCGGCGCGAAAGGACGCGGGTTGACGCCGCCACCCTTGTAGCCGGTGGAAAACTGCGCGTAGGTCATCACGTTATGCGACCAGCGGTAATCCACGTTGGCGCGGTAATCCCAGCGGGTTTTGGCAAACCGGCCGGTGACGCCATTGATCGCGCCAGCCACGGTATAGGCGGGCTGAGACACGTCGTAGGGATTGAGGCGGCCGTAGGTATAGGTCTTCTTGTCGTCGGTATAGCGGATGCCGCCCGTCACCGTCAGCGCGTCGGTCAGCTTGTACGAAGCATGCGCGAAGGCCGAAACGCTACGGGCGGGAATGCGGTCGCGCGTAACATAGAAGTTCTGGGTCGCCGTGCCGGGCGCGATGAACGTCACACCGCCAAATTTGCTCGTCGCCTTGTAGTAGAAGCCGCCGACGGTCCATTCCAGTTTGTCCTGGAAAGACGATCCGCTGAGGCGCAACTCCTGGGTGAACTGCTCGTGATCGTAGATGTAGTTGGCGGAATTGGTGGAGTACGGCGTGAGATCGAGGTCGGAACCATAGCTGCCCTTGTAGCGCTGGTAGGCCGAGATCGCCTTGAGCGCGAGACCATCGCCGAACTTGTAATCGATCGTGCCATAGACTTCGCGGCCGCTGACCTTGCTGACCGGCGGGATGTAGGTGGCGCCGTGGCTGCCGGTGGCATCGGTGAAGGGCAGGTTCAGATAGGTGGCGTAGTTGGTATAGGAATTGGGGCCGGTGATGAACTGGGCGGGATTCGTGCCCGCAGGCATCGAGGCGGTGGTGGTCAGCGACAGCAGCTTGCTGGCACCGATTTCCGAATGGTCTTCGGTTACCATGCCCACCAGGTTCACCTCGAGCTTATCGGTGGCGAGCCAGCGCAGGGCGAGACGCCCCGCCTGCATGTTCTGGCCCCCTTCCTTGCCGAGCTTGCAATCCGCGCCGGTGGTCGCCGCCGGAACGCCGCTGGCCGGGTTGAGGCAGCCGTAGTCCAGACGGGTCAGATAGCCGTCCCGCGTCTTCGAAACGCCCGATACACGGACGAACAGCTTGTCGGGCACCAGCGCGAAATCGGCGCTGCCCTTCAGTTCGATGCGGTTGAAGGCCCCGTATCCCGCCTCGACATAGCCGGTGCCGCTGCCGGTGGGCTTTGCCGAATAGAGTTTTACCGCGCCGCCGATCGAATTCTTGCCCGCCAGTGTACCCTGCGGGCCGCGCAGGATTTCCACGCGGTCAAGGTCGAGCAGGTCGAAGATCGAACCCAGCAAGGTGCCGTGGAACACGTCATCGACGTACATGCCCACGCCCGGTTCGAACGCGAAGCTGCTGTCGTACTGGCCGATACCGCGAATATAGACTTGCGCGGCCGGGCCAAAGGCGGAGCCGCCGGGGCGGATGTTCACGTTGGGCGCTGCCGCTGCCACGTCCACGACGCTGCCAAGGTTACGGTTCTGGATCGAAGCGGCGTCCACGGCGGTGATAGCCAGCGGGGTGTCCTGGAGATTCTGGGCGCGGAACTGCGCCGTCACCACGATTTCACCCGTCGTTTCGGGCGAGGTGGACGGATCGGCAGTGCCTTGTTGTTCGGCGGCTTCCTGGGCCGAAGCCGCTGGCGTCCAGCCGACAAGAGCGACCGCCGCGAGGCTGACATTTGCCAAAACATGCGCGCGCCGCGCACGCGAGCTGAAATTGCGAAACATTGATGTTCTCCCTGGACTTGCGGGGCATGCGGCGTCGCCGCCGGACACGCCGATCCGCCGACACCCGAACGGCGCCGTTGTTTGAACCGGATCATGAGATGGATGGAGAGGAGGCGCCTGCCGGCGAGCTCCGGAATGTGGTCAATCTATCGATCACGCATACATGCAATTCCCCTCCACATCGCTCTCATGGCGAATTGTCGGGAGCGCTATTGGTTTATATAGCAACCTATGTCAAGGCGATTGTCATGCTGTCGGACGGATCTCTCGCTCGACTTCCAGGGGGTCGATGGCGTTGGCCAGCTCCATGTTGTTGAACATGCGCGCGAGATAGCCCAGCACGATGGTTTTCTCGTTCGGAGAGAAGCCGTCGAGCATCAGTTTCTCGCGAGCCAGCGAAACCGCGACAATCCGGTCGTGAAGGGCATAGCCCTCGTCCGTCAGCTGGATCGGCCGCGATCGCTTCGCATCGCCGATGCTAACCAGTCCCTTGCCTTCGAGAACTTGCATGGATCGGCTCGTAATAGACTTGTTCATCACGAGAATTTCAGAAATCTCCGCAGCGGTGAGCGGGCCACTGTGCGCGATGACGGTGATGATTCGCGCTTCGTTGATGCCGATTCCGAAATGCTTCAGATAGATGCGCGACTGTCCGCGTTCCATGCCGTTGGCCAGAACGACCAGATAGTGCGGAACATAAAGATGACGGTCGATTACCTTGCGCGAGGAAGGTTTGGAGGGCTGGTTCATGCCATCTCTTTTGGGGGCTTCCGCCGCTGAGCACAAGCCGGTCCGCATCCGTCGCGATTGACAATCATAAGTTGCTATGTAAACCAAATGGCAAGAGGATGTCGTGTCGGAGCCGTTTGCGCACTGTGCTCGCAGGCCATCGGCATGGCATCCGGCCACGATACTCTCGACAGGATGTCCATGACCGACGCCTCCAGCGCGCCGACGCTCGATTTCGACTTGTTCTCCGCCGACGCGATGGCGGCGCCCGATCAATACGACGATCTGGTTCGGGAAACGGCGCCTGCCGTCTATCTTGCGCGGCACGGCGTGTGGGCCGTGGGCCGACACGCCGATGTCCACGCGGTGTTTTCGGATTGGGAGACGTTCTCCTCGGCTTCGGGCACCGGTTTCACCAACATCCGGAAACAGGGCAACTGGAGGCAACCAAGCCTCATTCTCGAGAACGATCCTCCGGAGCACGGCAAATATCGCCGGTTGCTGAGCCGTATTCTGTCCCCCGCCGTACTCCGCAAACTCAAGGCGGACTTCGTGGCGACGGCCGAAAGCATTGTGGATTCGGCGCTCGATCGTGGCGAGGTCGACCTCGTCGCCGATCTGGCGGAAGCCTTTCCGTTCGCGGCGCTGCCCGACGCGGTGGGCTTCCGCAAGGAAAACCGCCGCAACCTGCTCATCTATTCCGAACTCAACTTCAATGCGATGGGTGAGAAGAACGACCTGTATCGCGCCGCGCTGGAGCGGGCGACACCGATCCTCGACTGGGTTGTCGAGAATTGCCGGCGCGATGCCGTCGCCCCGGATACGCTGGGATCCGCGATTTTCGATGCAGTCGATACGGGCGAAATCACCGAGGAAGAAGCCGGCCTGCTGGTCCGCATTTTCATCTCGGCGGGCATGGACACCACAATCAACGGGATCGGCTTTACGCTGGAGGCGCTGGCGCGCCACCCCGCGGCGTGGGCGCAATTGCGCGCCGACCCGACCCGCGCGCGCGCGGCATTCGACGAGGGCCTCCGTTACCGAGCACCCAGCCCCTATATCGGCCGCACGACCACGCGAGCAGTCGATATAGGCGGCGTGCGGATCGGCGCGGAAGAAAAGGTGATCCTGTTCCTTTCCGCCGCCAATCGCGATCCCCGTCAGTGGCCGGACCCCGAACGCTTCGATATCGAACGCAAGACATCGGGGCATCTGGCCTTCGGGTTTGGCATTCATGCCTGTGTGGGGCAAATGATGGCCCGACTGGAGGCCGATGTTCTGATGTCGACGATTGCCAGCAAGGTTGCCCGCATCGAACTGGCCGGCAAGCCCTCTTACCAGCGCATCAACTGGTTGCGCGGGCTGTCCAGCCTGCCGGTTCGCCTTGAGCGCGCCTGACGTGGCCGCGCGGGGCTCCGGGCGGGCCGAGGACGACGGCTATCCCGCCCCGCTGCGCGCGTGGCTGGTAATAGCCGTTCTGCTGCTCGCCTACACGATCGCGTTCGTGGATCGGCAGATATTGAGCCTGATGGTCCAGCCCATCCGGGCAGACCTTCAATTGAGCGATACCGCCATCAGCCTGCTGCACGGCTTCGCCTTTGCGATCTTCTACACGTTCCTTGGCATGTTCCTGGGGCGGTGGGCTGACCGCGGCAGCCGCAAGGCCATGATAGCGGGTGGCCTGGTGTTGTGGTGCCTCGCCACCGTCGCTTGTGGCTTCGCGCAAACCTTTCACCAGCTTTTCGCCGCGCGCATCATGGTCGGCGTCGGCGAAGCGACGCTTTCCCCGGCCGCTTATTCGCTGATATCGGACTACTTCGCCCCCGCTAGACGCGGCCGCGCGATGAGCGCCTATACGATGGGCATCTTCGTCGGTTCGGGCGTGGCGCTGATTCTGGGAGGGCTTGCGGTCACCGCCGCCTCCCAGGAAGCTGCGGTAACTCTGCCGCTCGCCGGCACGGTAAGGCCTTGGCAGGCCGCCTTCATGATAGTCGGAATTCCGGGACTGGCCGTGGCCGGGCTCATGTTGCTTGTCCGCGAACCGAAACGCCAGGAACGCCGAAAGGCCGATCACCCTCTGCCCGATATGGCCGAGACGTTCGCGTTCTTTCGCGCCCGGGCGGGAATCCTGTTCGCGATCGTGACCGGCTTCGGCGTCAACGCCATCATCAGTTACGGCCTTTCGGCTTGGGTACCTTCCCTGTTTATCCGCGTCCACCACTGGAGCGCCGGGGACATCGCCTTTGCCTATGGCGTGATCCTGCTGACTTCGGGATGCGCCGGCATTCTTTGCGGTGGCTGGCTGGCAGACCGGATGACCACTTCGGGAAAGCCGGATGGCGCCTTGCGCGCTTCGCTTCTGGGAATGGCGGCCGTCATTCCGGCAGTGCCATTCGTCGGCCTCGCCTCCTCGCCGGCCTTGGCGCTTGCCGCACTCGCCTGGACCAGCTTTTTCCTGGGCGTGCCGACCGGCATAGCGCCGGCAGCCCTTCACGCCATCACCCCCAACGAGTTCCGCGGGCAGGTTACCGCCCTCTATCTCTTTGCCATCAACCTGATCGGCATGGGCTTCGGCCCCACGTTCGTGGCGCTGGCGACCGATCGCGTTTTCCAGTCGGACCTTGCCGTGGGCCATTCCCTGGCGCTGGTTACCGGCATGGCCGCAATCGTGGCGTTTGCGCTGATCGCCGCCGCCCGCCGCGGTTATGGCGCCGCGGTTGCCGCCGCCCGCCGCTGAGACACTTCAAACAGGATCCGACATGAAGAAGCTGATCAACGATCCCGCACGCGTCGTAGACGACATGGTCGAGGGACTCGCCCTTGCCGATCGCCGGCTGATGCTGCTGCCGGATGAAACCGTGGTGCTTCGCGCCGACTACGAAGCATTGCGCGCCGCCGGCAAGGTTGCGATCATTTCCGGCGGCGGTTCCGGACATGAGCCCGCCCATGCCGGCTACGTAGGCCAGGGCATGCTGACGGCGGCCGTCGCCGGCCCGGTCTTCACCTCGCCCAGCGTTGACGCGGTGCTCAAGGCGATCCTGACCGTCGGCGGCCCGGCGGGCGTATTGGTCATTGTCAAGAACTACACCGGCGACAAGCTGAACTTCGGGCTTGCGGCCGAGATCGCGCGGACGCACGGCATCCCGGTCGATGTGGTGATCGTCGGCGACGATGTGGCCCTGGGAGACGAGAATCGGGCCGTCGGTCGACGGGGCATTGCCGGAACGGTGTTCGTCCACAAAGTGGCCGGCGCCGCGGCGGAGGCCGGACGGCCGTTGGACGAAGTCCGTCTCGAGGCGCAGGCGGCGGCCGACAACGTGTTCTCGATGGGGCTCGGCCTCACGTCTTGCACGGTTCCAGCCGCTGGCCGCCCCGGATTTGAGCTGGGCGAGGATGAGGTGGAATTCGGCCTCGGCATCCACGGTGAAAGCGGTGTGCGCCGAACAGGGATCGCTCCCGTCGATACTATGCTGGGCGAAATGTTGTCTGCCATCATGCGGCACGGTGATCTCAAGGCAGGCGACGAAGTCGCCCTGATGGTCAACGGCCTTGGCGGTACGCCCGCATTGGAACTTGCGATAGCAGCGCGAGGTGCCCTGCGACACCTGACCGCAGCCGGAATATCGGTAAAGGCAGTGAGTTCCGGTACGTTCCTGAGTGCGCTGGAAATGGCGGGGTGCTCTCTTTCCGTCATGCGCCTTGACCCTTTGCGCATCCATCGCTTGCTGAGCCCCACCGCAGCTCCGGCATGGATAGCGCCAACGGCGCCGGTCAGCGCGGTCCGGGTTGCTTCGGCGGTTTCGATCGCCGGCGTACAGCCGATTACGGGCCAATCGTGGTCCGATGACAAGCATGGCATCCGCTTCGGGGAGGCGATCCGTGCGGTGATCCAGGCGCTGCACGATGCCGAGCCGGAACTGACCCGGCTGGATAGTGCGGTCGGCGATGGCGATCTCGGCATCAGCCTTGCGCGCGGCGCGGCAGGCGTGGAGCAGGCATTCGATTCCCTCGCTCTGGGCGATCCCGCCAAGGCACTGGCGCAGATATCGGCGATTTTACGCCGATCGCTGGGAGGGACATCCGGGCCTCTCTATTCCATTTTCGTCCTGCGCGCGGCCACGGCCATGGCGGCTGAAGCGAATCCCGCAGACCCCATGGCATGGGCGCATGCCATGCAGGCCGGTTGTGAGGGCGTCATGGCACTCGGTGGGGCTCAGCCGGGTGACCGCACGATGCTCGATGCGCTCTTGCCGGCAGCGGACGCGCTGGCTTCGGCAAAGGGCAACGCGGCGGAGCGAAGCGCCCGCATGCTTGCGGCGGCGACGGCCGGCGCCGATGCAACGCGCGACATGGCGCCACGCCGCGGGCGCGCCAGCTATATCGGCGAGCGGGCAATTGGCCATCCCGACCCAGGCGCGGTCGCGGTCGCGACATGGGTGGATGCCCTCCACCGCTGGGCGCGAGCCGCCTGAAAACGGCTCGGCAGGCGGACAGCGGCGCCACAATCCGCGGCAATTCCGGGGGGCGGGAAGCCATAGACTGACCATCGGCGTGATGGTTCAGGCCATCCGCGCGCGCCGGAATAGCCGACACGTGTTCCTCTCCGAATGAGGCAGCACTGGATACTGCCCTGCGCCCGTTCCCGAACAGCCAGGCAGATTCTGCCCGGCAGCAATATATTGCAATGCAACATCCCTAGGCCAGAAAAGTTTGCTCGCTAGTTGGCCCTTTCCGACAATGGATTGTCATCCGTCATAGGAACGAAACGGTTCGTGACAGGGGGTGAAATTGGCTGGTGAACGTATCGGTTTGCGGCAGGCAGCGGCATGGCTGGCGGAAATTGTCGGTCCCGACCGAAGCTATGTGAATGTCGGCATCGTCTATACCGTGGCGATCAGCCTGTTGTCGCTGGCAACGCCGATCTCGGTGCAGCTTCTCATCAACTCGGTGGCGCGCACCGCACAGGTCGCGCCCTTGTGGATTCTCTCGGGTGTGCTGCTGGTGCTGCTGCTGGTAGTCGCGGGGCTTAGCGCGCTGCGGATCTATCTGCTCGCCATCTTCGAGCGTCGCATCTTCGCGCGCGTGGTGGCCGAGATCACGGTGCGCGCGGTCCATGCCCGCAACCCGTTCTTCGCCGACGCGAGCTCCGGCAGCCTGTTCAACCGCTATTTCGACATGGCCATCATCCAGAAGTCGGTGCCCAGCCTTGTCATCGGGGCCTTCACGATCATCCTGCAGGGCGCGGTCGGCCTGCTGGTGACGAGCTTCTACCACCCCTTCTTCCTGGCGTTCAATCTGGTGCTGGTTCTGGTTTGCCTCGCGATCTGGCTGATCTGGCGCCACGGCGCGATCAGCGGTGCGGTCGGCGTCAGCCACGCCAAGCATGACGCCGCGCACTGGCTGGAAAGCGTCGGCGCGTCGAACGGCTTCTACCAGTCCGCGCGCCATCTGGACTTCGCGATGGACCGCTCGGAGGCGGTGACGGCGGACTACATCAAGGCCCACCGCCGCTATTTCCGGTACAGCTTCGCCCAGACCCTCGGCTACTTCCTTGTCTATGCCTTCGCGGCCGCGGCCCTGCTGGCGCTCGGCGGCAGCCTGATCCTTGCCGGACAGCTCTCGATCGGACAGCTGGTAGCGGCCGAACTGATCCTGTCCGGCGTCTTCTACGGCATCTATCAGCTCGGCTGGTATCTCGACACCTTCTACGATCTGGTCGCGAGCAGCGAGGAACTTTCGCTGGTCTTCTCCATCCCGCAGGAGCGCCCTGGCCAGCGGGGCGAGGCGCCGCGCGATGGTTCGGTGCGCTTTCGCGATGTCGATTTCGACGGCGTCCACCTCGATTTCGCGATCGCCGGCGGCGAACAGGCGGTCATTCTGGCCGAGCCCGGCGTGGAGAACACGCTCGCCCTGCTGCTCAAGCGCCATATCACTCCAAGGGGTGGCATCGTCTCGATCGGCGGCAGCGAACTGGGCAGCTTCAACATGTACCTTCTGCGATCGGCGGTCATGGTGCTCAACCGGCCGACGATCGTCGATGTCACCTTGCGTGAATACCTGACGCTTGCCGAGGGACGGAACGGGGACGGGGCGACGACCATGCGGGCACTGGAGCGGGTTGGCCTGCTCGCCCGCCTCGCCAGTCTGCCCAACGGTCTGGACACCCAGCTCGCCAGCTCGGGCTCGCCGCTTTCGATCGTCGAGGTGATGCAGCTCAAGCTGGCTAACGCCCTGCTCAGCAGACCCCGGGTGTTGGTGATGTCGCAGCTTTTCGACATGATGCCACTGGGCGTGCTCAAAGCGACGCTGGCCGAACTGCGGCAGAACGGCACCACCGTTCTTCTCAGCAGCGGACGCCCCGAGGCGCTCGATCTCGACGCCTGGTACTGGCTTGGCGCGCGCGAGCAGCACCGCTTCACCGACAAGGCCGCGTTCCTGCGCTTCGTCGCCGAACGGGAGGTGCGGCCATGACGCTGGACAACACCCAGATGGAGCACTTTCCCTCGCTGGCACGGCTGCGCCCGCCCCGCGTGGTGACGACCGTCGCATGGCTCATCCTGGTGGGCATCGTGCTTGCCGGCGCGATCCTGTTCGTGCCCTGGCTGCAGACCGCCCAGGGCGGGGGACAGGTTACGACGTTGAACGCCGAAGACCGCGCCCGCGACGTTTCTTCACTGGTCGGCGGCCGCGTCGAGGAATTCTACGTGAAGGATGGCGATTTCGTCCGCGCGGGCGATCCGATCGTTCGCGTGGTCGATGTCGATCCCGACTTCCTCGAACGGCTCGCCGGCGAGAAGGCGCAAGTCGAGGCACAGATCGCCGCCGTCCAGCAGGCGCGCGCGACCGCCGCAATCGATGTGGGGCGCACGGGCCAACTCTATACCGAAGGTCTCGCCGCCCGACGCGACTACGAACAGACGCAGATCAAGGTCGCGGACGCCGACGCCAAACTGGCCGAAGCCCGCGCCAAGCTGAAGCAGATCGAGATCAAGCTGGCGCAAAACTCGGCGCAGATCGTCTCCGCGCCGCGCGATGGGCGCGTCCAGAACCTCAACGCGGCCGCAGGCGGATCGCTGATCTCCTCGGGCACGGTACTGGCGACGATCGCGCCCGAGCGCATCGTCCGCGCGGTCGAGCTCTACATAGACGGACGGGATATCCCGCTGGTCGCGCCGGGCCGCCCGGTACGGCTCGAATTCGAAGGCTTCCCGGCTTTCCAGTTCAGCGGATGGCCGGCCTTCGCCGTGGGCATTTACGATGGTCGTGTGCGCTCGGTCGATCCCACGCCGCGCAGCGACGGGCTGTTTCGCGTCCTCGTCGAACAGGCGCCGAACAAGACCGCCTGGCCCGAGCGCCGCTTCGTGCGCCAGGGGAGCAAGGTGCTCGGCTGGATTCAGGGCGACACCGTCCCCGTCTGGTACGAGCTGTGGCGTCAGCTCAACGACTTCCCGCTCAATTTCGGCGTAGCCAGTCCGGCCGGCGAACAGGAGGCGAAGGGCGCGAAGGAGGACAAGAGCTCGATCGAGAAGAAGAAGTGATGATGCGCCGGTTCCTTGCGATCAATGCGCTGCTTCTCGCCGCCATGGCCGGCACGGCGGCCAGCGCATCCGACCACGTCGCTGTCCGACCGGTGCCCACGACGGCTATGCCCGCCCGCGGAGACGATCAGCCCTCGACGCCGCTGATGCTGGACGAGGTCCTGCGCTCCTCGGCGCGCGCGGCGCCCGACATCGTTGCGGCGCTGGCGCGCGTGCGGCAGGCCGAGGGGCGGGCACTGAGCGCCGAAGGCGCGTTCGACACGGTCTTCTCGGTCGATGCCCGCAGCCGCGTTGCCGGCTATTACGACGGTTCGGAAATCACCGGCAAGGCGGAGCGCCCCCTCACCGGCAACGGCGGATACCTCTACGGCCAGTACCGCAATTCGCGTGGCGATTTCCCGATCTATGAGGACAAGGCCTACACCAACCGGCTTGGCGAGGTGAAGATCGGTGCGCTCTACACCCTGCTGCGGGATCGCATGATCGACGCCCGGCGTTCGACTACGCAGCTCGCCGGGAACGACATCGACATCGCCCGCTTCGAGACGCGCGCCACCGCCATCGGCGTGCAAGCCCGCGCGATCGAGGCCTACCAGAAGTGGGTGGAAAGCGGTCTGAAGCTGCAGGCTTACCAGGCGCTTTACGACATCGCGGTCGAGCGCGGCAAGGGCATCCGCCGGCAGGTGCAACTGGGCGCGAAGCCGGAAATCCTGCTCACCGAGAACGAAGCCAACATGGTCAAGCGGGAAGCCCTGGTCGCGCAGGCACGGCAGGAATTCCGGGCAGCGGCGAACAAGCTCTCGCTTTACTACCGCGATGCAGCGGGGCTTCCGGTCCTGGTCGATGCCGACCGGCTGCCGCCTTCGGCCGCGGCCTTTGACGGCATGAACGTGGACCCTTTCTTCGAAATCGAGGAACGGCCCGATTTCGGCATACTGCTCGAAGAGATCGAGCAGGCATCGGTCAAGCTGGCTCTGGCCGAGAACGACCTGCGGCCCCGGCTCGATCTCAAGGGGGAAATCGCCAAGGACATCGGGCCGGCAGGTGCGGGCGGCTACAGCCGCTCGCCGCTGGAAGTCATCTTCGGCGTGTCGCTCACGGTGCCGCTGCAGAACCGCAAGGCACGGGGCAAGCTGAGCGAAAGCCGCGCCAAGCTCGACGAACTGTCGGTCAAGCAGCGATACCTGGCCGAGAAGATCCGCGCCGAAGTGGCCGGGATCGGCATCGAGGTCGATACCGCGCGCGAACTGGCGGACGCCACCCGCCGGCAGGTCGCTCTCGCCGATCGGCTCGCCGAGGCCGAACGCCGCCGCTTCGCCTTGGGATCGAGTGATTTCTTTCTCGTCAACAGCCGCGAGGAAGCCGCAACCGACGCCGCCGTGAAGCTAATCGAAGCCCGTGCCCGCATCGCCGCCGCGCGGGCGCAGCTCGCTGCGGCGACGGCCGATGAAAGCGCCCTCAAGCTGGACGCGCGTTAGGCGGCGGGTATCGTGCAGGACGCCAAAAGCGCTAAAGCACCAGTCAGGAACCTTCGGACTTGCGCATATTCGCATGAACGACGTTCAGCATGCGCGTGAGATTCACGCGTTCCGCCTTGGACAATCCTGCCAGAAGCCGCTCTTCCCGCTCCCGGGCGTAGGCTCGCGTTTCGTGGTAAAGTCGCCAGCCATCCGGCGTCAGGTTGATCAGCCGCAGACGGCTTCTGTTCGGCGCCAGGGCGCCCCGGACAAGTCCCTTTGTCTCCAGCGAATTGATGCTGCGGCTGATCACGCCCTTGTCGAACCCGCTGACGTCGCAGATCCGCGTGGCCGGAATATTAGGTTCAAGAGCCAGAAGCGCGATGCAACTCCACTCGTTCAACCCCACACCGAAATTCTGCGCGAGATAACTCGAATCCGCTTGCCCAAGCCGGTTGGCGATCGATCTGAACAGATACGGCGCGTACTCGAGCAGATCGAGGGCATCATGTTCGCCACCATTTTCCGCCATGCCCGTCTCGATCAAGTCTCCCATGCTGCCGGCATAATGGCATCGCAAGGCGCCTAGTCCATCCCCGGCGCAATTGCGAGCGACCATCGCGCGGCATCGTCACACCCGCACACGATAATTTAGGTTGCCCAGTCAACCTAAATGAGTCAATCTGCGCAAAATCAGAATCGAGAGGCATGCATGAAGTACGTGCGAAATGCTTGGTACGTGGCCGGCTGGGCCATGGATCTGGAGGAAGCCAAGCCGCTCGCAATCAGCATTCTCGGCGAACCCATTGTCCTCTATCGCAGCGGTGGCGTTCTCGCGGCGCTCGAAGACCGGTGCGTTCACCGGCTGGCTCCACTATCCCTCGGCCGGTGCGAGGCCGCGAACCTCCGGTGCATGTACCACGGCCTGCTGTTCGCCCCGGACGGGAAAGTCATCGAGATCCCGGGACAGGACGTCGTCCCCCCGCAAGCCCGGGTCAAAAGCTATCCGGTAACCGACCGGCACAGCTGGATCTGGGTGTGGATGGGCGATCCCGCCAAGGCCGATGAAGCCCTGATCCCGCCGGCGGTCGGCTTCGACGATCCCGATTACATCCTGGGCCGTGGCCAGCTGGACTATGCCGCGGAGGCCCGCCTCATCAACGACAACCTGCTCGATTTCAGCCACCTGACTTTTGTCCATGCTCAAAGTTTCGGGTCCGATCCCGATTTCGCGCGGGTTCTGCCGAGCATTACTCCCCTGCCCCGTGGCATCCGGTATCTGCGCTGGATAGAGAACACCTTCGGGTCATCGACACGGAAGACGGACGTGCCGATGGATAACTTCATGGCCTACGACTACCTGCTGCCCGGCATTCTGCTGATGCAGACCGGTGTGTTTCCGCTCGGCACGGCCAAGGCTTGCGATTTCGGATACCCCGACCTCAGCAAGGCGGTGGGCAGCCTCTCTTTCACCAGCCAGGCGGTCACCCCGGTGACCGAGAAGACAGCCCGTTATTTCTTCTCGTGGGGGCCGCACCGGAACTACGGCAACGAAGCGACCCGCGATGGCATGATGCGCGTGGCCGCGCAGGCCTTTGCCGAAGACAAGACGATGATCGAGGCGCAGCAACGCGTGATCGATGGATCGCCGGACGCGCAGGTGATGCCGACCGCGCACGACAAGGGGGTAACGCTGTTCAACCGCCTCATCGCAGCGATGGTGAAGCAAGAGCAGGAAGAGCAGCTCTCCAAGGATCTCGAAAGGACAGTATCATGACATTTTCTTCGCTTCAGCAAAAGATCGACCTGCTCGGCAATCCGGCCATCTTCCTGCGCGATGTGCCGGTGGGGGCCTACCAGTACCCGGTCCAGAGCCAATTCTCGAACTGGCGGGACGAGCAACGATCGTGGCGCGAGACCGTGGGCCTGCTCGACCAGTCGCTGCACATGACCGATCTGTACATCGAAGGCCCCGACACCATCCGCCTGCTGTCCGAAGTCGGCGTCAATTCGTTCAAGAACTACGGCCGCAACAAGGGCAAGCAGCTGATCTGCTGCAACCACGATGGCTTCCTGATCGGTGACATGGTCCTGTTCGGGCTGGAGGACGACAAGGTCAACGTGGTCGGGCGGCCGCCGGTCGCCAACTGGATCCGGTATGTCGCGCAAAGCGGCACTTACGACGTGACGCTCGAACTCGATCAGCGCGCCGTCACCAATCCCGGACCGCGCAAAACCTTCCGCTACGAATTGCAGGGGCCGAATGCCTGGGAACTGCTCGACAAGCTCAACGGTGGCAATCTGGAAAAGCCCAAGTTTTTCCAGATGGGCGAAATCACGATAGCCGGGCACCGGCTTCGCGCTCTTGCCCATGCTTTTGCGGGTGCGCCCGGCCTCGAGTTCTGGGGGCCGACGGAACTCGGCCCGGAAGTAAGGGCGGCGATCGTCGAGGCGGGCCGCGACTTCGGTCTCGAGCTAGTCGGCGGCCGGGCATACGGCACCTGCGCGGCCGAAGCGGGGTGGATACCTTCTCCCCTTCCGGCAATCTTCACGGGCGAGGCGATGCGCGGCTATCGTGAATGGTTGCCGGGCGATGGTTTCGAAGCCAACGGATCGATCGGCGGCAGCTTCGTTTCGGACGACATCACCGACTACTATCTGACGCCGTGGGACGTCGACTATGGCCGTCTCGTCAAGTTCGATCACGACTTCATCGGGCGCGAGGCTCTCGAGAAAATGGTCGACCGGCCGCATCGCCGCAAGGTTACGCTCGAATGGAACGCCGAGGATGTCCTTGCCGTCGAGCGCAGCATCCTGACCGGCCAGGAACCCGGCAAATACATGGAAACGCCCTGCGCCCATTATGCCGCCCATCCCTATGACTCGGTGATGATCGGCGGTCGGCTCGTCGGCGTCTCGACCTACCCCACCTACCTGTCGGTGGACCACCAGTGGATATCGCTTGCCATGATCGACGAGGCGGACGCACAGGTCGGCGACCAGGTCACGGTGATCTGGGGCGAACCCGATGGCGGGTCCGAAAAGCCCGGCGTCGAACGCCATGTCCAGAAGGAAATCAGGGCCCGCATCCTGCCCTGGCCCTACCTCGAAGCCGCCCGGAAGATCCGCGCCCACACCGCGTGATGCCGGCGCGGCGAAGTTTCTTTCCACCCGCAGCCCCAAGGCGTAAACGAGCGATGTGTCAGGGATGACGGCGAAAAGCCTGGCCGCCCTTGAGCGTGTTGGTTTCACGAAAACATGAGCGGGAAAACCCGCCGGGATCTTCAGGAGAGAGATCGATGACAGCCTTGATTGCTGGCAATGGCGCGGAGCGCGACAAGCAATGGTCCAGCAGCAACCTGGTGGGAAACCCCGCGCTTTCGGCATGGAATACCGTGATGTCGGACTGCGTGGCGGAGATGAACATCGACTCCGCGGAGCGATCGACGTTCAGCGCCCGGTGGGATCGGTACGGCCTTGGGCCGATCGACATCAACAATTTCCGCACCGCCGAGCAGACGATCTCGCGCACGGCCGCAATGGTGCGCAGGCATCCTGACGAAGTCTATGCCCTGTCCTACATGCAGCAGGGCTCCGCCGCCGTGCGCCATGCCGGGATCGACGTGCACGTACCGCAAGGCAGCTTCATTCTGGTGAACCACGCCTCGCCGTACAGCTTCCGTTTTCCCGAAGGTGCGGTTGCCCTGACCGCGCACATGCCCGCATCCTGGCTGCGCCGCTGGGTTCCCCAACCCGAAACGATGCTCGTGAAGACGTTCGACGCGGATGCCTGGGGCGGCGCCCTGGCCGCGATGCTCAGCGCGATCGATCAAAAGGGCCTGCGGGATGCGGCCCTTTCGCGATCGTGCATTGCCGATCAGCTGGGCGCGTTCCTGGCCCTTATGAACGGCAACGTCAGCGCCGGCGAAAGCCTGCACCAGGGCAAATTGTTCAAGCGCGCCCTGACCTTGATGAAGGACCGCTTCGACGAACCCGATCTCAGCCCGCACGCGCTCGCGGCCGAACTCAACATCTCGAAACGGTACGTCCACAAGATCTTTGCGGGTCACAACACCACGTTCGGCGCGGAACTGCTCGCCCTGCGGCTGAACCACGCCAAGGATATCCTGCAGGACGCACGGTTCGCCGCCTATCGCATTTCAGATGTTGCCTATGCCTGTGGTTTTACCGACCCGAGCCACTTCGCCCGCAAGTTCCGCGAAAGGTTCGGCCACGCACCATTGGCCCTGCGCAACCATGCCTGAGCGGGAGCGCCCGAGCCGGATTGCCGGGGCCATGCAGCACGATACCGCGATCGTGCTGCAGGAAACCCGCGTCAGCCTTCGATCCCGCGCACCGACACGCCACCGTCCATGACGATTTCGCTGCCGGTCATATAATCGGAGGCATCGGAGGCCAGAAACAACGCCAGCGGCTTGAACTGCTCGGTTTCGCCCATCCGGCCCAGCGGCACGCCCCTGTCCCAGACCTCCCGCACTTCCGCATTCTTCAGCACGCCGCCGCCGATGTTGGTGACGACCGATCCCGGCGCGATCGCATTGACGCGGATTCCGAAGGGCGCCAGTTCGCGCGCAAGCTGGCGGACAAGGTGCCTGACGCCCGCCTTCGCCGGCATATAGGGCGTCGCCACGATCGGGCAGGTAATTTCCGAAGCGTTGGACGTGGTGGCGATGATCGACCCACGGCGGCCGTGCTTCTTCATCAGCCGGACCGCATGCCTCATCGTGAAGAACACGCCGTCGAGATCGACCGCCAGCGTGGTCCGCCAGTAATCGACCGGGTAGGTATCGATCTGCCCCTCCTGGGATCGTTGCCCGTCGAAGCCGATATACCCTTCTCCCATCGCCAGCCCGGCGTTGGCGAAGACGATGTCGAGCGCGCCGAACGCCGCTTCGTGCTCGTCGAACGCGCGCCGAAGATCGTCATCGTTGGAAACGTCTATCCTGGTGTGCCGCACGGCATATCCCAGCGCCGTCAGCCGCGATGCCTCGCGCTCTGCCGAAACTTCGTCCAGATCCGCGATGGTGACCGACCCGCCGCCTTCCGCCACGGCTTCGACATAAGCGAGGCCCAGTCCCGATGCGCCGCCGGTAACCAGGGCCGATTTTCCGGCCAGTGAAAAACGGTCGAGTAGCGTCATGTGTCTCTCCTGCTTGTTCGTATCGCGCCTGCCGGTTCCCGTCGCGGAACGGTCAGGCAAGCGGGGTGCGCGCCGCTTCGAGAACGGCGTTGGTCTTGCTGAAGCTGACCTCGGCCATGGTCCGGACATCCCAGTGCCGGCAATATTCGTTCATTACCTCCACGCCGACCGGGCCGTCATAGCCGGCATCCCACACCGCCCGCATGAACCCGGCGATGTCGAATTCACCATCGCCCGGGAGCAGGCGACGGTTGATGACCGAGTCCATGAAATCGACCGGACGGGCGAGCACGCCATCGTTGATCTCCACGCCGATCAGATCCGTGGGCGTGAGCTTCGCGACGATGTCGGAGAACGGCGTCGCGGTACGCAGGATATGGAGGTTGTCCAGCATGATCCCGCCGTTCGCGGCGCCCGCTCCCCTGGTCAGCGCGAGCACCAGGTCAAGCGAGGGGAGGCTGGAGAATTCGGCCGGTAGCATCTCGAACAGAACGTTTGTGCCACGATCCGCCGCCTGGGCGCACAGGATCGCGAATTCCTCGATCATCCGCTCCAACGGAACGTCGACGTTCGCCAGGTCGGAGACCTTGATATGCCGGGCGCCGATCGCTTCCGCGGCTTCGAGCAGCAAGGCGCGGGTCCGGTCCGAGGCGGCCCGGACTTCGCCCGCGCCGTACCAGTCGTTGAGCCATTCGACCTCGATATCGACGATGCCGTTGGCCCGCAGAATCGCGTTCAATTCGCCGAAACCGATGGTTTCCCGGAGATGCGCGAGATCCGCGTGCCAGAACCCCATCCCGGTGTAACCGGCCCGGGCGGCGCATTCCACCCGCTCCCCAATGTCGTGCGCGCAAACTTCCAGCCCCAGCGGCGCGGTCCCCGCCGCCAGAGTCCAGTACGATCCAAGGATATTCACTTTGCTGCGCACGACCGCATCCCCTCAATACCGGACGTTGAAGCCGATGCCCACGATCCGGGGTGCATCGTAAGTGACGTTTATGGTGCCGTCCGACAGCGTCGAGCTGTAGACCGCCGTCGCGGCGTTGGTGAGATTGTTCGCGAACACGCGAACGGTGTATTTCTTGTCAGCGGAATTCCACGCGATCGATGCGTTGAGCTTTCCATACGCCTTCTGCTTGGCGATATTGTTCGCTTCGAAGAAGTAGCTGGAGGAGTAGATTCCAGTCAGGTTGAAATCGACCGCCGAGCCGTTCTGCAGCGCGGCCGTATAGGTGGCGGACAGGTTACCCTGCACGCGGGGAGACTTGGGAATGCTGTTGCCGCTGGCATCGCCGGGGAACTGCGCCACGCCCCCGTTCGGGGACGTGAACGGCGCGTTGCTGAACTGCCGGAACTTGGCGTTGGTATAGGCAACGCTGCCCGCAAGCCGGAAGGCGGACGAAAGGCGCGCATCGAATTCGGCTTCGAGACCGTAGATCCGTGCCGAAGCACCGTTGATGATGCCGGTGGCCGCCAGGCCCACCTTCTGGACCTGGATGTTCTTGTAGTCGTAATAGAAGCCCGCGAAGTTCAGCCTGACCGTGTTGCCCATCAGGTCTGTCTTCAAACCCGCCTCGTAGGCGTTGATCGTTTCGGGCAGGAAGGCCGGGTCGGTCGAGAACTGGGTGTTGAAACCGCCGCTCTTGAAGCCGGTGTTGAACGAAACGTAACCCAGCACCTCGGGCGAGAAACGGTGGTCCAGCGCCACCCGGAACGTGGGCTTCCTGAACGAGGTTTCGGCATGGGGCGTGACGCCGAGAAGGGTCGGCGGGGTGGTCTGGCCGAAGGCGATCGCTTCGGTGCGGCCGTCGATTTCCCGGCGTTCATAGGTATAGCGCGCGCCGACCGTGAGGTTGGTCTCGGGCGCGATCGCAAGCGTTCCCTGGGCATATCCCGAAATGGATTCGGTGAGCTGGTTGCCGAAGAGAAGCACCGACTGGAACGGACCGAACAGGTTGTTCGGCGTGTCGCTGGAAAACACCTGCGACGGGTCATAGATGCCGCGCGCGCGGAAGTAATAGACGCCCGCGGTCCAGGTCAGCGCCTTGCTTTCGCCCGACGAGAGCTGCAGTTCCTGGCTGAACTGATGCTCGAGATCGCGAAGATCGCCCTGGAAGTGGGGAACGGGGGTAAAGTCGATGTCCCAGCGCAGCCGCGTCTTCGAATCCCGGTAGGCGGTGATGCTGGTCAGCGTGAGGGTGCCCAGCTCCTGCTCGACCTTCAGGCTCGCGCCCCAGTTGCGATTGTCGAGCCGGGGCACGAAATCGCCGTTAAGGTCCCATGGCCCTCCGGTATCCGTGTTCCGGCCGAGAAACGCCGGCAGGTTCGTTCCGGGGAAAACCTTTTGGCCGTTGAACGAATTGCGCATGTCGGTGAAGTCACCGATCACGGTGGCGCGGGTCTTTTCGCCAAGCTCGAACACCCACTTCGACCGCACGCTGATGTTGTGATGGTTCTTGTTGACCGGATCGCCCGTGGGCAGGTTCCTGCCCCAGCCCCGGCCCTGGGCGCTGCCCGAAACCGAAATGTCGGCGGCAATGCCGTTCGCCACCCCGCCCGCCGCATAGAAATCGCCGCGCACGGTCGCGTAGTTGTCGATGCTCGCGCCCAGCTTCAATTCGGGGTCCTGCGTCGGGTCCTTGGTAATGACCTGGATCAGGCCGCCGGTCGCGTTGCGGCCGAACAGGGTGCCTTGCGGCCCCTTGAGAACCTCGATGCGGCTGATGTTGTTGAAATCGAACAGCGCCGACGTCGACGAGGCGTAGTAAATGCCATCGACGTAGATCGACACCGGCGTTTCGATGCCCGGCCCGATCGCCGTGCTGCCCACGCCGCGCAGATAGGTGATAGCGAAGCCCACCGCGCTGGAAACGCTCAGGCTGGGAACGACTTCGCCCAGCGCCTGGACGTTTTCGATGCCGCGCTGCTCAAGCTGGGATGCCGATTGCGCCGTGACCGACAGCGGAACGTCCTGCAGCTTCTGCTCGCGCCGCTGCGCGGTGACAACGATGGCGCCGTCGTCGGTGCCGGAGCTTGCTTCTGTCTCGGCCGGAGCCCGTGCGGACGTGGCCTGGGCCATCGCCGTGCTGGAGATGCCGCAGACGAGCGATGTCGCAAGCGCGGCGCCAACGAGATTGTACCTCATTCTAGATCCCCTCCGATAACGAAGCTTGGCAATGCTTCTTGATGTCCTTGCTTAACTGTTTCTCGGCTGCGCCGCGCGACCGGCAGGGAACGAATATCCGGCCCTGAGTGCACGCGGGAGCTTCATTGCATTCGTCTTCCTCCGCGCAGAAGGACCTGCCGGATCGCGCTATGCCCCCTGAACCATCGTGGAACGCCCACCCCGAACCCGCTGGAGCAGGTACAACCCCCCGCCAAGAAACACGAGCCCGGCGCACAGCCCTGCCCGCTGGCTGGCAAATACTTGCGTCAGCACCGCGATCGACAAAGGCCCCATGAACGAGGTGGCGGTGCCCGACAGGGCATAGATGCCGAACAGCTCGTTCATGGCATCGCGCGGCGCAAGCTTGGCCAGCATCGTCCGGCTGGAAACCAGGCCGGAGGTCACGAAGAACGCGGCCAACCCCTCTGCAACGAAGAAAGCCTTGTCCGCTGCGCGTGGGAACAACCCCCCGGTGACATGGGGATCGGTCGCCACGAACAGCACTGTATCGGGACCGATCGTCACCAGCAGGAGGTTGGCGAAGATGCACCCTACGATGCTGATCTTCAGGGATGCCTTGGAACCCAGCCGATCGTCGAGGAAGCCGCCGAGCATCGAACCGCCGACGGCTACCACGCTCAGGATCAGGCCCATCGCCGAGAGCTGCACGCCCGTCCATCCGAGCACGCCTGCTCCCACCACGCCCATGAACATCATCAGCACGATGAAGCCTTCGTTGAAGACCATCCGGGCGATCAGATAGCGCCCGACATCGGGCACGGTGCGGAGCCGGACGACGGCGGTGCGCAGCCTTCCCAGCCCTTGCGAGATGACGGCTCCCAAAGGCGCGCCGCTGGCGGCGGCATCGGGAACCCTGAACAGGATCGGCAGCGAAAAGACCAGCCACCAGCCCGCAACCACCACGGGCGTCATCCGCTCGACGAGGAAATTTCCCTCCCCCGGAGCGATCGCGTAGTCCGCGAGCATATAGGTGCCGAACAGCAGGATGCCGGCGGCGTTGGCCAGGGCATAGGCAAGGCCGCTGACCGATCCGAAGCGGCTTGGCACCGAAACCTGCGCCAGCAGCGCGTTGTAGAAGATCGAGGACAGTTCATAACAGATGTTGGCGACCACCAGCGCCGCCGCGATCAACCATACGCCCGTGCCCATGCCCGGCCGCGCCAGGGCAAGCAGTGCCGATGCGGGAACGGCGACCGCGATGCACGCCGCAAGGAACGGTTTGCGCCGGCCGCCGGCGTCGGCGATCGTGCCGAGCACCGGCGCCGAGAGAGCGACAAAGACAGCCGCCGTCGAGAGGATGTACCCCCATATGGCCTGCCCCTGCACCGGGTCGGCGATCACATGGTTGGCAAAGTAGGCCGAGAAAACATAGATGTTGATGAGCACGTAGAACGGATTGCGCGCGCATTCGTAAAGCGCCCAGGCAAGCTTGCCGCGCTTGCCTTCCGTCCCGACCGATGCACCCTGGGCGGTTGCGGTCGCACTCCCCCCATCAATCACGGACGAGCCCCTCGTCAGGCAGATCCGCGAAGCCCGACAGGTTATGCACTTTCGACAACGCAAACAGCCTGGCCGACTTCGGCAATGCCATCTTCTTCCACAAGGATTTCGATCATCGTGCCATCGCCCGTCGCTTCGACGACCTGCGTAACCTTCTCGGTTTCCATCTCGTAGAGCGGATCACCCTCCTTGATGGCATCGCCTGGCTGCTTGTGCCACTTCACGATCGTGGCTTCTTCCATGTTCATGCCATATCGCGGCAGCTTGAGCTTGATCTTCATGCGAAACTCTTCTGGTCGGCGTTGACGATCGACAGGACCGTTGCAACGATCTTCTCGGGATTGGGGAAAATGGCGGATTCCGCATTGCCGGCGTAGGGCATGGACACGTTCGGCACCGTCACGCGCTTGATCGGGGCCTTGAGTGCGTGAAAGCACCTGTCCGCCATCAGCCCGGCAATGTACGACGCCGCGCCGCAGCGATCCTTCGCCTCGTCGACCAGTACCAGCCGCCCCGTCTTGCTGACCGACGCGGCGATGCCGTCCTCGTCGAAAGGCACCAGCGTGCGAGGATCGATCACCTCCGCCGAAATGCCTATCTCCTCCAGATCGCGCGCGGCCTTGAGCGCCGGCCGCACCATCGTGCCGATGGCGCAGATCGTCACATCCTGGCCTTCGCGCGGCACGGCGGCCTTGCCGAACGGAACAAGATAGTCACCATCCGGCACTTCCCCGCTGTCGCCGCCACGGCCACTCGCCTCAAGGAAGAACGTCGGGTTGTTTCCACGGATCGCCGTGGTCAGCAGCCCCTTGGCATCGGCCGGCGTCGCCGGCGTGGCCACGTTGACGCCGCCAATGTTCATCAGGGTCGGATAGGGCGTGTCCGAATGCTGCGCCGCCAGCGATCGACCGCCGCCATAGCCCGCAATCACGGTGATCGGCAGGTTCATCTGGCCGCCGGTCATCATCCTCAGCTTGGCCATCTGGTGCGCGATCGCATCCATGCCGGTGTAGATGAAGTTGCCGAACATCAGGTGGAGAATGACGCGGCGACCGGCTGCGGCCGCACCCACAGCCATGCCCGTCAGCGAGTTCTCGCAGATGGGCGTGTTGTATACCCTTTCCGGCCCGAACCGGGCGAATACCTCGCGCGTGTCACCAAAGATCGCCAGTTCGACATCTTCGCCGAAGAGAATGATGTTCTTGTCCCGCTCCATCTCGTCGAGCAGGACCTGGTTGATCGCCTGAATGTACCGTTGCCTGGCCATGTGCATGAACTCCCTAGGCGCGCTGGCCGGAAAAGGTGATGTCGAAGACCAGCTCGGGATCGGCGTCCTCGCTATCGAGCGCGTACCGGACGGCCTCGTCGACCTGCCCGATCACTTGCGCGTCGAGTTCCTCCAGTTCCTCCGCGGTGGCCGCACCTTCCTGGATCAGCCGGGCCGCGAAGCGAAGGATCGGGTCCTTGTCCGGCGCCTTCCACACCTCGATCTCGTCCTGCGTGCGGTAGGAATATCCGCCGAGGAACGCATCCTCTGCTTCGAGATGCCCGCGTATCCGGTAAGTCAGGGTTTCGATGAACGTGGAGCCGCCACCGGATTTCGCCCGATCGACCGCTTCCTTCATCGCCGCCTGCACGGCAAGAACGTCGTTCCCGTCCACCGTGATCGTCGGCAGGCCGACCGCCCTGGCGCGATCGGTGAACTCGCCCGCGGTGACCTTTCTGGTAATGGTGAACTCGGACAGCCCGTTGTTCTCCAGAACCCAGATAACCGGGAACGACCACACCGCGCTCATGTTCAGGGATTCCATCAGCACGCCCTGATTTGCCGCGCCATCGCCGAACAGACAGACCGCAACCTTTTTCTCGCCCGCCACCTTGATGCCCATCGCGGCACCGGCGGCGATGGCGATGCCGCCGCCGACGATGCCGTTTGCGCCAAGAATACCCTTGCTCACGTCGGCAACGTGCATCGATCCGCCCATGCCCTTGCAGATGCCGGTGCGCTTGCCCCACAGTTCCGCAAACATCGCCTTGAGATCGCCGCCCTTGGCAAGAAAATGGCCATGCCCGCGGTGCGTGCTGGTAATGAAATCGGTGTCTTCAAGGACCGAGCAAACGCCGACGCCCGAGGCTTCCTGGCCGATATACAGGTGCACACCACCCGGCAGATTGCCCGCCTGAGCCTCCTTGCCAAGGCGCTCTTCGGCGCGCCGGATCAAGAGCATGCGTTCATACAGCTCCATCCACTCGGCGCGCTTTGCCTCATCCACGTTCGAAAGCTGGCTCAAGGCACTCTCCATCCGCTCTCACCGGGCGTCCCTGCGGGGCTCGCCCGATCGGCCATTTCACGCCGGCGCAATTACGCCGAGCGTTGTTGGAGCTAGAGCTACCCCCTGCCCTTTCGCCATGCGCGGACGCCCGCGCACTAAAAAACGGCTATGAGTGCACCGGCAGACGCAAGGGCTAAACGGCGCTGTCCATATCTGGCAGGCCCTTTGCGGCTATCGGCCGCGAACGGAGAACCAAAGGAATGAAAGCCGCCATCTTTCAAGGCTTGCGTCAGCCGCTGGCCGTCGCGACCGTGGCCGATCCGGAACCCGGCAAAGGCGAGGTCGTGGTCAAGGTCGGACGCTGCGGAATCTGTGGCAGCGATCTGCACATGGCCGAAGACGCTGCCTATGGCTGCAGCCCCGGCGACATTTTCGGTCACGAATTCGCGGGCGAAATCGCGGAAGTGGGCAAGGACGTGACCGGTCTCCGAACGGGCGATCTGGTTTCGGTCATTCCGCTGATGAGTTGCGGCAAGTGCGACCATTGCCGCCGCGGCGCCGTTCAGTGGTGCGAAGCCTTCGCGTTGCAGGGGGGCGGATATGCCGAATATGCCAAGGCGCGGGTGAACCAGTGCGTCAAGCTGGGGGCGGACGTCAGCCTGGCGGATGGGGCGCTCGTCGAACCTCTTGCCGTCGCGCTGCACGGGCTCAACCGTTCCGGCTTCCAGCCGGGCGACAAGGTGCTCATACTGGGTGCGGGACCGATTGGGCTGGCGCTGGCGTTTTGGGCAAACCAACGCGGCGCATCCCGCGTGGTGGTGCAGGATGTCACGCCTTTCCAGCAGGAGCGCGCCCTCGGAATGGGGGCGGACGCCTTCATCGTCGATCTTGCCGATCCGGTTGGAAGCGCGGAGCGGGCGCTTGGCGGAAAGGCGGACATCGTGTTCGAATGCGTCGGCATCCCTGGGCTGATCAATCAGGCATCCAACCAGGTGAAGCCGCAGGGCACCGTTCTTCTGCTCGGGTTGTGCGCCAAGCCCGACCCGATCAACACGTTCGCCATGCTGGCAAAGGAAGTCAGCCTTGTCACATCGGCGTTCTTCACGGTGCCCGAGTACGAGGCGTCACTGGCCGCACTCGACAGTGGCGCAGCCGAACCGCGCCTGATGATAACGGGAACGGTCACCCTGGATGACGTGCCCGCGATGTTTGAAAGCCTGAAGCGTCGATCCGGCCATTGCAAGGTTATGATTTCTCCCTGGTGAGCTAATTCAGCAACCTCCCCATTTCCGGATGTGATGGCCTCTTGGTCGGGGCGCCGGAGCCGGCCATACGTTCACACCGGCCGCTCAAAAGCTACAATCTTGTCGTTCCAGAGCGGGATGCCGAACGGCAGATTGGTAGCAGCGCACATCTGTGCGGCTGGCCGATCAACGCCGTGGATTTGCCGAGAATGGGGCAACAGCTGCAAACCGCTTTTCCAGCTGACAATTACTCGGCCGGAGCGCCCGCAACGGGGAGTTCGATGCGAAAAGTGCTTCCCACGCCCGGCGCGCTGTTGACCAGGGTGACCTCGCCAGAGTGGAGTTCGACCAGCTGGCGGACCAAGGCGAGACCGATGCCGAGACCATCCCGAGCCGCGCGCGACGTCCCGTCAATCTGCCTGAACAGCTCGAAGATGTGTTCCTGGGCCTCGATCGGGATCCCGATGCCGGTATCACTGACCTCAATGCGTGCGCTATCCTCGAACCGTCTGGCCGTCATCCTAATCTGTCCCGGCTCAGGCGTGTACCGGGCAGCGTTGCTGACGAGGTTGATGACGGCTTGGGCGATCCGTACTTCGTCTCCGTGTATCCAGATCGGCTCTGGCGGGATGTCGGCAACCAGCGTGTGACCGTCCGCGTCGAGCAAGGACTGGCACGATTCGACAACGTAGCGGAGCGCATCCTGCAGTACGAAGGGCTTGATCTTCAGGGAAATCTTGCCCTCGTTGATCCTGGCGATGTTCAGCAGGTCTTCGACAAGCCGGGTCAGATGGTTGAGGCTTCGCTGCATCTGATCGCGGATGTCCTGCTTGGGCCCGCTGTCGTCGCGCTTGCCCAACAGGTTCAACCCGGCGTTCAAGGCTGCGATCGGGTTGCGCAACTCGTGGCCCAGGATGGCAAGGAAGCGATCCTTGTGCTGGTCGGCAAGCTGGAGCGCAGAGGTCAATACTTCGAGCTTGTCGCGCTGGCGCGCAATGCGCCGTTGCTGGGTGTGGAGGTCGAAGAACACGGCGGCCTTCGAACGCAAGATGTCAGGCTCGATCGGCTTCTGGATGAAGTCGACCGCGCCGGCCTCGTAGCCGCGAAAGCGGCGCTGGTGATCCGCGGTGCCGGCGGTGAGGAAAATGATCGGAATATGGCGCGTGCGCTCGCTCCCCCGCATGAACTCCGCCAGCTGGAACCCGTCCATTTCCGGCATCTGAACATCGAGCAGCGCCAGCGCGATGTCGTGCACCAGCAGCAATTCGAGGGCTTCCTCGCCACTTGCCGCCTTGTGGCAGACCAGACCGTCCCGCTGAAGCAGCGCTTCGAGCGCGAGCAGGTTCTCTGGCAGGTCGTCGACCAGAAGGAAGTGGACCGGCTCGCCCATTTCGGTGTCGTCTGTGCGGTTCATGCGGAGACCAGACCGGCTAGAAACGCCGTAATGCCATCAAGCGTTTCCACTCGGGCATCGGGGCAAAGAGCCAGCGCCGCCGCCGGCATGGCCCCGGACATGGCGCTTTGCGGGTCCTCCACCAACGCGATGCCGCCGGCGGCGGTTACCGCGCGCAGGCCTTCGGCGCCATCGTGATTGGAGCCTGTGAGCACGATGGCGGCCAGCTCGTGTCCGTAGGCTTCGGCCGCGCTCTCCAGAAGGACGTCGATCGCGGGGCGGCTGTAGTTGACCGGCTCGTCGGACGACAGCGCAAGCGTGCGGTCCTTTTCCACCAGCAAATGGTAGTCGGACGGCGCGAAGTAGACCGTGCCCGGCTTGAGTGGCTCCTTGTCCTCGGCCTCCTTGACGTCCAGCGCGCAGCGCTTCTTCAGCAGCGGCACGAGCATGTTGTCGCGATCCGGGGGGACGTGCACCACGATCATGACCGGAACGGGCAACGCGGCCGGCAGCGGCGGCAGGATGTGCAGCAGCGCCTGAACCGCGCCGGCAGAGGCGCCGATGGCCACGGCGCTGACCTTCGCGGCGGTCATCCTTCTGCCCTCTGGTAGATTTTTTCCTCCGGCACGAACGGCGAAAACGATGCGGCATGGCGCGTGAAGCGCAGGCTTTCCTTGGAGCCGAGGCCAAGGAAGCCTTTGCGCGCCAGCGAATCGCGGAACAGCGCAACGACCCGGTCCTGCAATTCGCGATCGAAATAGATCAGCACGTTGCGGCAGGAGATGAGCTGCATCTCGCCGAACGAGGAATCCGTGACAAGGCTGTGGTCGGAGAACACGACCCGCTCGCGCAGGGTCTTGTCGAAGATTACGCCGCCGTGGGCCGCGCGATAATAGTCGGAAAGAGAGGTGCGTGCGCCCGATTTCTGATGGTTGGCGGTGTACCCCCTTATCTGATCGAGTGGGTAAACCGCCTTCTCCGCAGCATCGAGCGCATCGGGGTTGATGTCGGTCGCATAGAACAGGGTGCGGTCGTACAAGCCCTCCTCGCGGAAAAGGATGGCCAGCGAATAGAGCTCCTCGCCGCGGCTGCACCCCGCCACCCACACCTTGAGCGAAGGATACGTGGCGAGGTGTGGCAAGACCCGTTGTCGCAGTGCGCGAAAATAGGATGGGTCACGGAACATTTCGCTCACCTGTACGGTCAGGTAGTTGAGCAGCCGCGGCAGCACGCTTTCGTCGTGTAGCACTGCCTCCTGAATGGCAGACAGGCTGGTGTAGCCGAGCTGGACCCGCGCCTGTACCAGCCGTCGCTTGATCGAGGCCTGGGCGTAGTGGCGAAAATCATAGTGATAGCGCCGGTGCAGCGCTTCCAGAAACAGCTGGATTTCGATGTCCTCGATCTCGTCGCCCGCCGTCATGGGATCACCGGGGCATCCACACGCGGACAAGGCTGAGCAGCTTGTCCACGTCGATCGGCTTCGCCATGTAGTCGTTCGCCCCTGCCGCCAGGCACTTTTCCTGGTCGTCCGGCATCGCCTTTGCCGTCAGCATCACGATCGGCAGGTTCTTCCAGCGCGGATCGCCGCGAATTTCCCGCGCCGCCGAGAGCCCGTCCATCACCGGCATCATCACGTCCATCAGAACGAGATCGATCGCGTCGGCCGCGTGGGCGGCACTGGCATCGAGCGCCTCGATCGCTTCGCGTCCGTTACGCGCAATCGCGATCTTCGCGCCGCGCGGCTCCAGCACACTGCTCAGTGAGTAGACGTTTCGCACATCGTCTTCGACGATCAAGATCCGCCGGCCTTCCAGCACCGCGTCGCGGAAGCGGGCCTTCTGCAGCATGCGCTGCTGTTCCGGCGGTAGCTCGGAAACCACCTTGTGCAGGAAGAGGGTTACCTCGTCGAGCAACCGCTCGGGCGACTTGGCGCCCTTGATGATGATCGAGCTGGACAAACGCCGCAGCCGCTGTTCCTCCTCAGCCGACAGATCGTGCCCGGTGTAGACGATCACGGGCGGGAAGCTTTTCTCCTCGTTGCGACTCAGGATCTCGAGCAGCTCCATCCCTGACCGGTCCGGCAAGGTCAGGTCGAGCACCATGCAATCGAACGTCTGCTGGTCGAGCTTTTCAAGACATTCGGCAGCCGTACCCACTCCGACCGTCTCGACATCGCCGGTCCACAGCAACCTGCTCACCGCATCCCGCTGCACCGCGTCGTCCTCGACGATCAGCACCCGGCGCAGCCGGGTCGCCAACTGGTCCTGGAGCTTGCCCAGCACATCGGCGAGGTCTTCCCGGCGGATCGGCTTGACATGGTAGCCGACCGCACCAAGCGCCAGCGCCGTTTGCGCGTGATCGCTGGCCGAGATCACGTGGATCGGGATGTGTCGCGTCTGGTCTTCGTGCTTGAGCCGGTCAAGCACGGTCAGCCCGGACTGGTCCGGCAGGCCGAGATCAAGCACGATGGCGCTCGGCCGATGCAGGTCGGCCAGATGGATCGCCTCTTCCGCGCTGCCAGCCACTATGCACTGGAAGTTCATTTCCTGGGAGAGGTCGCGCACGATCTGGGCGAACGGCACGTCGTCCTCCACCACCAGCAAAAGCCGTCGGCTCCGGTCCAGCCTGTCGCGATCGTCCGCCACCGCGTTCGATACCCGCCGCGGGGCAAGACGGGGAGCATCCGGCGTCATCGCGGCGGCGTCCGCAGTCTGCGGCGTGGTCGGGAGTGCCGCAGCGGGAACGACGGCAGCGGCATCATAGAACTCGGGCAGGGTCAGCGTGAACGTGCTGCCCTTGCCCACCGTGCTGACCAGCGCGATCGTGCCGCCCAGCAGCCGCGCCAGTTCGCGCGAGATCGACAGACCAAGCCCGGTCCCGCCGTATTTGCGGCTGATCGCGCTGTCGGCCTGCTGGAAGGCGCCGAAAATCGCCTCTTGCTGTTCGGGAGAAATGCCGATCCCGGTGTCGGTAACCGCAAAGGCGACCTGCCCTTCGCCGGCCGGTGCGATTTCCAGGCGGACAGTGCCGCTCTCGGTGAACTTGAAGGCGTTGGACAGCAGGTTGCGCAGGACTTGCTCCAGACGCAGCCGGTCAGTCTCGATCGCGGCCGGCACGCCGGGCCGTACCACCAGTTCCAGCTCGACGCCGCGCTGATCCGCCACCGGTGCGAAAATCTGCCTGAGATCGCCGACCAGCCGTTGGAGCGCCAACGGTTCGGACTGGATCTTCACGTGCCCCGCCTCGATCTTCGAGAGATCAAGAATATCGTTGATCAGCATGAGCAGGTCATTGCCCGAAGACTGGATCGTCCGCGCGAACTGGACCTGATCGGGCGATAGGTTGCCATCGGCATTGTCGCCCAGAAGCTTTG
Organism: Novosphingobium sp. SCN 66-18; assembly: GCA_001725355.1. Taxonomy (GTDB): domain Bacteria; phylum Pseudomonadota; class Alphaproteobacteria; order Sphingomonadales; family Sphingomonadaceae; genus Novosphingobium. The sequence goes on from MEGD01000022.1 coordinate 46,811, forward strand.
ACAGGATCAGCAGCGAATTGAGCGGAGTGCGCAATTCATGGCTCATGTTGGCAAGAAAATCGGACTTGTACTGACTTGCCTGCGCCAGTTCCTGCGCCTTGCTTTCCAGCGATGCGGCGGATTGCTCCAGCAAGGTGCGCTGCATCTCCAGCCTTTGGGCCTGTTCTTCCAGTTCGCTGTTGGTCTGCTCGAGCTCCACCTGCTGCTGTTCGAGGCGAACCTGCGATTCTTTCAGGGCACGCCCCTGCTCCTCCAGCTCTTCGTTCGACACGCGGAGCTCTTCGCTTTGCGCCTGAAGCTCGGCCTTCTGCCGCTGGGTCTCTTCCAGCGCATCCTGCAGACGGGTCCGAAAGCGGGCTGATCGCAAGGCAATACCCAGACTATCCGCGGATCCAGCCAGAAACTCGAGCGTACGCGCCGGCACTGGATCGAGGAAGCCCAGCTCGATCACGCCGTTGACCAGGCCGTCCGCAGTCGTAGGGGCGATCACCAGATGACGGGGCTGCGAGCGCCCGAACGCTGATCCGATGGTAAGGTAGTCGTCGGGCAGGTCGTTGATGACCATTGGCGCGCCCGAATTTGCCACCTGGCCAAGCAGCCCGTCGCCGAGGGAAAAACTGCGGGGCATTGCGCCGTCTGCCGGCACGCCCAGCGTTGCAACGCGTCGGAAATGGCCACCATCTCCCTTGAACAGGGCACCGGCCTGAAAGCCGAGATAGGCGGCCAGGAATGCCAGCGCTTCCTCACCGATCTGTTCGACGCCCTTGTCGCCACGGATCACATCGGCGAGTTCCAGCTGGCCAGCGCGCAGCCATTCCTGCCGCGCCTTGATTGCTGCGTTGCGCTGAACAATCAGGAAAATGGCGATGGTCAGGATCGAACCGATCAGCCCAGCTATGATGCTGCTGCTGACCGCCCCGCGGGATGCGGATGCCATCTCCTCCAGCCGCAAAGAGCGCTGCCGAACTTCCTCGGTGTTCATGACTTCGATCTGCCGCCGGATCGCGGCCATTTCCTTGTAAGCTCGGCCAGCTTTGCGATCACATGCGGGCGCAAATCCCGCAAGTTGTTGGATTGCACCGGGTCGTTGACCGTCAAATCCTGTACCGCATCAAGCCGGTCACGGACGTCGGACACGGCCTGATGGTAGGGCTGCAGGTAGGTCTCCTTGCCTGTCAGGATATAGCCGCGCTGGCCGGTTTCGGCATCCTGCAGCGTGGAGAGGAGGCGGTTAAGCGCCACCAGCATATTGTGCGTGTCGCGTACCGAAGCGTCGGCGTTACCGACCGCCTGGATGTTCGAATAGGATACGTAGCTGCTCGCGGCGAAGAACGCCAACCCAGCGATGAGGCCGATGAGAGTCCCGATGCGGACACGAATGGCGTCGGGCCCACGCATCAAGGCATCCTCACAGCGGCAACGAGTTCGGGAAGATGCCCGACAAGACAATCAGGTTTGGTGATCGAAGCCCCCTAGGATCGCGTTGCAAGCGAGGCCGCTGCAACGCGCCCGCGAACAACAACCATTTCACGTCCGCGGGATTACGCTCAATTTACCAAAAGGTTCCAAGCGCGGCAGCCGCCATGGTGCAGAACCGCGCGAACCATCATGCGATCGGACGAACAGGACCGCAGATGCCGCTGATGCTCTGTCACGTGCGTCGAACAGCGTGATCAGCATCAAGCGCAAAAGGCGAGGCATGGTTGAACAAACCGGCCCTTCCCTTGTCCGCTTGCGATCCACGCATACGGGCGTTCAGGCTTTCGACGTTGAAACAGCATGACGATATTCGTCTGAACTCTCGTCCAGAAAGACATACAGCGCGGCGATCTTGCCGTCTTTGACGATGATCACATCCCAGCCTGTGTAGGCCGGCACTTCGCCAGCCGGACCCGATCCCCAGGCCAGGCGCCCCGCATCGTGCAGCACCTGAGGCGCACCATGCGGCGTGTAAACGAAATCGGGATGGGTGGCGCGCAGGGCGCCGGCAAAGCTGTCGATGGCTGCGTGACCGGTTATGATCCCGGGCGGGGCGTAGAGCATTCCGTCTTCGGCCCACAGCTCGGCGATCACGGCACGGCGGCGAGCATCATCGCCTTCGCCAAAGACCTCCTGAAGATTGCGGTCGAGCAGGTCGCGGATACGGTCGGCGTTCTCGATACATTGGGTCATGGTTGTTTTTCCTTGATGGGATGGTCGAGCACGCGAACGGCGTCGCTGTGATCGCGACGCCGTCCTGCGTATCGGGTCATATCTGCGCCATGCCGCCATCGACGAAGAGTTCGATGCCGTTCACATAGCTCGCCTGGTCCGAGGCAAGGAACAGCACGGCCTTGGCGATCTCCTCGGGCTGGCCAACGCGGCCGAGCGGCACCTGCCCCGCCATGAAATCGAGCAGCCCCTGCTGGGCGGCTGCATCGGGGCCCGCCAGTTCGACAAGGCCCGCCGTCTCGATCGGCCCGGGGCTAACCGCGTTGACGCGGATCTTGCGATCCTTGAGGTCAAGAATCCAGCTGCGGGCAAAGTTGCGCACTGCCGCCTTGGTCGCCGAATAGACGCTGAAGGCCGCCGTGCCGGTAATCGCCGTGACCGAGCTGGTGAGGATCACCGAAGCACCATCGCGCAGCAAGGGTAGCGCCTTCTGCACCGTGAACAGCACGCCCTTCACATTGGTGTCGAAGGTCTGCTGATAATGCTCCTCGCTGATGGCGCCCAGCGGCGCGAAGCCGCCACCGCCGGCATTGGCGAAGATCACGTCGATCTGGGCGTGCTGCTGCTGGACGGCGTCATACAGGCGGTCGATATCCGACAAATTCGCCATATCACCGCGCACGCCCGTCACCCGGCCGCCGATGGTTTTCACGGCCGCATCCAGGGCGTCCTGACGGCGGCCGGTGATGAACACCGAGGCGCCCGCCGCCGCAAAGGCTCGCGCCGTGGCAAGCCCGATTCCCGATGTGCCGCCGGTGACGACCACCACCTTGTTGTTGAAGTCCTGTGTCATGTTGCATTCTCCTGCTGGGCCATGTGGCGCGAAGCCGCGCCGGCGAGAGAGGAGATGCGCCCGGAACGATCTTGGCTGTAGTCGGCAAAAATGATACTTATCGTTCCACATAGGGAACGATGATGCGCGAAGACCTCAACGACTACGCCTATTTTGCCGAGGTCGTGGCGCATCGCGGTTTCGCCGCCGCCGGTCGCGCCCTGCGCGAGCCCAAGTCGAAACTCAGCCGGCGCATCGCGGCGCTGGAGACGCGGCTGGGCGTGCGGTTGATCGAGCGGTCCAGCCGCCGCTTTCGCGTCACGGATGTCGGGCAGGCGTTCTATGAACGCTGTCGCGCGATGATCGTCGAGGCGGAACAGGCCGCCGCGCTCGTGGCCGAGGCACAGGCCGAACCGCATGGGCGCGTGCGCTTCAGTTGCCCCACGGGGCTGGTCGAAATCCTGTCAGGCATCCTGCCGGGGTTTATGGCCCGCTACCCGCGCGTGCGCCTGCAACTGATCGCCACCGATCGCGCGGTCGACTTGATCGAGGAGCGCATCGACCTTGCCCTGCGCGTGCGGGTGGCACTGACGAGCGATGCGGCACTGACCATGCGCTCGCTGGGCACTTCGGCGCGCATCCTGGTGGCCAGTCCGCAAATGGCCGGGCGCATCGGCGGCGATCTGGCCGCGCTGGCCAGCCTGCCCACGCTCGGCACGTCCGACGAGATCGGCGAAGTCGAATGGCAACTGGAGCGGGCGGATGGCGCGACCCATCGCCTGCGCCACGAACCGCGGATGACGTGCAGCGACTTCACGGCCGTTCGGGCGGCCGCCATCGATGATCTGGGCGTTGCGCTGCTGCCCGATCATGTCTGCGCGGAGGCTCTGCGGCAGGGCCTGCTGGTGCATATCCTGCCCGAATGGCGTGCGCAGCTTGGCATCGTCCATCTTGTCTTCACCACAAGGCGCGGCCTGCCACCCGCCGTGCGGGCGTTGATCGACCATCTCGCGGCGACCTTTCCGAAGTAAGGAATCGCTCCCATAACTGACGTTTACGGCATCTGATCGCATCGTCCAAAGCGGCCTTCCGTTCAGGGGGATGCCCCTTCGCCGCGCCGCACCTGGCAAGAGCTTTGCCGTCGCAGCGTTAGACTGGATCGCCCAGCGTGCCTGGCCTGGCAATGTGCGCGAACTGCGTGCAGCGGTGGAATGTGCGGCGGCCTTGGCGCAAGGCGCTGCGATCAGCGTCGAGGATCTGGCCTTTGCCACAGGTGAAACCGCACCTATCACGCTGCCTCCCGCAAATACGACGCTGGAAGAGGAGGTGACCGCGTTGGAGCGGCGTCGGATTCTCGAGGCGCTCGAGCGCAACGGTCATAACCATACCCATACAGCCCGCGATCTCGGCCTCTCGCGGGTCGGTCTGCTCAAGAAAGTGGACCGCATGGGATTGCGATAACCGCCGCGATATCCGACGTTCCGAACATCCTTTGCGTTCGGCTAAGGCAGCCGCTCGTTCATTCGCGCAATCGTAAGCGGGGTTCCGGCGGCACCGTCCGAGATGTCGTGACCGGCGCTGATGGGGGTGAATGGACACCGTCAGGCTCGCGATTGCGAACCATTCCATTGCTCCTTCCTGGTCCAGACCATGGTGGTCGATGGGTCTGTCAAAAAGCGGGGCGGATCAGGCCATACCAGTGTCCAGATTGGAGACGGACGCCTGAGAGCCGATAGTGGTCGCGCACGGCTGTGCGCGCGGCAGGAAGCTAGCGCTCGAAGATGGCCTGAGCTTCTGGAAGGAGATTCCTCATGGTGCAGCTGTCCCGCTCGGGCGGTTCCCCGTCCATCCCCGCGTCGTTCTTCGGCATAGTTCTGGGGCTTACTGGCCTGTCTAACGCTTGGCGTGCGGCCCACGCCGTATGGGGCCTGCCGGTGACTGTCGCGGACGGGATCCTTGTCGTGGCGTTCGCCGCGTGGCTGTCGGTGAGCGGCCTGTACGCTCTAAAGTGGGTGTGGGCACCGGCTTCTGCTGCCCAGGAGGCCGAACATCCGGTGCAGTGCTGCTTTATAGGGCTGGCTGGCGTGAGCACGCTGTTGATCGCACAAGGATTTCTGACGGTGTCGCGGACGTTGGCGGTCGTTCTTTTCATTCTCGGGGCCAGTTTCACTTTGTTGTTCGCACTCTGGCGCACCGGCATCCTGTGGCGCGGCGGGCGCAGCGATGCCGCGACGACGCCGGTGCTCTATCTTCCGATGGTTGCCGGCGGCTTCGTGACCGGGACGGTCGCTGCCGCATTGGGGTGGCGGGAGTGGGGGCAGATTGCGTTCGGCGCGGGGTTCTTCACGTGGCTCGCGGTGGAATCCGTCCTGCTGCTGCGCCTCTACACAGCTGAGCCGATGCCGGCTCCGATCCGTCCGACACTCGGCATCCAGCTCGCACCGCCGGCAGTCGGGGCGGTCAGCTATCTCGCGGTCGGTCCTGGCGCTCCTGACCTCGTGGCGCACATGTTGATCGGATACGGCATTCTTCAAGCGATGTTGCTCTTGCGCCTGTCACGATGGATCGCGGAGCAGCCTTTCGGCCCCAGTTACTGGGCTTTCACCTTCGGAGCGACGGCGCTTGCCGGAGCCATGGTCAAGCTGACGCCAGCCGATTCAGGAGGTGCCATCGCTATTCTCGCTCCTGTCGTCTTCGTTTTGGCCAACATCCTTGTTATCGCCATCGCCATCGGCACGCTGGTCTTGCTGATGCGCGGACGTCTGCTGCCGAGCCCTCAGCCGGTCGCGCAGTCCCCAAGCGTGAACTGACAATCACCTACCCCCGGCAGGGCGGGCCCTACCGAAGTGTGGATCCGGCCCGTCGAGCGTCCAATAGTTCGTCCGAGCGCGTCTTGCGAAAGTCCTGCCATCGAGTTCCGGCGCCGGATGCGCCGACAACATGCAGGGAAGTACGATCATGCGTCTCGGACAAAATACACGGCTGATGCTTTCGGCGGCGGGCGTTCTCTCGGTCTCAAGCATGACCTTTGCGCAGACGGCACCGACACCGGTGCTGCCGATCGTTCGGGGCGATTACCGGCTCGCCACCTATGGAGAGACGATCGACAAGCTGGTTGCCGACTTCATCGAGAAACACAAGCTTCCGGGACTGTCGATGGCGATCGTTCAGGCGCCCTACATTCCCCGGTCGGCGGGTTATGGGAAGGCGAGCCTCGACCTCGATGAGCTCGCATCGACCAAGACGATGTGGAACATCGGACCCATAACGCAGGCGTTCACGGCCGTCGCGGTGATGCAGTTGAAGGAAGCGGGCAAGCTCAACCTCAGCGACCCCATCTCACGACACGTGCCAGGCCTGCCTGCCGCATGGCAGCGCATCACGATCCTGCAACTCATGCAGCACAGTTCCGGCATTGCTGACTACAGAGTCCACCTCGACGACGCGAAGCAATATAGGCCGACGGAGCTTTTGGATCTTGTTCGCGCTGAACCGCTCCGTTTCAAGAGCGGTACGCAAGTCGCGTTGAGCGCAACGGATGCGGCCTTGCTCGCGCTCGCGATCGAGCACGCGGGCGGCATGCCCTATCGCGAATTCGTTCGACGTCATCAGATCGACCCGATGCACCTCGATAGCACGATGTTCGCCGATGAGTTCGCGGCAAAGGCGAAGATCGACCGGCCTGCGTCCCATCCGGGCGACAATCAGCATTCGCGCTTCAAGGCCGAGGAACCCTTCATCAACCCGGTCGAACCGGCGACCGGTTACCGCATCGTCGGGGGGCAGGCGATGCGCGTGACCCCGGAGGCGTCGTCGAACCTGTTCGGCTTCGGCGATCTATGGTCGTCCGCCGAAGACATCAGCAAGTGGGACATTGGCCTTGCCGGCTCGGTTTTGATCAAGGAGCTGGGCGATCGCGACGTAATATACATGCCGACCAGGCTCGCTAATGGAACCGTCGTTCCGGCGATGCTGGGCTGGGAATTCACGCATCATCCGGGCTTCATGGAGATCAAGGGCGATTCCCCGGGATTCAGTTCCTATCTCAGCCGCTTCACGGCTTCCGATGAACTCGTGTGCGTGACCTTGCTGACGAACAAGGAGGGCGTCGACTTTACTGTCCTCGCCCGTCAGATCGCTCAGGCATACAAGTCCGACCTCGGACCGGGCGTGGATCAGGCGCAGATGGTCGTCCAGGAAAGCAAGTACGGTCCGGCCGAGACGGTCTCGCGGATCCGGAACGCGCTCACCGACGCAAAGGTGCCGGTGTTCGCAACCGTCGACCACGCCGCAAACGCGCAAAGTGCGGATCTCCAGCTTCGTCCGACGACAGTCATCACGTTCGGGAATCCCAAGGTCGGAACAAAGCTCATGAACAAGATCCAGGCGATCGGCCTCGATCTGCCGCTGCGAATGCTCGTCTGGGAGGATGCCCGCGGTCGCACCTGGGTCGGTTATTCAAACCTCGACACACTCGCGGCCCGCTACGGGATCGAAGACCCTGCCACGATCGGGGCGATGTCGATGTTCATGGACGGTGTCGCCCGACGGGCGGCGAACGTCTACGCTTACTGAGGTGACGGCGATGCTGGAACAATCGCTCGATCGGCGCCGGGCTTTCGCCGTCCTGGGAGGCACAGCCGCGCTTGCGGCACTTCCCGGGGCGAGTCTTGCTCAAGATGCCATGCGGCGACCAGATGCGGTGGCCTCCGGGGCTGGCGCATTGGCGGACCTCGCCCGCAGGCTCGCCGCCGCACCGAGGCGACGAGGTTTCGACAAAGTCCCTTTCATGATCGACCGCGCAGACCTCTGGGATCATGAGGCTTCGGAAATCCTGTTAGCCTTCCGGGGTGACAGGAAGCAGATGTGGGAGGCGTCGGATATTTCTTCGGCTTGGCTGAACCTGATGCGGGAATCTCTGAATGGTCAGGTATTCGCCCACCGGCATCCGGATTTCCTCGCGGTCGCGGCGGTGCACGGGACAGCGCATCTCACGTTGTTCGATCAGAGCATGTGGGATCGGTATGGGCTGGCGGCGAACGCAGGCGGCAAGATTGCGGCGAACACATTCGTTACCGAGCGGGAAGGGGTTGCCCCGACCGACGATCGACAGAAGATCGACGGCTTCTACGGCGTCGGCAACAACAGCATCCGGACCCTGCAACGTCGTGGGGCTGTGATGATCGCCTGCCACGACTCGATCCACGCGATCGCCCGCGGGGTGGTGGCGAAATCGGGCACCGGGGATCCGGACATGGTGGCGGCCGACCTTACAAACAATCTCATCGAGGGCGTGGTTTTGGTCCCAAGCGTCGTCGCCTACATCGTCGAGCTGCAGAATGCCGGATTCACCTATGCGAAGGCTGCGTAAGCGCACCGACATTCTCACAAACTGACGCTTGGCTTGCGCCGCACCTGCCGCCGGACAGCGGCACGCGTCGTGCAGCGGACGCGAGAGAGCGCCATTGCAGGCAGGCGTAAAACGCCGGCCGAAGAGAGGCGAGAACTTCCCGCTCGCGATCTCGCGCAGGAGGATGGCGACCCGATGCGCGATCAAGTTGTGCCATGGCGTATCATGAATGAGGGAGTAGTCCAGGATGAGGCGGTCCATATCCGTAGCCTCGATAATGGACCGGGTATCCCCGATGGCGACCTCGAAAGGCCGTTCGATCCGTTCTTCACCACAAGGCCTCAGGAAACGGAATGGGGCTTCCCATCTGCCGTTCCGCGGGGGAAGCGATGGGCAGCTACCCGACCGTCAAAGACATCGACGCGCAGGGACCCGCTTTTCGTCTGACCTGCCGGTTGTCCAACCGCTTATGGATGTCGGCTGCTGAACCCGATGTTGCTCAGCGTCATTGCGTGGCTTCGCTGATCGCAGTTGGACGATCACAACGTCAGAAGGATATGAGAATGCCCCAGAGCTCGCTCCGGGGCATTCAATCATGAGAGCGCTTGGAACGGCATGATGCGTTCGACCATCACGTTCGATCAAGGCAAGGATGTCCGGGTCAGGGACGTCGGCATGGACCGCTGGCAAACAATGGGGGGAGCCAGACGGGATCGAGGAAGCCGCTTATGCAGCCGCTCCCAAGATTGAGACCGCCTCGTTGGTCGACCACAGCGCGTTTGCGAACCAGCGGAAGTTGAGGAGGGCGGCCGCGTAGGCGTCACCTTCCGGGATCTTGCTGCCGGCGGTGGCGTCGCGGACGACGGCGACTTCCAATCCGTGCTCGGCAAAGTCACGCAGGTGTGACTCGACACAGAAATTCGCCGCCATGCCTGCGAGGATGACTTGCGTGGCGCCCGTCTTGCGTAGCTGGAAGAGCGTGTCGTTGGTCTGCGGACCGGCAATCTTGTGCGGCGAGCACACGATGGTGCGTCCGTCCTCGATCACATCTTTGAGCACCGGGAGCCAGTCAGCGCCGGAGTCTTTGAAGCCCTCGATGGAAAGCGGGTCTTGCCGCTTAAACATGCCCAGCTTGTGCATGAGGCTTTCGCCAGGAGCATTGAACTGCCACCGATCGTCGTGCGGATAATAGTAGTGAGGGGAGATAATGATCGGGATGTCGGCGTCACGCGCCGCGACCATCAGCCGGCGCAGGTTCGGGACAGTGCCTTGCTCTGCGATGCTCTCGGCAAAAACCCCATAGGCGGCTCCGTTCTCGCCCAGGAAGTCGATTTGCGGATCGGTGATCACGAGCGCGGCCTTGTTCCTGTCGAACACGAAGCTGCTCGGGGGAAGCGCGGGGTCGGACGGATCGGCATAGGCCGGGTTGCTAGGCGTGTAGGACATCGCTTTCCTCGTTCAGGTTTGCTGACGTCAGGATGCGGCTTGTCGCGATGCCCCACCATTGTACCAGGGATGGCGCAATTACATACGATGGTCGGTTGATGCCGCCGATCAGAACCGCCCCGGCTTTTCCGAAGACCATTTCTGCGGCGGCATATGCCGAAAGCGAGGCCGATCAGCGCTTCTTCTTGGCAATGGTGGCCGTGAAATCGGGGTCCTTGTTCGCTACCCAATCGACGAATTTACGCACGGCCGGGTTGGCGAGCAGACCCTCTACGTCCATGCCGTGGCGCTGCAGTTCGGAATTGGTGAAATTGGTGATCAGCGTCTGCTGGCAAATGGGATGCATGGGAACCACATCGCGCCCGCCCCGGCT
>MEGD01000023.1 GCA_001725355.1 Novosphingobium sp. SCN 66-18
CCACGAAGGTCGCGCCCATCAGGATCGACGCCTTTTGGTCGGCCATCTGCGACAGCTGCATCGTCAGCTGCTGGTTCGTGCGCACCAGATGCACCGCGTTCGGCGGAAACGGGACCGCGGGCGGCGGCGCGGGTGTCGATGCGTTTTCGCTGTCCATGGTTCATCCCCCTGCCAGCGACCCGTCACAGCGATGCCATGAAGTGCCGCCAGCGGCAAGATGCTGCCCTGTTCCCGCCGCATTCGCTTGCCAAGCCCGCCGCATCGCGGCATTCCCGCGCGCAACATCATGCCTTTATGGGACGCACCACATGAGCACCGCCCTCACCGACCAGATTTACGGCCTGATCGCCCCCTTCAACAAAAAGGGGGTCGAGCTGACCGATGCGACGACCTTTGCCGGCGACCTTGAATGGGACAGCCTGACGGTGATGGACTTCGTGGCGGCGATCGAGGACGAATTCGACATCATCATCAGCATGAACCAGCAGGCCGAGATCGAAACCTACGGCCAGCTGATCGATGCCGTGACCAAACTGCAAGGCTGACGCGCCCGATGACCGATCTGTTCAGCAAGTTCGACCCGCTGATCGAACAGCGCCGCGCCCTTCTCGCCGGCGGCGTGGAAGACCCGTTCAACCTGGTGATGGAGCGCGTGCTTTCGCCCACCGTGGCCGTGTGCAACGGGCGCGAGACGATCCTGCTGGGCACCTACAACTACATGGGCATGACGTTCGATCCCGACGTGATCCTGGCGGGCAAGCAGGCGCTGGACGATTTCGGTTCGGGCACCACCGGCAGCCGCGTGCTGAACGGCACCTATGCCGGGCACCGCGCCGTGGAGGACGCGCTCAAGGAATTCTACGGGATGGAGCACGCCATGGTGTTCTCCACCGGATACCAGGCGAACCTGGGGATCATCAGCACCGTCGCCGGCAAGGGCGATTACATCGTGCTCGACATCGACAGCCACGCCAGCATCTGGGACGGCTGCAAGATGGGCGACGCCGAAGTGGTGCCGTTCAAGCACAACGACATCGTGGCCATGGAAAAGCGCCTGAAGCGCATTCCCGAAGGCGCGGGCAAGCTGGTGGTGCTGGAAGGCGTCTATTCGATGCTGGGCGACATCGCCCCGCTGAAGGAGATGATCGCCATCGCCAAGGAAAACGGCGCGATGGTGCTGGTGGACGAGGCGCATTCGATGGGCTTCATCGGCCCCAACGGACGCGGCGTGGCCGAAGAGCAGGGCGTGCTGGACGACGTGGACTTCGTGATCGGCACGTTCTCCAAGTCGGTCGGCACGGTGGGCGGCTTCTGCGTTTCCAACCACCCCAAGTTCGAGATCCTGCGGCTGGTCTGCCGCCCCTATGTGTTCACCGCCAGCCTGCCGCCGAGCGTGGTCCACACCGCCGCGACATCGATCCGCAAGCTGATGCACGCGGGCAACAAGCGCGCGCACCTGTGGGAAAATTCGCGCACGCTGCACAAGGGCCTGCGCGACCGGGGCTTCCAGCTTGGCACCGAGGAGCCGCAGAGCGCGATCATCTCGGTCATCATGCCCGATCTGGAACGCGGCGCGGGGATGTGGGAAGCGCTGCTCCATGAAGGGCTGTACGTGAACCTTGCCCGTCCGCCGGCAACGCCCGCCGGGATGACGCTGCTGCGCTGTTCGCTGTGCGCGGAGCACACGGCGGAACAGGTGCAGACGATCATCGGCATGTTCGAGCGCGCCGGCAGGAAAGCCGGGATCATCTGACTTGCCCGGCTTCTGACTTGCCTGGACGGCCGGGGACTGCCCCCGGCCATCCATCAAGGTCAGTGCAGCCGGATCTCGCCGTCCACCGCCCGCCATTCGCTGGGGCGGATCAGGTGGTTGTGCGCCACGCGGACCGAATGGATCACCGCCTCGATATCGCGCCGCCAGAAATCGAGGAACCGTTTCAGTTCCGGGAACCGGGGTGCGACATCGTAGCGCTGCAGGACGAATTCCTGCAGCAGGCTGGGATGATCGGGCATGTAGTAATGGATCTGCCAGGTGGCCAAGCCGTACCCGGCCAACTGAAGCCGAAAATCGCTGTCTTCCATAGTCCTCCTTCCCCCTCGCTGGTGAAGAAATACCGGGAAGCAGCATGCTCCTTCATGGTTAACGGACCGTCAACGGGGTCCGTCGCACTTTTTTGTGCATTGCAGCAAAAAGGCGGGAATGCGCCTCAGGCGCTGGCGGTGACCGACTGCATCGTGGCGCCGCTGCATTCGTCGGCGCCCTTGAGCCCGTGCCCGCCGAGCAGAGCGGCGGCGACGAAGCCGGCCAGGATCAGCGCGATGAATCCCACCACGGCCAGGCCGAGGTAGCGGTCGATCCATGCCTTGATCGGCGCCCCGAACAGGCGGAACAGCACACCCACGATCATGAAGCCGATGCTGCGCGAGATCAGGCTGGCAAGCAGGAACTTGCCGATGGGCATGCCGATGAAACCGGCGGTGATGGTGATCAGCTTGAACGGGATCGGCGTGGCGCCCTTGGCGATGATCGCGAGAAAGCCGGCCTCGCCCCGCAGCTTGCACGCGGCATAGGGGAAGCTCTGCGTCAGGTGCAGCGCCGAGAGCAGCTGTTCGCCCACGCTGGCGAACAGGAAATGGCCGATCGCATAGCCCAGCATCCCGCCCACGACCGAGGCGATCACGGTGATCGCGGCGAAGCGGACCGCCTTTTTCGGTTCGGCCAGGCACATCAGCCCCAGCAGCGGATGGGGCGGGATCGGGAAGAAGCTGGCCTCGACGAAGGCGAACAGGGCCAGCCACCATTCGGCGCGCGGATGCGAGGCCTTGGCCATGGTCCAGTCGTAGAGGCGGCGAAGCATGGGCAAGGCATCCGTTAAGGCAGTGGAATATCGCGCGGCTGCTTAGGGCAGAGGGCGGCAAAGTGCCATAGGCGGAATATCCGGCGCGAAGTTCCGCCTTGACAACGTGACGCTGAATGAGTACATAACAGGAACATCGCAAAAGACCGAGTCGCCGCCAAGCGGCGGTCAATCACGCGCCCCCCCCTCCCCAGATACGGATATTTCATGGCAGCCAGATCACCGGGCGCGTCGCTGACGCGTGCCGCAAAAGCGCGTGCGGGCGAAGTGTCCGCGCGACGGGGACCCGCGCCGCCGCGCTGGGTCAAACCTTTCCTGGCCGCGCTGGCCGATACCTCGAACGTCGCCGCCGCCGCGCGCCAAGCGAAGATCGACACCTCGGCCGCCTACCAGCGCCGCCGCAACGACGCCGAGTTTAACCGCCAGTGGCAGATCGCGCTGTGCGAGGGATACGACAACCTGGAAATGGAACTGCTGCATCGGCTGCGCACCGGCGAAGTGAAGCCCGCGCCCAGCGCAAAACGGGCGGCGCGTTCGTTCGACAACGCCACCGCGTTCCGCCTGCTGGCCGCCCACCGCGAAAGTGCGGCACGCCAGCGCGCCATTCGCGATCAGGTATCCGCCGCCGACATCCGCGCCTCAATCGATCGCAAGGTGGAGGAACTGCGCCAGAGGGTGCTGGCGGCGAAGGCCGCGCGCGGCGCGGTAACAGCGGGAACCACGACGGAGGCGGGCGATGCCGGCTGACCGGCTGGATTTCCTGCGCGACGACCAGGACGGCCTTGGCGCGGCCATCGGCGAGACCTTCGATCAAAGCGAAAGGGACGAATGGCACTGGAACTGGCCGCTGTGGGCGCGCGCCGCGCAACTGCCGCCCGAGGGCGACTGGCGCGTCTGGCTGGTGATGGCGGGGCGCGGCTTCGGCAAGACCCGCGCTGGCGCGGAATGGGTGCGGACGATCGCCGAAGCCGATCACGAGGCCCGCATCGCGCTGGTGGGCGCTTCCTTGCACGAAGCGCGCGCGGTGATGGTCGAGGGCGAAAGCGGGGTGATGGCGGTGTGCCCGCCGCACCGCCGCCCGCGCTTCGAACCGTCGTTGCGGCGCGTGATCTGGCCCAACGGCGCGCAGGCGATGCTCTATTCGGCGGGCGAGCCGGAATCGCTGCGCGGCCCGCAGCACAGCCATGCCTGGTGCGACGAGATCGCCAAGTGGGATGACGGACAGGCGCAGGCCCGGCGCAGCTGGGACAACCTGCTGCTGGGCCTGCGGCTGGGCACCGCTCCGCGCATCGTCGCGACCACCACCCCGCGCGCGGTGCCGCTGGTGCGCCGGCTGCTGGAGCAGGCCGCAAGCGATGCCGACGTGGCGGTGACGCGCGGCGGCACGCGGGAGAACATCGCGCATCTGCCCGCGCGGTTCATCGCCGACGTCGAACGCGAATTCGGCGGCACGCTGCTGGGCCGGCAGGAACTGGACGGGGAACTGATCGAGGACCTGCCCGGTGCGCTGTGGACGCGCGCGCTGCTGGAGCGGTGCCGCGACGGCGCGGTGCCGCCGACGACCCGCGTGGTCGTGGGCGTCGATCCCCCGGCCAGCGCGCGGGGCGATGCCTGCGGGATCGTGGTCTGCGGGCTGGGGGAAGATCGGATCGCGCGCGTGCTGGCCGATGCCTCGGTCGAGCAGGCCAGCCCCGAACGCTGGGCCGGCGCGGTGCGCGATGCAGCGCGGGCATGGGCGGCGGACCGAGTGGTGGCCGAAGCCAACCAGGGCGGCGCGATGGTGGGCGCGGTGCTGCGCGCGGCCAATGCCACGCTGCCGCTGCGGCTGGTCCATGCCAGCCGGGGCAAGGTGGCGCGCGCCGAACCGGTCGCCGCGCTCTACGAATCCGGGCGCGTGCGCCATGCGGGGATGTTTGCCCGGCTGGAGGACGAACTGTGCGGGCTGATGCCCGGCGGTTCGTACCAGGGACCGGGCCGATCGCCCGACCGGGCCGACGCCTGTGTGTGGGCGCTGACCGAACTGATGCTGGGCCGCGCGGGCGAACCGCGCGTGTGGTTCGACTGACATTTCCGACAAGAAAGGCCATCCATGTCCTTCTTCCAATCGCTTGCCGCCGCCTTCAAGGGCGAGCCGGTGACCCCGCGCGCGCCCTTGGGGCGCAGCTTCGTTTCGCCCTGGGTCGAGGCCTTCGACGGACGCGGCGGCCCCTGCGCCGCCGGCGCGCGGGCGCCGATCCACTATCCGGCGGCGATCCGCGAAGCCTATCTGCGCAACCCCGTGGCGCAGCGTGCGGTGCGGCTGGTGGCCGAAGGGGTGGGCAGCGCCCCGGTGCGCGCCTCGCATCCCGAACTGGCCGCCCTGATCGCGGCGACGAGCGCCGGGCAGGCACTGCTGGAAACGCTGGCCAGCCAGTTGCTGCTGCACGGCAACGGCTATGTGCAGGTACTGCGCGATGCGGACGGAAATCCCATCGAACTCTTCGCGCTGCGCCCGGAGCGGGTGACGATCGTGCCCGACGCGGCGGGATGGCCGGCGGCGTTCCTCTACAAGGTGGGCGAACGATCGCTGACGATCGACGCGGTGGACGAGCTGGGCCTGCCCAACCTGATCCATATCCGCAGCTATCACCCCGGCGACGACCACTATGGCGCGGGCTGCCTGGAAGCGGCGGACGAAGCCGTGGCGCTGCACAACGCGGCGGCGCGGTGGAACCGGGCGCTGCTGGAGAACGCGGCGCGGCCATCGGGCGCGCTGGTCTATGATCCGGGCGAGCCGGGCGCGGCGCTTTCGGCCGACCAGTTCGAGCGCATCCGTGCCGAGCTGGCGAGCGCCTTTTCCGGGCAGGCGAATGCCGGGCGGCCAATGCTGCTGGAAGGCGGCCTGAAATGGCAGGCGATGGCGCTGACCCCGGCGGACATGGACTTCGCCACGCTGAAGGCCGCCGCCGCGCGCGACATCGCGCTGGCGTTCGGCGTGCCGCCGATGCTGATCGGCCTGCCGGGCGACAGCACTTATGCCAACTATCGCGAGGCCAACCGCGCGCTGTGGCGGCTGACGCTGCTGCCGCTGGCCGCCAAGATCCTGGACGCGCTGGGCGAAGGGCTGGCGCCGTGGTTCGCGGACGCCAGCCTGGCGGTCGACACGGACGGGATTCCGGCGCTGTCCGAGGATCGCGAACGGCTGTGGTCGCAGGTGTGCGCCGCCGATTTCCTGTCCGCCGAGGAAAAGCGCGCGATGCTGGGCATCGCCCCGGTGCAATCGTGATGCGCGAGGAGATGCTGGCGCGGCTGATCGCGCAGGCGGAAGCCGAAGGATCGGATCTGGTGACGCTGCGCGCGGTGGTGGAGGAAGCCTGCGACCTTGGCGCCGCGCGCGTGCTGGAGCGGATGGGCCTGGCCGACGAGACCGCGCACGCCGACCTGATCGAGCTGCGGCAACTGCTACAAGCCTGGCGCGACGCCAAGACGAGCGCGTGGCAGGCGGTGGTGGACTGGGCCGTCCGCGCGCTGCTGGCCCTGCTGCTGGTGGGCATCGCGGTGCGGCTGGGCCTGTGGGACATGATCCGGTGAGTGCTTCGGAAACACCGCTGCGCTTTGCCGGCTATGCCGCGATCTTCGACAAGCGCGACAGCGGCGGGGACGTGATCAGGCAGGGCGCCTTCGCCCGCAGTCTGGCGCAGCACGCCGCGCGGGGCGAACGGCTGCCGCTCTACTGGCAGCACCGCCCCGACCGCCGGATCGGCTGGATCGACGCCGCGATCGAGGACGAGCGCGGGTTGCGCGTGACCGGCACGATCGATGCCACGGCCGGGTTGCCCGCGCAGGCGCTGGCCACCCGCGCCGTGAACGGGCTGTCGTTCGGCTACCGCGTGACGGCCGGCCATGCCACGCCCGGCGGGCGCGAACTGCACGCGGTGGACATTCTCGAAGTCAGCCTCGTCTCCCGCCCGATGCAGCCGTCCGCCCGCGTGCATCTGGCGGGCTGAGCAGCCCCGTCCCCCTTCTGCCCCATCCCTCCGGGCCGCCTGTTCCGGCGGCTCTTTCTTGCCGAAAGGACGTTCGACCCCATGGACATCGCAGCACCCGCCCCCATCGAAACCAAGAACGACGCCTTCGATGCCTCGTTCGACATCGTGGCCCGTCAGGACGCCCAGGACGAGGCGCTGGCCGCGATCCGCACCGAGGTCGAGGAGGTGAAAGGCCGGCTCGACAAGGTCGGCCGCGCCGCGATCCGCCCGTTGCTGGCCGGCGGCGCGCCCGCCGGCACGCAGATGAAGGGCTTCGTCGACGGCTACCTGCGCCTTGGCCGCGAGAGCGAACTCAAATCGCTGTCGCAGGGCGTGGCGGCCGATGGCGGCTATGCCGTGCCGCGCGAAATCGACGAGGTGCTGGCAAAGCGGCTCGCCGAAATCAGCCCGATCCGGTCTATCGCCTCGGTCGTCCGCACCGGCACCAGCGGTTTCCGCCGGCTGATCTCGATCGGCGGCACGGCATCGGGCTGGGTATCCGAAACCGCCGCGCGGCCCGAAACCGCCAGCCCCAAGCTGGCCGAGATCGCGCCGCCGTGGGGCGAACTCTATGCCAACCCGTCCGCCACGCAGGCCATGCTGGATGACGCCGCGTTCGACGTGGCGGAGTGGCTGGCCGGCGAGATCGCCACCGAGTTCGCGCGGGCCGAGGGCGCGGCCTTCATCAACGGCAGCGGCACCAACCAGCCCAAGGGCTTCCTGACCGGCGCGACGAGCACCGCGGGCGATGCCACGCGGACCTTCGGCACGCTCCAGCACATCGGCTCCGGCGCGGCAGCGGGGTTCGACACCAGCCCCGAAGCCAAGCTGATCGACATGGTCTTCGCGCTGAAGGCCCCGCTGCGGCAGGGTTCGGTCTGGGTGATGAATTCGACCACGATGGCCACGGTGCGCAAGTTCAAGAGCGCGGACGGCGCGTTCCTGTGGCAGCCGGGCATCGCCGAAGGCCAGCCCAACCGCCTGCTGGGCTACCCGGTGATCGAGGCCGAGGACATGCCCGACGTGGCGGCCGGCGCGCTGCCGATCGCCTTCGGCAACTTCCAGGCGGGCTACCTGATCGCCGAGCGCAACCAGACCACGATCCTGCGCGATCCCTACAGCAACAAGCCCTACGTCCAGTTCTACGCCACCAAGCGCGTGGGCGGGCAGCTGCTCGACAGCGACGCGATCAAGCTGCTGAAGATCACCGCCTGATCGCGGACACCCGCATGGCTTCCGGCGCGTTTCCCCTCCCCTGGCGCGCCGGCACTGGCGCCCGCGATCGGTCCCCCTTTCCGATCGCGGGCGTCCCTTCCGCCCTTCCCGAAGAACAATCCCGGAGATTGCCATGATGCGGGCCATCGTCACGCCGCCCGTGCTTTCGCCGGCGGCGCTTTCCGACCTGAAGGCGTGGCTGGGCATTTCCACCAGCACCGACGACGCGGAGCTGACCGCCCTTCTGATGACCGCGCTGGAACTGTGCGAGGGCTTCACCGGCACGATGCCCCTGACGGCGACCTGTGAGGACACGGTCCCCGCCTGTGGCGCGTGGCAGGCGCTCTCCGCCCGCCCCGTGCAGGCGATCACCGGCGTTTGGATGCTGGCGGTGGACGGAACCCGCACCGCGCTGGAGGCCGGGGCCTATGCCATCGACATCGGCGCGGACGGCACCGGCACGGTGCGCCTGCGCGCGCCCGGCGATCCGGCGCGGGCGGTGGTGCGCTATACCGCCGGACTGGCCGGCGAGTGGTCCGCGCTGCCCGATGCGCTGCGCCATGGCGTGATCCGACTGGCGGCCTATCATCACCGCGCACGCGACGATGCGGAGGATGGCAAGGCCCCGTCCGCCGCTCCGCCCGCCGCCGTGGCCGCACTGTGGCGTCCCTGGCGGCGGATGCGCCTGTCGTGATCGAAGCACAGGCAGACTTCGCCGGCCTTCTCGCGCGGCTGACCCGCAAGGCCGAAGCGATCGCGCAGGCCCGGGCCGCGCAGCGCGCCCAGGGGGCATCGCCCCGGCGCTGGCGCTCCGCCCGCCTGCTGTGGCCGCTGTTCGGACAGGAGTAAGCCATGGAAACCACCTTTCGCGCGGTGCTGCTGGCCTGGCTGGCAGCGGACGCGGCGCTGGCGAGCGCGCTCAACGCCATCGTCGAGGAAGCGCCGTTGCGTGCGGCACTGCCCTGGCTGGCGCTGACCGCCAGCGCCAGCACGGACTGGAGCACCAAGGACGCCACCGGACGCGAAGTGCGCGTGGCGCTGGAACTCAATTATCGCGGGGACGATCCGCTATCGGAAAGCGGGCTGATCGCCGCGATCGAACGGAGAGTCGAGAGCCTGCCGGCGGACCAGTCCGCCGCCGGCTTCCGCGTGGCGAGCCTGCTGTTCCTGCGCGCCCGCGCCGAGCAGCGCGGCGAGGCCTTGCGCGCCCTGCGCCTCGAATACCGGGCGCGCCTGCTGGCCGCCTGACCGATCATTGCCAAGGAGACCCGACATGGCAGCCCAGAAGGGAAGCGCCTTCCTGTTGAAGATCAGCGATGGCGCGCCGACGCCGACCTACAACACCGTGGCCGGCCTGCGCACCACGCAGATGTCGATCAACGGCGAAACGGTGGTCGTCACCAACAAGGATTCGGGCGGCTGGCGCGAACTGCTGTCCGGCGCGGGCACGCGTTCAGTCACGGTCAGCGCGGCCGGCATCTTCCTGGGCAGCACGGCCGAGGCGCAAGTCCGCGCCAACGCCCTGTCCGGCGCGATCGCCGACTACGAGCTTTCGTTCGAGGGCGGCGAGAAGATGCATGGCCGCTTCCTGGTCCAGCGGCTCGACTATTCGGGCGATTTCAACGGCGAGCGCAACTACACGATGACGCTGGAAAGCTCCGGCGCGGTGGCGCCGGCATGAGCGATCAGGCCAATCCCCATCGCGGCGAAACCGCGCTGGTACTGGGCGGGGTGACGCACGCGCTGCGCCCCAGCTTCACCGCGCTGACCGCGGCCGAGGAGGAACTGGGGCCGCTGTTCGCGCTGGTCGAGCGGGCGGGCGCGGGCCATTTGCGCCTTGGCGAAATGGTCGCGCTGTTCTGGCACTGCCTGAAGCGGCGCGAAGACCTTGCGCGTGACGCCTTCGCCGAAGCCGTCTGCGCCGAGGGCCTTGCCGCCTGCACCGCGCCGCTGCGCGCGCTGCTGGTGCAGATCCTGCGCGGCAGGGCATGAGCGCCGACCCCGCTGACGCGCGCTTCGCCGATGGCGCGGCGCGCCTTTCCGGCCAGGCCGCGCTGCTGCTGGGCTGGACCCCGGAAACGTTCTGGACCGCCACGCCGGAGGAATTCGCCACCGTGCTGGCCGCCTTCGCGCCGGTCGAGGCCGGCGGCATCGACCGCGCCGGACTCAACGCCATGATGGAGCGCGATTGCGATGGATGAACTGGATTCGCTGGTAATCGACGTGCGCGCCAATACCGCCGGCTTCACCGCCGACATCGGCCAGATGCGCAACAATTTCGATTCCGTGCTGGTCGATGGCTTTTCGCGCGCCGGGGACACGCTGGAACGCGGCTTGCTGGGCGCGATCCGGCGCGGCAACCTGGGCTTCGAGGACTTGCGCCGCACGGCGCTGAACGTGGTGGGCGACATCACCGCGCAGGCCGTGCGCAACGGGCTGGGATCGATCGCAGGCGGCGGCGGAACGGATGCCGGCGGCGGCATCCCGGGCCTTGGCAGCCTGATCGGATCGCTGTTCGGCCTGCCGGGCCGCGCGACCGGCGGGCCGGTGGCGCCGGGGCGCGGCTACGTGGTGGGCGAACGCGGGCCGGAACTTTTCGTGCCGACGTCCGCCGGGCGCGTCGAAGGCAGCAACGGCAGGGGCGGCGGCGGGGGCGGGCACAACGTCAACGTCTCCATCCGCGTGGTCTCCCCGGCGGGGAGCAGCCATCCCGAAAGCCTGCGCCGGTCCAGCCGTCAAGTGGCGCAGGCCGTGCGCCGCGCGCTGACCGACTATTGACCTCGCCCGCCACGGGAGCACGAGACATGAGCTTTTGGCTCGCCAAGCGCCGCACGGTGCAGCAGACCGACACTATCCAGCGGTTCGATCCGCGTTTCTGGACGGTCGATTTCGCGCGCCCGGCGATGGCCGCCGTGACCACGATCGCGCCTGACGGGCTGCGCGTGGACGCGGTGTTTCTCAAGGCCGATGACATGGTTGGCCTGATCTGGGAAAGCGAGGACCGGTGGGACCATCCGCTGCTGTCCTACGAAACCAGCCGCGACTACAGCCGGCTGACGCTGGCGTTCCGCTGGCGCTCTTCCGGCGTGATGCCGCTCGACGCGCTCAACGGCCCGACGCTGACGATCGAGGGGCGGGATGCGGCGGGAGCCCCGCACACCTGGTACGTGCGGCTGTGGAACTATGCCACGGGCACGCCGACCGACGCGCGGATCACCTTGCGCTTTTCCGATCTCGCGGGCGGATTCCTGCTGCCGGCGGAAGCCGATGCGGTCCACCCGGCGGAAATCGACCGCCTGTTCATCTCGCTGGTGGCGCCGGGCTATGGCGCGGGCAGCGAAACGCCGTTCGCCGCCGCCGCGCGTGGCTGGGTGGAAATGACCGAGATCCGCTGCCAGGGGCACAGGCCGATGCTGACGGTGGGCGACGTGATGATCCCGCCGCACGGGCTGTCGATCGCGACCGGATACGACGATGCCTATAACCAGACCCCGGCGCGCGTGCTGCGCGCGGTGCGGGGCCTCGGCTATCGGGGCAGCATCAACCACTACCTGGGGATGAGCCACTTCCTCGCGCTGGCGGCGGACGGCGCGGGCGGCTTCGTGGTCGATTCCGATCTGCCGGCGCTGAACACCGCCGCCGAAGCGTGGCACCGGGACTTTCTGGCGCGGGCGAAAGCGGTGGGCCACGCCTTGATCCTCTCGCAATCCTACGAGGTACTGGCGCAGCATTGCCCGGCGGACTGGCAGCAGCGCGCCGCCGATGGCGAGCCGGCGCGGACCGGATGGTCGCCGCCGTCCGCCCTGCTTTCCCCGGCCAGCGCCCCGGCGATGGGGTGGCTCCGCAAGGTGGCGGTGACGCTGGCCGGCCTGATGCGCGATGCCGGGCAGCCGGTGCTGTACCAGGTGGGCGAGCCGTGGTGGTGGATCACGCCGGATCGCCGCATCTGCCTGTACGACGACGCGGCGCGCGCGGCCTTCGGCGGCGATCCGGTGGCCATTCCCGACATGGCCGCAGCGCTTTCGCCCGCGCAGAAAGCATTGCTCGACGCCGCCGGCGCGCTGCTGGCGCAATCGACGGCGGACCTCGCCGACGCGGTGCGCGAGGCGGCCGGAAGCGCGGGCGCGACGATCCACCTCCTTGCGTTCCTGCCCACAGTGCTCGATCCCGCCATGCCCGAAGCGCGGCGCGCGAACCTGCCCGTGGGCTGGGCATCGCCCGCGTTCGACGTGCTGCAGATCGAGGACTATGACTGGGTGACCGCCGGCGCGGAAGCCTTGCGGGCGCAAGGCCGCGCCACGGTGGAAACGCGGCTGGGCTACGCGCGCGCGGCACAGCATTACCTCGCGGGCTTCGTGCCCGATGCCGGCGGCGCGGAAGGCCAATGGCCGCGCATCGATGCCGCCGCGAGCGAGGCGCAGGCAATGGGCGTGCCCCAATGCTTCGTCTGGGCCTTGCCGCACGTGTGCCGCGACGGCTTCACGCGGTTGCCCGATCCCGCCGCGCCGCTTCCCGAACCGCTATCAGGCGAGGACCCGACCATGCAGGCTTTCGACGACGTGCTGTTCCCCCTCGCGCTGGGCCGCGACGCCACGGTGACGCCCGAATTCGCGACCAGCGTGACGATCACCGCATCGGGCTTCGAGCGCCGCAACAGCCTGTGGTCCGACGCCCGGCTGCGTTTCGACGTTGGCCCCGGCGTGCGGTCCGAGGCGGAGCTGGGCACGCTGATCGCGTTCTTTCGCGCCCGGCGCGGGCAGGCGCGCGGCTTTCGGTTGCGCGATCCTTCGGACTACAGCTCGTGCGGGATGACCGGCGCGCCGACCCCGCTGGACCAGCGGATCGGCACCGGCGATGGCCTTACCGCGCGCTTCGCGTTGGTGAAGCATTACGGCGAAGGCACCGAGGCGCAGCGGCGGCGCGTGACCCGGCCACGCGCGGACAGCGTGACCGTGAGCATCGATGGCGTCGAAACAGATGGATGGTCGCTGGAGGATAAGGGCGTGATCCTGTTTGCCGAAGCGCCGGGCGAAGGCGCGGCGATCAGCGCGGGCTTCCTGTTCGATGTGCCCGTGCGCTTCGCCGAAGACCGGCTCGACATCTCCGGCGCGGCCTTTGCCGCCGGTGAAGCGCCGAGCGTGCCACTGATCGAACTGCGCGAGGACGCCTGACATGGCCGCGAGCACGCGCACCTGGTTCACCACGCCGCTGGAAACGGTGGCAACATGGTGGCGCATCGAACGCGCCGACGGCGTGACGCTGGGCTTCACCAGCCACGACCGCGACCTGGCGTTCGACGGCCTGACGCACCGCACCGCGCCCGGCATGGTGCCTTCCGCCATCCGCCGGACGGCGACGTTCGAGGCCGACAGCGCCGAAATCACCGGCGCGCTGAGCCACGACGCCATCAGCGAGACCAATCTCGCCGCCGGGCGCTTCGACGGCGCGCGCATCGCCATGGGGCTGATCGACTGGGAAACGCTGGAGACGACGACGCTGCACGCCGGCACGATCGGCGCGGTCGGTCGGGAAAGCACCGGCTTTTCCGCCGAACTGCTCTCGCTGAAGGACCAGCTCAACCGCGATGTGGTGCCCCGAACCGCGCCGACCTGCCGTGCCGCGTTCTGCGGGGAAGGCTGCACGCTTTCCGCGGCGCGCTTCGAGCACGACGCCACGCTGGTCGACATGACGGAAGTCGGGGACGCAATCCGGATCGCCTGCGCCGTTTCCGTGGATGCCCTGCTGTTCGGCGGCGTGCGCTGGATCGGCGGGCCGAACGCGGGGTTGAGGCGGCACGTCATCGGACTCGACGGCGACTGGATCGCGCTGGACCAGCCGGTTTCCACCGCCATGCCCGACGGCGGACGCCTGCTGGTGCGCGAAGGGTGCGACCACACGCTGCAAACCTGCGCCGACCGCTTCGGCAACGCGGTGAATTTCCAGGGCGAGCCGTTCCTGCCGGGCAACGATCTGCTGACGCGCTATCCCCCGGCATGAACGCCGATCTGGCCGCCGCCGCGCTGAACCTGATCGGCACGCCGTTCCGGCTGCACGGCCGCGATCCGGCGAGGGGGCTGGATTGCGTGGGGCTGGTGGCCGAGGCCATGCGCCGCGCCGGGTTTCATCCGGTTCCGCCCGGCGGCTACGGCCTACGCGCCCTGTCCGTCGACGCGCTGGTTCCCCATGCGGAGGCCAGCGGCCTCGCGCCCGTGCCGGACGATGGCGACGTGGTTCTGGCGCGCGTCAGCCCGGTTCAGGCGCACCTGCTGGTGGCCGCGCCCGATGGCTTCGTCCACGCCCATGCCGGCCTGGGCCGCGTGACCTTCCTGCCCGGCCCGCTTCCCTGGCCGGTAGCGCGCGAATGGCGCGTCCTGTCCGAAAGGCCCTGAACGATCATGGCAACGCTACTTCTGACCGCCGCCGGCACCGCGATCGGCGGACCGCTGGGCGGCGCGATCGGTGCCCTCGCCGGACGGCAAATCGACGCGGCGATCATCGGCGCCCGCAGAGTCGAAGGCCCGCGCCTGAAGGACCTTGCCGTCCAGACGTCGAGCTATGGCTCGCCGCTGCCACTGCACTTCGGCACGATGCGCGCCGCCGGCAGCGTGATCTGGGCGACCGACCTGCAGGAACACGCGACACGCGAAGGCGGCAAGGGACGCCCCACGGTGACCCGCTACAGCTATACCGCATCGTTCGCGGTGGCGCTGGCCAGCCGCCCGATCACCGGGATCGGCCGGATATGGGCGGACGGCAACCTGCTGCGCGGCGCGGCGGGTGATCTCAAGGTGGGCGGGACCATGCGCGTCCACACGGGGCACGGCGACCAGCCGGTCGACCCGCTGATCGCGCAGGCCGAGGGAATCGACCGTTGCCCGGCGTTCCGCAACACCGCCTACGTGGTGTTCGAGGACCTGGAACTGGCCGACTTCGGTAACCGCATTCCATCGCTCACGTTCGAGGTCATCGCCGACAGCGATGGCTGCACTATGACGCGGATCATCACCGCGCTGCTGCCCGAGACTCTGAACGCCGCCATGGGCACGACATTGTCCGGCTTCAGCGTGGATCAGGGAACGTGCGTAGACATCCTGGCCACGCTGTCCGACGCGATCCCCCTCGCCTGCGTGGCGCATGACGGCATGCTGGACATCCGGCTGGCCGAAGCGATCGAGGATACGCCCGCCCCGCTGCTTCCCGAACCGGCGGCGACGGGCGATGGCAGCCCCGACGATACCAATGGCGACGGGTGGACGCATCGCCGCGAACCGCTGCCGTCGGTGCGCCAGTGCGGCGTGCGCTATTACGACCCCGCGCGCGATTACCAGCCAGGCCTGCAACGCGGCATCGGGCGCAGCGAGGCGGGCACGCTGGCGGTGATCGAACTGCCCGCGGCGATCGATGCCGCACAGGCCCGATCGCTGGCGGAAGCGGCCAGCCAGCGGGTAAGCCGCCCGCGCGACACCATGCGCTATCGCGTGAACGAAATCGGCCCCGCGACCTCCCCCGGCGCGATCGTGCGCGTGCCGGTTGCAACCGGCCTGTGGCGGATCGAGCAGTGGGAATGGCAGCAGGACGGGGTGATGCTGGATCTTGTCGCGCTGCGCATGGGCGCCGGAACAGGCAGCGGGGCTACGGCCACCGATCCGGGGCGCAGCCTCGGCGCGATCGACTTGCCAGCCGCGCCCACGCGGCTGGTGGCGTTCGAACTGCCCTGGGACGGCATCGGGGATGGCAATACGCCAGCGCTGTTCGCCGGGGTGTCCAGCACGACTGCCGGCTGGCGCGGCGCGGCGTTGTTCGCAACCACGGCAACCGGAAACGCCATGCGCCCGCTGGGCAGCAGCGGCCGGCAGCGCGCCATCGTCGGACGGTGCGAGTCGGCCTTGCCCCCGGCCTCGCCGCTGCTGGTGGACCGGCGCTCGACCGTGGATGTCCGCCTGGCCGCCGCCGATCTTGCCCTGGCCGACGCAACGCTGGCAGGTCTGCTGGACGGTGCCAACCGCGCGCTGATCGGCGCCGAAATCGTGCAGTTCATGCACGCGGAGGCGCTGGGTGGAGCATTGTGGCGCCTATCGGGCCTGCTGCGCGGGCGCGGCGGCAGCGAATGGGCGATCGGCACGCACGCGGCCGGGGATGACTTTGTCCTGCTCGACGACCGCATCATCACGCTTGACCCGAGGATCGTCGGCGACGCCGCCAGCGCAAGCGTCGCAGCCATCGGATCAGGCGACGAGGCGGCCGTCAGCACGCCGATCGCGGGTGCCGGAACGACCTGCCGCCCGCTTGCGCCGGTTCACGGCGTGGTGCGGCAAAGCGGAACGGGCGGCCTCACCCTGACATGGGTGAGGCGTGCGCGCGGCGCATGGGGGTGGCGCGACGCAGTCGACGTACCGCTGAACGAGGACGAGGAACGCTGGACGATAGGCTACGGCGATGCGACGACACCGGCGGTGCGGTGGGAAACGGGTGTCGCCATGCTGGACCTCTCGTCCGCGCAAGCCGAGTCGCTCCTCGCGACGGACGCGCCGCGCCAATTCCATATCCGCCAGAGCGGGCGCGCCTCGCTCTCCCGGCCGCTCACCATTTTCCTGCCGGACTGAAACGCCCTTTCCTTTACGATCGGAGCACGACCATGACCGACCCGACAAATTTCGCGTCCATAACGGCTCGATTTAACCTGCCGTTGCTCCATGCGGGGCAGGCGCAGAAGGAAGTGACGGTCAACGAAAGCCTGCTCTTGCTGGACGCCCTGGCGCACACGGCGGTGGAGGGAGAAACCGCGACGCCGCCGGAAACGCCGGAAAACGGGCAGGTTTGGCTCGTGGCGACGGACGCAACGGACGCTTTCAGCGGGCATGACCGCAGTCTTGCGATCTGGAGCGAAGGCGGCTGGCGTTTTCTTCCTCCGCGCGAAGGCATGCGGGTGTTCGATCGCGAACAGCGATGCTTCCGCCTGTTTGCGGACATCTGGAGCGGTTTCGAGGCACCGGCGCTGCCCACGGGCGGCAGCACGATCGACGTGGAAGCGCGCGCGTTCATCGCCGATCTGGTTCAAAGTTTGCGCGATTGCGGTTTGCTCCGTTGAAATCGCGGGAACAAACGCCCGCTTTAATCATTTCGGCGGAACATGAGGGTATTTCTGCCGCGGTTTACGAAGAGGCACAGCGCAACAGCGTTGTATTTTCGCAACACCTGGCAAGCGTGCCCGCTTGCATGAGCACTTGAGAACCGGTAGACAACCGCCACGACGTGGCAAGATTATCGCTAAAAGGGGAATCAATAATGCGGAAACTGGTCCTAGGCCTGGCCATGGCGTCGAGCGCCCTGGCTACGCCAGCTCTCGCCCGGGATAAGTCCTGGTACGTCGAGGGTGACGCGGGTGCCATGATTGTGGAAGACATCTACAATTTCACCGGCAAGAACAACGACGGCACGCTGGACACCAAGGCCGGCTACGACTTCGGCGGCATCGTCGGCTACGACTTCGGTCCGTTCCGCCTCGAAGCCGAAGCCAGCTATCGTCGCGCCGAGGAAAAGGGCTATCGCAGCTCGACCCAGAACTACAACGACGCCCAGCTGGGTGGCGGCGCCAGCGCGCTGAGCTTCATGGCCAACGGCCTGCTCGACTTCGGTCCCGATGACGGCCTGCAGGGCTTCGTTGGCGGCGGTGTCGGCGTTGGCCGCGTCAAGAACGCGGTGATCACGCCCGTGACCGGCCCGACCTCGGTCAACGTTGTCGATTCGGACACCGGCTTCGCCTGGCAGGCTCTCGCGGGTATCCGCGCGCCGATCAGCAAGCACGTCGACGTGGGTCTGAAGTATCGCTTCTACAACCAGGACCACAACGATCTGGTGAACAACGCTGGCGCCAACGTGCGCACGCGCTTCCGTTCGCACTCGCTGATGGCGACGCTGGCCTACAACTTCGGTGGCGCAGAACCGGTTGCTCCGCCGCCGCCCCCGCCGCCGCCGCCGCCCCCGCCGCCGCCTCCCCCGCCGCCTCCGCCGCCTCCGCCGGTGGCCGTGTGCAACAAGGGTCCGTACATCGTGTTCTTCGACTGGGATAAGTCGGACATCACGCCGGAAGCAGCGACCATCCTGGACAACGCGATCACCGCGTATGGCAACTGCAACAGCGTGCCGATCATGCTGGCCGGTTACACCGACCGTTCGGGCACGCCGAAGTACAACCTCGGCCTCTCGGCTCGTCGTAACACCTCGGTCCGTGCGTACCTCACCTCGCACGGTATCCCGGATGGTTCGATCACCAGCCAGGCCTTCGGTGAAGCCAACCCGCGCGTTCCGACCGCGGACGGCGTCCGTGAACTCCAGAACCGTCGCGTGGAAATCACCTACGGTCCGGGTTCGGGCATGTAATTTCAGGCTTTTTGCCGAAATCGAACGAGGGGTCGGAGCAATCCGGCCCCTTTTTCGTTATGGCTGACAAGGCACCATGCCGAGGAGGCCAGAGATGATCCGCTTGACTCGTTCCCTTACGCCGCTGTCATTGACCGCCGTTTCGCTGATAGCGCTGACCGCCTGCGCCACGACCGGACAGGCGGCTACATCCACGGTTCTTGCAACCGCGTCGCTGGCGACCGCGGACGGTCATTCAGCGGGGCGTGCGGAACTGGTGACCAGCGGCGATCATATCCGGTTGCATCTGACCGCATCGGGCCTACCGGCCGGCGCGCATGGCGCCCACCTGCATACGACAGGGCGTTGCGAAGCCCCCGGCTTCACGACCGCTGGCGGTCATCTCAATCCGGCCGGGCATCAGCACGGAACCGAGAACCCCGCCGGCCCCCATCTCGGCGATCTTCCCAACCTGATCGTGAAGGACGACGGCACCGGCGAACTGACCGTGCCGGTCAGCGTGGCGCGCGCCGATTTCGATGCCCGCGTGTTCGACACGGACGGCACCGCCATCGTCATCCACGCGGGGCCGGACGACTACAAGACCGATCCCAGTGGCAACAGCGGCGGCCGCATCGCCTGCGGCGTGTTCGCACGCCCGTAAAAGCTGTGCTTCAGAGGCCGTGGTACTGTTTGTACCACGCCACGAAGTTGGGCACGCCGACATCGATGCTGGTGGTGGGCTGATAGCCCAGGTCGTTCGCGATGGCGTCGATGTCGGCAAAACTCTGACGAACGTCGCCCGGCTGCATCGGCAGCAGTTCGACTTCGGCCTTGCGGCCGCATTCCGCCTCCAGAATCTCGACCACCTTCATCAGGTGTTCCGAGCGGTGGTTGCCGATGTTGTAGAGCCGGTGCGGCTTGAAGCTGCCGCCGGCCTTGGGCGCGCCGTCATCGGGCGGCGGGTTGTCCAGGCACGCCATGACGCCGGCGATGATATCGTCGATGTAGGTGAAATCGCGGTACATATCGCCGTGGTTGAACACCGGAATCGGTTCGCCGGCGAGAATCTTCCGCGTGAAGATCCACATCATCATGTCGGGCCGCCCCCACGGCCCATAGACCGTGAAGAAGCGCAACCCGGTGAGCGGCAGGCGATAGAGATGCGCGTAGGTCTCGCTCATCAGTTCGTCCGCCTTCTTGGTGGCGGCATAGAGCGACAGCGGGTGATCGACGCGGTCGTCCACCGAGAACGGCAGCTTTTCATTGCCGCCATAGACCGAGCTTGAGCTGGCATAGACCATGTGCTCGACCTGGCGATGACGGCCGATCTCCAGCATGTTGAGATGCCCGACGAGGTTCGACTGCACATAGGCGTGCGGGTTTTCGATCGAATAGCGCACCCCGGCTTGCGCGCCGAGATGGACGATCCGTTCGAACTCCAGCCCATCGAGCGCGATGGTCACCGCCGCCATGTCCGCGAAATCGGCCTTCAGGAACGTGAAGCGGTTGCCGCCCAGCTCCTTGAGCCGCGCCAGACGCGCTTCCTTGAGCCGCACGTCATAGTAATCGTTGACGCAGTCGATCCCGATGACCGTATCGCCGCGGGCAAGCAATTTCTGCGTCAGCGAAAAGCCGATGAAGCCGGCAATGCCGGTAACCAGTACGCGCATCGTGTTCTCCAGGCCCCAAGCCGGGGCCGATCCATATGTCAGTCAAAGCAGGTTGGGCACAACGCTGGCGAACGGGCAAAGTCCGCCGCGTTCCGCACGGTCAGAGCTTCCAGTCCGCCTTGCCGTTCAGAACGCCCTTGAGATCGGCCAGTGTGCCTCCGGGCGCAACGAGCGCCGCGATCGCATTTTCGCCCAGCGCCAGATAGGCCTGGTGCGGCACGGCGAGAAGGACAAGATCGTAAGTCCGCTCCAGCGCGTTGGCGGACAGGTCCAGCCCGTATTCGTGCCGGGCTTCGGCGGCATCGGCCATCGGATCGTGCACGGTGACCGCGTGGCCCATGCCCGCCAGCGCGTGCACGACATCGGCGACCTTCGAATTGCGCAGATCGGGCACGTTTTCCTTGAAGGTCAGCCCCAGCACCAGCACGCTGCCGGCGGCCCCGCCGCGCTTGGCGTGCAATTCGCCCGCGACCCATTGCGCCATGGTATCGTTGACACCGCGCCCGGCCAGGATGACCTGCGGATCATGCCCCAGCGCCTCGGCCCGGTGCGAGAGATAGTACGGGTCCACGCCGATGCAGTGGCCGCCGACCAGCCCGGGCGTGAACGGCAGAAAATTCCACTTGGTGCGCGCTGCCTCGAGCACGTCCCACACGGAAATATCCATTTTCGAGAAGATTTGCGCGATCTCGTTCATGAACGCGATGTTGATGTCGCGCTGGGCGTTCTCGATCACCTTGGCCGCTTCGGCCGCCTTGATCGAGGCGGCGCGGAACACGCCGCCGCTGGTGATCGCGCCATAGAGATCGGCAACCCGGTCGAGCACCTCGGGCGTCTGCCCCGATACCACCTTGGTGATCCGGTCGATGGTGTGTTCGCGATCGCCCGGATTGATCCGCTCGGGGCTGTAGCCGAGGAAGAAATCCCGGCCGCAGACCAGCCCAGACGCCTCTTCCAGCAAAGGCCCGCAAATCTCTTCCGTCACCCCCGGATAGACCGTGCTTTCGAACACCACCACCGGCGCGCGCCCTTCCTGCACAGCGGCCGGGAGCATGGCCCCGACCGTGCGCGAGGCGGCTTCCACAAGACGCAGGTCCGGGCGATTCGCGGCATCGATGGGGGTGGGCACGGTCACGATATAGAAATCACTGGGCGGGCAGACTTGCGCATCGCTGGTCACCCCGAGACCCGAAAGCGAAAGCTGCCCAGGCTCGATCTCGCCGGTGCGGTCATGCCCTTCGGAAAGTTCGGCGATCCGGCGGCGATCGATGTCGAGGCCGGTGACGAAGAACTGCCGCGCCAGCGCCACAGCCAGCGGCAGCCCGACATAGCCCAGGCCGACCACGGTCACCCTTGTCGCCGCAGTGACGGAACCAGTGGCCCCGGGCTGTGGCGTGGCGGCAATCGGAGGGTACATGGCAGTCACAGGCAAGCCTTTCCTTCATGCGGCGCGCACGCCGCTGCAGGCCCGCTTTAGGCCAAGGCTCTTATTTCGTCGTTAATGGCCCGGCGCGATTTGCCGGCGGATCGGCGCCAATTCATACCACATGACGGTTGCCGCACCGCCAGCCCCATAACACGGGTTTAACGAGTGGGTGATAAGAGCGCATCGATGACCAAGACCGTCCTTCTCGTATTCGGCACCCGCCCCGAAGCCATCAAGGTGTTCCCCGTGATCCACGCCCTGCGCGCGGACCCGCGCTTTCGCGTGGTTACCTGCGTTTCGGCGCAGCACCGGGGAATGCTGGACCAGGTGCTGGAGATCGCCGGGATCGTGCCCGATCACGATCTGGACCTGATGCGCCCGGACCAGACGCTCGACGGGCTGACCGCCGCGCTGCTGACCGGGCTTGGCCGGGTGATGGACGTCGAACAGCCGGACTGGGTGGTGGTTCAGGGCGATACCGCCACGGCCATGGCCGGGGCGCTGGCGGCCTATTACCGCAAGCTGCCGGTGGCGCACATCGAAGCCGGATTGCGCAGCCACAACATCTACCATCCCTGGCCGGAAGAGGTGAACCGCAAGATCATCGGTTCGATCGCGGCGCTCCATTTCGCCCCGACTGAGACTTCGGCGGCGGCGCTCCATGCCGAGAACGTCCCTGCTAGGACGGTCCATGTGACCGGCAACACCGTGATCGACGCGCTGCAATGGATCACCGCGCGGATCGCCGCCGAACCGGCGCTGGCGGCGGGCCTCGGCGAACTGGAAGCGCGCTTTGCCGGCAAGCGGATCATCGGCGTGACCAGCCACCGGCGCGAAAACTTCGGTGGCGGACTGGAAAACATCGCCGAAGCGATCCGCCGCATCGCCGCGCGCGAAGACGTGGCACTGATCTTCCCCGTCCATCCCAACCCCAATGTGCGCAAGGTGATGGACGCGGCGCTGGCCGGCCTGGCCAACGTGGCGATGATCGAACCGCTCGACTACCCGCACTTCGCGCGCCTGCTGGCCATCAGCGAGATCATGTTGACCGACAGCGGCGGCGTGCAGGAGGAAGCGCCCGCGCTGGGCAAGCCGGTGCTGGTCATGCGCGAGACCACCGAGCGGCCCGAAGGCGTGGCCGCCGGCACGGCCAAGCTGGTTGGAACCGATGCGGACCGTATCGTTTCCGAAATCTTCACCCTGCTCGACGATAAGGCTGCCTATTCGGCCATGGCGCGCGCCCACAACCCTTTCGGGGATGGGCAGACATCGCGCCGCATCGTGGAGCTTTTGGGACATGTCGAACCAGCCCGGTAACCTCAAAGCCGGTGAAGTGAAGCCGGACGTCTGCGTTGTCGGACTGGGATATATCGGCCTGCCCACCGCCGCGATCATCGCGCGCGCGGGCTGCCGGGTGCTGGGCCTCGACGTGTCCGAACGCGTGGTCGAAACGATCAATCGCGGCGAAATCCATATCGAGGAAGTCGATCTCGACGGGCTGGTGCATGGCGTGGTCCAGCGCGGCCTGTTGCGCGCCTCCACGCAGATCGAGCCCGCCGACGTGTTCGTGATCGCGGTGCCTACGCCCTTCGAGAAGGACGAGCACCACACGCCCGACATCTCCTATGTGCTGGCCGCGGCGACCGAAGTGGCCGCGGTGCTGAAGGCGGGCGATGCGGTCATCCTCGAATCCACCTCTCCGGTGGGCACGACCGAAAAGATGCGCGATCTGATGGCCGGCCTGCGCCCGGACCTGAAGTTTCCGGGCCTGACGCGCGAGACGCCCGACGTTTCGATCTCCTACTGCCCCGAACGCGTGCTTCCGGGCCGCATTCTGGAGGAACTGACCAACAACGACCGCTCCATCGGCGGCATCACCCCGCGCTGCGCGCGCAAGGCTCTGGCCTTCTACAAGCGCTTCGTGCGCGGCACCTGCGTGACCACGGACGCGCGTTCGGCCGAAATGACCAAGCTCGTCGAGAACGCCTATCGCGACGTCAACATCGCCTTCGCCAACGAACTTTCAGTGGTGGCGGACACGATGGGGCTGGACGTGTGGGAAGTGATCCGGCTGGCCAACCGCCATCCGCGCGTGAACATCCTGCAGCCCGGCCCGGGCGTGGGCGGTCACTGCATCGCGGTGGACCCGTGGTTCATCGTCCACGGCGCGCCTGAACAGACCCCGCTGATCCGCACCGCGCGCGAAGTGAACGACGGCAAGATGCACCACGTGATCGCCAAGGCCACCGCGCTGCTGGAAGCGCATCCGGGCGAGAAGGTCGCCTGCCTGGGCCTGGCGTTCAAGGCGAACATCGACGATTTCCGCGAAAGCCCGGCGCGCTATGTCGCGGCAACGCTGGCGCGCCGCTTCGGCGATCGCATCAGCGTGGTCGAACCCTATGCCTCCGCCCTGCCGATCGAGTTCACCGACACCGGCGCGGCGCTGATCGACCTCGACACCGCGCTGGAAGATTGCGGCGTGCTGATCGTGCTGGTCGACCACGACGTGTTCCGCGTGGTGCCGCTGGCCGAACGCAGCGGCAAGGCGGTGTACGATACGCGCGGCATCTGGCCCGATCAGCCGGTTGGGGAAGCGCCGGCAGCCGGATCGCTGCGTCTCGCCAGCTAAAAGCGCTCGACAGTTACCCGAGAGGAAAGGCCGGAAGCAGGTGCCCCTGCTTCCGGCCTTTGCGTATTGCCCCGTTGGCGCCCCCTCCGCCGAGGGAGGAGAGGAGGGTGGAAGGGGCGCCGGGATCGCGTGCGTCAGAAGCGCACGCCGAGGGTGAGGTTCCACGTGCGCGGATCGCCGTAGTACACGGTCTGGATATTGCCGACCGAGCTGAACTCCTGCCCGTCGGTCTTGTAGAGCGCGTTGCCCACGTTCTTGACCATGCCGCGCAGGTAGAACCGGTCGTAATCGACCTGGGCATAGACGTTGCCCAGCAGATAGCCGTCCTCGGTCAGGCCGGGGCGGTTGTCGACCGAAAGGTACTGCTTGTCGACGAAGCGGACATCACCGCCGAAGCTGAGCGAGGCTTCGCCCAGCGGAATGCGGTAGTCCGCGCCGATGCGCATGGTGAGCGGCGGCGCGAAGGCCGGCTTGCAGGTGATCTTCGTGCCGGTGGGGTTGCAGCTGAACGAGGGCGCGCGACGGCCGTCGTTGAACTCCTTGTACTTGGCATCAAGATAACCGACCGACGCGGTCAGCGTCAGCGGCGTGGACGGACGCACCGCCGCTTCGAACTCGAAGCCCTGGATGCGCAGCTTGCCCGCGTTGATGACGGGGAAGCTGCCGCCGTTGATACCGGTGTTGCCACCGCCGACACGCGCCTGGAAGTCCTTGTAGTCGGAATAGAACGCCGCCGCCGACAGCGAGACGCGCCCGTCCAGGAACGTGCCCTTGGCGCCGGCTTCATAGGTCCACACGGTTTCCGGCTTGAACGTCGGCACGATCTGCGTGGTGCCGTTCACCGCGAGCGTCACGTCGGCCAGGCTGTTGACGCGCCCGTTGAAACCGCCCGACTTGAAGCCGCGGCTGGCCGAGGCATAGACCAGCGTGTTGGTGGTCGGCTTGTAGCTAAGCGTGGCCGAGGGCGTCCAGGCGTCGTAGCTGACTTCGTCGAGCGTGTTGTAGGGCGCCGGCAGGCTGGTCGGGAACGCGAACGTGCTAACGATGCGGATCGCCGGGAACACCGAACTGGTGGTCGTTGCCGTCGTGGTGCGGAAGTACTTCTTCTTCTCGTGCGTGTAGCGCAGGCCCGCCGTGAGCGCGAGCTTCTCGGTGAAGTTGTAGGTCAGCTGGCCGAACGCGGCATAGCTCTTGGTGTTCTGCCGGTCATCGATCGTGCGCAGGAAGTTCAGCGGCGTGCCGACATACTGGAGATAGCTGTCGGCATAGGCTTCCTGGTGCGAATTGACCTGTTCGTCGAGGAAGTAGAGCCCGACCACGCCCTTCAGCTTTTCGGTATCAAGCTTGAGCTGCAGTTCCTGGCTGAACTGGTGCTGGCGCGTGCCCACGAACACGTCGCCGACTTCCGCCGCCGTGGCATCGATATCGACGTAGAAGTTCGTCTTCAGCTTGCGATAGGCGGTGATCGAGGTGAGCTGGAGGTTGTCGGTCAGATCGACGTTGATCGTGCCCGAAAGACCCCAGTGATCGAGCCGCTGGCCTTCGCCGTTCTTGAAGCTGGTCGATGCGGTATAGTTGTAGCGGCCGGTCGGCGCCGTGGCGATGACGAACGGCGTGACGCTGGTGAAGGTGGAATTGTAGTTGAAGCCGATGAGGTTGGCCGTGGCCTGCCCCAGCGTGAGTGCGTTGCGCTGGCGGGTGTAGTCGCCGGAGATCAGCACTTCGACCCGGTCGGACGGCTTGGCGCGCAGGATCGCGCGGCCCGACAGGTTGTTGCGATCGTTGTACTTCTTGCCGGTGGCGGGATCGGTGACGATGCCGTCGCGGTTGTCGTAGACGCCGGCCAGCGACAGGGCGAGCTTGTCGGTCACCAGCGGCGCGGTGATGTAGCCCTTGGCGGTCACTTCGTTGAAGCGGCCATAGGTGAACGCGCCCTCACCCCGGATCGTGTCCAGATCGGGCTTCTTCGACACCACGTTGACCGCGCCACCGATGGTGTTCTTGCCATAGAGCGAGCCCTGCGGCCCGCGCAGCACTTCCACGCGCTGCACGTCGAACAGGTTGAGCAGCGCGCCCTGGATGCGGCTGAGATAGACGCCATCGACATAGACGCCGACCGCGGGATCGAAGGTCTGCAGCGCGTCGGGCTGGCCGATGCCGCGAATATAGAAGTTGGCGGACGAGGCCGAGCCGCGCCCCTGCACGATGTTCACGTTCGGGATCGCGCCCTGCACGCCGGAAAGATCCTTGGCGCCGGCCTTTTCCAGCCCTTCGGTGGACAGGGCGGTGATGGCGATCGGCACATCGACCAGGCGTTCCTCGCGCTTGCGGGCAACGACGACGATTTCGCCCGAATCATTCGCCGAAGCTTCGGATGCAGCGGCTTCCTGCGCGAAAGCGGGCATGGCGGGCAGCGCAACAAGTGCGGTGGTGGCGGCCGCAAGGGCGCGCACGCGAAAACGGTTCATGGATCAGGCTCCCTCTCACGGACCGATGAAAGGCCCGTCTGTGCAAACCGATATTGAAAGTTGAACCATGTTTCAACTTTTCATTTGAGGCGGACCGAAATCGCCGATAGGACGTGGCGAAAGCGCAACAGCCCCGGCACAAGGACCGGGCTCGGGCGGTCGAAGGAACGATCGCCCACGGATGGGAGAGCAGGGTGTCGGTAGATTCGGAAAAGGCGAGCCCCGGCAAAGCCCCGCGTACCGCGCGGGGACGGGAAACGCTGCGGCGCCTGCTCGATGCCGCGGCGGCCGAATTCGGCGAGCGCGGCTTCCACGAAGCCTCGATCAGCGGGATCACCCGGCGCGCGGGAACGGCGCTCGGCAGTTTCTATACCTATTTCGATTCGAAGGACGCGATCTTCACCGCGCTGGTGCGCGATATGTCCGCCCGCGTCGCCACCACGGCGGCGGCGGCGGTCAGCGCGGGAGCGACGGGACTGGTGCGCGAGCGCGAGGCGCTGGAAGGCTTCCTGCGCTTCGCGCGGGAGCACAAGGAAATCTACCGCATCATCGACGAAGCGGAGTTCGCCGATCCGCAAAGCTACCGCGCCCACTACGAAGGCACCGCGCAGCGCATCGCCGCGCGCCTGGACGATGGCGTCGCGCAAGGCACGCTGCGCGCAGGCGATCAGGAAGTGCGCGCCTGGGCGCTGATGGGCATGAACGTGTTCCTGGGCCTGCGCTTCGGCGTGTGGGACGCCAGCCGGCCGGTGGAGGACATCGCCGGCGTGGCGGCGGACCTGCTGCGCGACGGGCTTTCAATCTAGCAAATTCGCGTGGCAGATTGCGCCCGAAACCCGTCGCCCGAAATCCCGTCATCCCGGCGAAGGCCGGGATCTCATGCCGGATTGCCCGAGGCCAGAGATGCCAGCCTACGCTGGCATGACGGGGGAGAAAGGAGAGGCTTGAAGGGGTCTCGACGATTGTCGCCCAGTTGCAGTCATGAGCAATTAGCGTTGGACTACCTTGTGAAAACGCCTCCCGAGGTAAGCCTCAACCGCTTCACGAATGCTTGGCGCCGTTACCACCTTGCTGCTTTGCCGTGATTCGAATGGCCCGAATAGGGTCGCGGTTCGGGGATCGTCGAGATAAACCCGAGCGCGAAGATAAATGCCACCTTCCTCGAAATGGTAGTCGAGGTAGTTGTAGTATTGATCCAACTCTTCACCGATCCAAACTTCATCAATGGAATGCTCGATCTGAACCGGTGTGATCGCGTCGTCTGGCTGCATCGGATCCTTATTGGCGAAACCAAACCGGACTGGCAATGTCCGCTCTCCACCATTCTCGGTCGCTCCACCCGCTCCTGAATTTGTCCACGCCGCCTGGGACATCAGTCCAAGCGCACTGCCCTAGCCGCCCCGTCCTGCCGTTCGCGCCAGCGCTCCCGGATACGGTCGGACGTGTCGCGGCTGCCATCGTGGCTCCATCCGGGCTCGCGCACAAGGTAGGCCAGCTTGTAGCGCAGCGGCGCAACCGCGAAGTCCTTCAGCATGCCCGCCCATTCGTGGAACACCGACCACATCACGCCGAACGTGCCGAGCTGGCGAACGATGCCGTAGCGGATGCGTTCGCCATCGAGTTCGGGCTGGAACGTGCGGAACAGGCGGTCCCACACGATCAGCGCGCCGGCATAGTTGCGATCGAGATAGACCGGGTTGGTCGCGTGATGGACCCGGTGATGCGACGGCGTGTTGAACACCGCCTCGAACCAGCGCGGCATCCGGCCGATCGCCTCGGTATGAATCCAGAACTGGTAAACGAGGTTCACGCCCCCCACCGTCACCAGCATCGCCGGGTGGAAACCCAGCAGCGCGGGCCAGATGCGGAACACGAACGAGAGCGCGACGAATCCGGTCCAGGTCTGCCGCAGCGCGGTGGACAGGTTGTAGTGCTGGCTCGAATGGTGGTTGACGTGGCTCGCCCAGAACCAGCGGATGCGGTGGCCGGTGCGGTGCGCCCAGTAATAGTTGAAGTCGTCGAGCACGAAGCACGCGATCCAGGCCCACCAGGCGAACGGCACCGTTGCCACGCGGTGCTGGTAAAGCGCCATCGCGGCGGCATAGACCACCCCGGCCGTAAGCGCCCCCGCCACGGTGCTGCCCAGCCCCAGCGCAAGCGACGTCCAGGTATCGCGCGGCTCGTAGGCTTCGGGCGCCCGGCGGCGCGCCCACGTCATTTCCCAGATCATCGCCAGGATGAAGAATGGCACGGCATACGTGACGATATCGACAGGATGAATGTCCGGCGTCATGACCCTATCCCTCCAGCCGCCGGAGGCTGGCCGCCCAGGCCTGCGCCTCGGGCCCGAGGTTGAGCGTGACCGTGCCGAAGCGGCTGTCTCCGGTCGCCACGGTCAGGAAGTGCTGATCGAGCCGGACCCCGGCGTGGTTTTCCAGCAGGCGCGCGGCAAAATGGCTGCCATGGCGGCGAATCAGCATGACCCGGCCCTGCGCGTCGCGCACGAGCGCGCCGATTCGCGCCTTGTCGAGCCCGACCGCCACCGGCACGAAGCCGCACATCGCCTCGTCGGCCAGCGCGCCCGCGTGATCCTCGTCGCGAATCCGCACGTCGCCGCCCAGATTCATCCAGCGCGCGAGCTGCACCACGAGCAGCACCCCGACCAGGGAAGCCAGCGTCTTGAGCACGAGAAGCACGCCGGGCTGGGCAAGAAGCGCCTGCACCGCTTTCACGATAGCCGTCCCGGCTCAGCCGGCCTGCGCCGCGAGCATATCGACCTGCGCGCGAACCGGCGTGATGTCATACCCCGCGCCGGCCGCACCCGCTGCGATCCGCGACGGATTGCGGCCAGCCGCCGCCTCCGCCAGCGCCCAGAGCAGCGTGGAGCGCGTGCCCGACCGGCAATAGGCGAGCACCGGCTGGTCGCCCGCCTCGTCCAGCGCCTTGCGCATCGCTTCCACCTGCCAGGCGGCGAAGCCCGCGTGCGTCACGGGGATCGCGTGATAGGCGATCCCGGCCGCGCGCGCCGCCGCCTCGATCGCGGCGCCCGGCGTCTGATCGTCGGATTCGTCCTCGGGGCGGTTGTTGATGATCACGGCGATTCCCAGCGCTTTCGCTTCGGCCACGTCGGCCACCGTGATCTGCGGGCTGGCATAAGTGCGATCATCGATCTTGCGGAACAACGGTGCCTTCTCCCGAATTGCGGCTGACGACGGCGAATGCCGGTCGTGGCTTAGGACTGGTGCAGGTGATAGCGCCGGTTCGCCCTCCGAAACGGCGCGCAATTGACAGTGCTTCTGCCCAAACCACGGGCCAAGAGCAAGCATTCGCAGCCGCGTCCGGCATCGGAAAAATTGCCTCCGAAACGGCGAATTAGCGAAAGTTCCCGGAAATCCGGTCTCTTTTGCGGATTCCATTCGCGCTACGGCTTTTTCTTCGCTATAGTGCCGAGTGCAATGAAGAAGGTCGGCCTTTTGTCCGGCGCGGATTCCTTGTCGTGCCGCCGGTCTCCGCATCCGGCCCGCGGCGCCGGGGAAAGCAGGGGCGGAACGAAGGTCTATTGAAGTTTATGGGTTTTGACAGAGGGCGGCGGGGTCGCGGACGGGATAAGCGCGACGGATTCGGCGAAGACAATTTCGATCCCTACAGCGGCGGTGGCGGCGGCTTCGGCGGCGGTTACGATCGTGGCGGATTCGGCGGTGGTGACCGCGGCGGATTCGGCGGCGGCAACCGTGGCGGCGGATTCGGCGGCGGCGATCGCGGTGGCTTCGGCGGCGGTGGCAACCGTGGCGGTGGCTTCGGCGGCGGCGGCGGTGGTGGCGGCTTCGGCGGCCCCCGTGGCGGCGGCATGCCCGCGCAGGTCGTCGGCACCGGCAAGGGCAAGGTGAAGTTCTTCAATGCCCAGAAGGGCTTTGGCTTCATCCAGCGCGACGAAGGCGGCGAAGACGTGTTCGTGCACATCAGCGCGGTTGAACGCGCCGGTCTGGAAGGCCTGGCCGAAGGGCAGGAACTCGAATTCAACCTGGTCGATCGCGGTGGCAAGATTTCCGCGGCGGACCTTCAGGTCGTCGGCGACGTGATCGAGGTTGCCTCCAAGCCGGCCGCGCCGCAGCGCGAACTGACCGGCGAAAAGGCGACCGGCACGGTCAAGTTCTTCAACGCCATGAAGGGCTTCGGCTTCATCACGCGTGATGATGGCCAGCCGGACGCGTTCGTGCACATCAGCGCCGTGGAGCGTTCGGGCATGCGCGAGCTGAACGAAGGCGACAAGCTGGAGTTCGATCTCGAGGTCGATCGACGAGGCAAGTACTCGGCGGTCAACCTGGTGCCGCGTCAGGATTGATCCGGTCCGCACCGCCCCCGGCATTTGACCGGGGGCCTGCAACACAATAAACGCGCGCAAATGGCGGCCAGTCGGCCGCCATTTGTCGTTTGCGTTTCCCGTCTTCCGATTTGCGTGAATGAAACAGGAGCTGCCCATGTCGATCACACCGCTCATGCCCGTCTATCCCCGGTGCGGCGTGCGACCTGTGCGAGGCGAGCACTGCCACCTGATTGACGAGAACGGCACCCGCTATCTCGATTTCGCCAGCGGCATCGCCGTCAACCTGCTCGGCCATTCGAACGCGCACCTGATCGGCGCGATCCAGCAGCAGGCGGCCACGCTGATGCACGTGTCGAACCTCTACGGCAGTCCGCAGGGCGAGCATCTGGCGCAGCGGCTGGTCGATCTGACGTTCGCCGATACCGTGTTCTTCACCAATTCGGGCGCCGAGGCGGTGGAATGCGCGATCAAGACCGCGCGCGCCTATCACCAGCATGCCGGCGACGATCACAAGTTCGAGCTGATCACGTTCAAGAACGCGTTCCACGGCCGTACGATGGCCACGATCAGCGCGTCGAATCAGGACAAGATGCACAAGGGCTTCCTGCCCCTGCTGCCCGGCTTCAAGTACGTCGAGTTCGACGATCTGGAAGGCGCGAAGGCGGCGATCGGCCCCAACACGGCCGGCTTCCTGGTCGAACCGATCCAGGGCGAAGGCGGCATCCGCGATGGCTCCGACACGTTCATCAAGGGCCTGCGCGACCTGTCCGACGAACACGACCTGATGCTGGTATTCGACGAGGTGCAGTGCGGCGTCGCGCGCACGGGCACGCTCTACGCCTATGAACAGTATGGCGTGCTGCCGGATATCATGGCGACGGCCAAGGGCATCGGCGGCGGGTTCCCGATGGGCGCCTGCCTGGCCACCGAGAAGGCCGCCCGTGGCATGGTCTTCGGCACGCACGGCAGCACCTATGGCGGCAATCCGCTGGCCATGGCCGCCGGCGAAGCGGTGCTGGATATCGTCGCCACCCCCGAATTCCTGTCCAATGTGCGCGCCACCGGCGAACGCCTGCGCGGCCGCCTGGAACAGTTCATCGGCAACTATCCGGATCTGTTCGAACTGGTGCGCGGACGCGGGCTGATGCTGGGCGTCAAGATGAAGATCGAACCCCGCGCGTTCGTGGCGCATCTGCGCGACAACCACCAGCTGCTCACGGTTTCGGCCGGCGACAACACCCTGCGCGTGTTGCCACCGCTGGTGATCGACGATTCGCATATCGATGAATTCATGGACAAGCTTTCGGCCGGCGCCGCGAGCTACAAGGTCGAGGCCACGCCATCATGACCCGGCATTTCCTGAACCTGACCGACGCGGGCGGCGATGCCGTTGCCGCGATGCTCAACGACGCGATCGACCGGAAGGCGGCGCGCAAGGGCTTCACCAAGGGGCGCGCCGATGGCGATGCCCCCCTCGCCGGGCATGTGCTGGCCATGGTGTTCGAAAAGAACTCCACCCGCACGCGCGTGTCGTTCGACGTGGCGATGCGCCAGCTTGGCGGCAGCGCACTGGTGCTCGACGCCGGCACCACCCAGCTTGGCCGGGGCGAGACGATCGCCGATACCGCGCGCGTGCTGAGCCGCATGGCCGACGCCATCATGCTGCGCACCGACGATCACGCCAAGGTCGAGGAACTGGCCCACCATGCCACCGTGCCGGTGATCAACGGGCTGACCGACCTGTCCCACCCCTGCCAGATCATGGCCGACCTGCTGACCGTGATCGAGCATGGCAAGGCCCTGCCCGGCCTGGAAGTCGCCTGGCTGGGCGATGGCAACAACGTGCTCAACTCGATCGTCGAAGCGGCGGGGCTGATGAAGTTCAACGTTCGCATCGGCGTGCCCGAAGGCTATGAATCCGATGCCGGGTTCATCGCCCGCGCGCAGGCCGGCGGCGCGCGCATCTCGCTTCACCGCGACGCCGCCGAAGCCGCGCGCGGCGCGGATGTGGTGGTGACCGACACCTGGATTTCGATGGGGCAGGCCCACGCCGAAGCCAAGCTGCAGGCCATGGCACCCTACCAGGTCAACGATGCGCTGATGGCGCAGGCGAAAGCGGACGCGCTGTTCCTGCACTGCCTGCCCGCGCATCGCGGCGAAGAGGTGACCGATTCGGTGATCGACGGCGCGCGGTCGGTGGTATGGGATGAAGCGGAAAACCGCATCCATGCCCAGAAGTCGGTGCTGCGCTGGGTTTTCGGCCAGATCTGAAGGCAACGGTGAACACGGCTGATGAGCGCTCCTGACATTCACGATGGCGAAACCGGCTTCGACCGGACGCTGCTGTTCACCGTGCCCGATCGCGACGCGCGCGGCCGGGTCGTGCGGCTTGGCCCGGTGCTGGATCGCATCCTTTCGGCGCACGCCTATCCCGCACCGGTCAAGCATCTGCTGGCCGAAGCGCTGGTGCTGACCGCGCTGCTCGGCTCGCTGCTCAAGGACGAGCAAGGCCAGCTGACCATGCAGGCGCAGACGCGGGAGGGCGTGATCGACCTGCTGGTCTGCGATTACCGGGGTGGCGAGCTGCGCGGCTATGCGCGGTTCGACAAGGCCCGGCTCGACGAGCTGGGGCCGGCCCCCACGCTGCACGCCCTGTTCGGCGATGGCTATCTGGCGGTGACCTTCGATCTTCCCTCCACCGATCAGCGCTACCAGGGCATCGT
The DNA here is from genome assembly GCA_001725355.1 of Novosphingobium sp. SCN 66-18. Classification (GTDB taxonomy): domain Bacteria; phylum Pseudomonadota; class Alphaproteobacteria; order Sphingomonadales; family Sphingomonadaceae; genus Novosphingobium. Next base: position 33,683 of record MEGD01000023.1, read on the forward strand.
GCCGCTGGAAGGTTCGTGCCTGGCCGAAGCCTGCGAAGCCTATTTCCTCCAGTCCGAACAGGTGCCCACGCTGATCCGGTCCGCCGTGCGCCACGATGCCACGGGCTGCGTCGGCGGCGGCCTGCTGCTGCAACATCTGCCCGAGGGCGAGGAGGGCCGCGAGCGGCTGCACGCGCGGCTGGACCATCCGCAATGGGAGCATATCGCGACCATGGGCGGCAGCGTGAAGGCCGAAGAGCTGCTCGATCCCGCATTGAGCATGGAAAGCATCGCGTGGCGCCTGTTTCACGAGGAGCGGGAAGTGCGCGTCGAACGCGGACCGGCGCTGGAACGCGGTTGTCGCTGCACCGTCGAGCACTACCGATCGATACTGTCGCGCTTTCCCGAAAGTGAGCGCGCCGAAATGCGCAACGAAGATGGCGTGATCGTGGTCGATTGCGCGTTCTGTTCGCGCGATTTCGCAATCGATCTGGATTGAGATCATGCCGCGGCGGCACCGGCCATTGAATCTGGTCCGGTCCGCCCTATTTTTGTCATGAAATATTGTGAAATCCCGCACTGACAACGGGCGTGGGGATGTCATTGTTAATGACCATGATCTGGAACGAGCGAATCATTGCGCGCCTGGGGCGCGGTGCGGTCCTTGCCGGAATCGCGACGCTGGCTTTCGCCGCGCCGTCGCTGCTCGCGCAACGTTCGGGCCTGATGATGCTCGATCGCTTCGAAGCCGGCCAATGGGATGTCCGCGTGCGCGATACCACGATGGCGCGCAGTTCGCTGTGCATCGACAACGGACGCGATCTGGTCCAGCTGCGCCACGCCGGCGCCGCGTGCCGCAGCGTGGTGATCGAGGACACGCCCAGCGCCGTCACTATTCAATACACCTGCCCCGGCAACGGCTATGGCCGCACGCGCATCCGCATGGAGAACGCGCGGCTGGCGCAGATCGAAACGCAGGGCATCGCGCAAGGGCTGCCTTTCGACTACTCGGCCGAAGCGCGCCGCGTGGGCAGTTGCACGCCGCGCTGACCCTATCGCGCATCCCGATCCTGTGCGTCCTTGCCATTGCCAGCGCGGCCACGCCCCGCTAGCCCAAGGGGATGGTCGAACACGTTGACGTGCAAGTGAAGAATGCCGACGCGGCTCCTCTGGCCGTGGTGCTGCTGTCCGGCGGGCTGGATTCGATGGTCTGCGCGGGGCTGGCGCTGGAACAGGGCTTCCGCGTGCTGGCGTTGACGATCGACTACAACCAGCGCCACCGCATCGAGCTGGACGCCGCGCGCAAGATCGCTGCCAGGCTCCGGGTGGATCGCCACGTCGTGCTGCCGCTCGATCTGCGCCAGTTCGGCGGCTCGGCGCTGACCGACGCCATCGACGTGCCCAAGGACGGCGTCGGGCCGGACATTCCGGTCACTTACGTGCCCGCGCGCAACCTCGTTTTTCTCTCCCTCGCGCTCGCCTGGGCGGAAGCGGCGGGATCGAAGGATCTGTTCATCGGCGTCAACGCGCTCGATTATTCCGGCTATCCGGATTGCCGCCCGGAATTCGTGGCGGGGTTCGAGGGATTGGCGCGCATCGCCACCAAGTTCGGATCGGAAGGGGGCACCGTGCGCGTCCACGCGCCGCTCCAGTACCTGACCAAGGCAGGGATCGCGCGCGAAGCCGTGCGGCTCGGGCTGGATACCGGCGAAAGCTGGTCCTGCTACGATCCCCTGCCCGATGGAACCGCCTGCGGCCTGTGCGACAGCTGTCGCCTGCGGCAGGCGGGATTTGCCGAAGCGGGACTGGAGGACGGCACAAGGTATGGAGGATCCTGAAACCCCGGCGAGAGGCGAAAAAGCCCCCCGGATCGAACCCTATAGCTGGTACGCGCTGGGCGTACTGGTCATCGTTTACATACTCAACTTCATCGATCGCCAGTTGCTGACCATCCTTGCGGTGGACCTGAAGCGCGATCTCGGGATTTCCGACAGCGAGTTCGGCTTCCTCTATGGCACGGCGTTCGGCGTGTTCTATGCGCTGTTCGGCATTCCGCTGGGCAAGCTGGCGGACCGCTGGACGCGCACGCGGCTGCTGGCGATCGGCCTCGCCGTATGGTCGGCAATGACCGCGCTCTCCGGCCTTTCCCGCAACTTCACGCAACTGGGCCTCGCCCGGATTGGCGTGGGCGTGGGCGAAGCCTCGGCCGGCCCGTCGGCCTATTCGCTGCTGTCCGACTATTTCCCGCCGCGGCGCCGCGCCACCGCGATCGCGATCTATTCCGCCGGCATCTACCTGGGTGGCGGCGTTTCGCTGTTCATCGGCAGTTCCATCGCCAATGGCTGGAACAGTGGCTTCGCTCCGGGCGCGCATCCGTTCGGACTGGCGGGATGGCAGGTCGCATTCCTGGCCGTGGGCCTGCCCGGCCTGCTGCTGGCGGGATGGGTCAACAGCCTGCGCGAGCCCCCGCGCGGCCGCTACGATCCGCCGGCGCACCGCCGCGCCCCTCCGGAAGGCTCGCCCTTCACGGCATTCCTGGCGGACCTTGGCACGATCGTGCCGCCCTTCACGCTGATCGCCGCCGCGCGACGGGGCAGCGGGGCGCTGACGGCCAATATCGCGGCCGCGGCGATCATCGCCGCGCTTTCGGCCGGCGTCACCGCGCTACTGGGCGATCCGGTGCAGTGGATCGCGCTGGGCGTGGGCAGCTATGCCATCTTCTCGTGGGCGGCCAGCCTGCGGGAGCACGACCCCGCCGCTTTCGCCGCGATCTGGAAATCGCCATCCACGCTGGGCGTGACCGTCGGCTATGGCCTGATCAGCTTCGTGTCCTACGCCAATTCGGCGTTCGGCCCGCTCTATGCCATCCGCACATTCCATGCCAGCACCGACGAGGTGGCGATCATGGTCGGCGGGCTGGCGGCGGCCGGCGGTGCGGCGGGGGTGATCGCCGGCGGCGCCATGGCGGACCGCCTGAGCCGGGGCCATGACAATGCGCGGCGCGTGCTGGTGGTCATCGGCGGGCTGGCGGCCGGTCTGCTGCCCTATGCCGTGATGCTCACCACGGCCAGCAAGGCGGTGTTCTATGCCATGGTCTTCCCGACGTGGTTCCTGCTGAGCGCCGCGCTGGGCGGGGCTTCGGGAACGATCGTCAACATCGTGCCGCCGCAGGTGCGCGCGACGGCAACGGCGGCGTTCCTGCTCGGCGCGACGATGCTGGGGCTGGCGCTCGGCCCCTATACCGCCGGCCGCCTGTCGACCGATTTCGGCAGCCTAAAGGTCGGGCTGGTGGGGGTGCTGGCCGTGGTTCCGATCGCCTTCGCCGCGCTGTTCATCGCGTGGCGCGCGCTGAACCGGCAGTATCGGGCCGAAGGGTAGGAGAACGCGTCAGGCGGACGGCATCTGCTGGCTGGAACAGTGGAAGCCGCCGCCACCCGCCAGCACGGCATCGGCCATCAGCCCCACGGTATCACGCCCCGGGAACAGCGCGGCGATGGTGGCCACGCCTTCGTCATCGTGGGGCGAGCCGAAGATCGGGACCACCACCAGCTTCGTCGTGATGACGAAGTTCATGTAGCTGGCCGGCTGGACCATGCCGTCCCATTCGATCCGGCCGGGCGACGGCACTTCGGCCACTTCCACGCCCATCGCCCGCGCGCGCGCCGCGGCATCGGCATAGATCGCGGCATTGGGATCGTCCGCCCCGGTCGCGCGCGGCAGGGCGATGCGGTTGGGCGCGACGAAACGGCCGAGATTGTCGACGTGCCCGTCGGTGTGATCGTTGATCAGGCCATCGCCCAGCCACAGCACCCGGTCGAACCCAAGATCGCGCGCCAGCCGCCTTTCGAGATCGGCCTGCGAGAGATGCGGATTGCGATTGGGATTGAGCAGGCATTGCCCCGTGGTGGCGACCAGCCCCGTGCCGTCGCCATCCAGCGCGCCGCCTTCCAGGATCCAGTCGCAACGGTCGGCGGCCAGCCCCGCGCTGTCGGCCAGATCCGCACCGATCAGCGTGTCGCCGTCCATCAGGTACTTGCCGCCCCAGCCGTTGAAGCCGAACAGCCGCGCCCGGCGGTTGCCCGCAGCATCGCGCACCACCAGCGGCCCGGTATCGCGCAGCCAGACATCGCCATAGACGCGCTGTTCCAGCCCTACCGAGCCGCTGACGAGCTGCCGCGCCCGTGCGGCGTTGGCTTCGTCACGGACGATGAGGCGCACTTGCTGGCCGCTTTCCGCAACCGCGCTGGCGAAGGCGGCGATCTGTTCCTGCGCCGTTTCGATCACGCCGGACCATTCTTCCGCCAGATGCGGAAAGCCGATCCACAGCCAGTCCTGCGGATGCCATTCCGGCGGCATCCGCATCCCGTTCCCGCTCATCGTCCGTCTTGTCCCGTTACTTCGTCTTTACGCCCGCTTCGGCCAGGCTGCGGTCCCGAATGGCCCGGAATTCATCGCCGGGATGCCAGTTCGGCCAGACCGTGCTGTCGGCCAGCGCGCGGCCGAGCCGGTAGTAGAGTTCCACTTCCTGCGCCATGCCCGAAAAGTCCCAGCTATCCGAATATTCGTCACTGGGCTGGTGATAGCGGTTGTTGGTGTAATCTTCCGACGCGGCATCGCCTGCGGCCTTGCCACCCACGACAAGGTCGGTGCCCCGGCCCACCGCGAACATCGGCACGCCACGCTTGGCCATGCTGAAGTGGTCCGAACGGTAGTAATGGCCGCGTTCGGCGTGATCCTCGGGCGTTTCGACCAGACCCATCTCGCGTTCCACGCGATGGAGGATCGCGGTCAGTTCCGACTTGTCGCCACCCGTCACCTGCACGTCGCGCGTCGGGCCATAGGTGGGCAGCGCATCCATGTTCACGCCGCCCACGGTCTTCGCCAGCGGATAGATCGGGTTGCGCGCATAGTATTCCGAGCCGAGCAGGCCGGATTCCTCCAGCGTCACCGCCAGGAACACTTCGCTGCGCTGCGCCGGCCCCGCCGCGCGGTTCATCTTGGCGAGCGCCGCCAGGGCGGCCACGCCAGTGGCGTTGTCGACCGCGCCGTTGCAGATGTCATCGCCCTTGGCATCGGCCTGGCAATGGCCAAGGTGATCCCAGTGCGCCGTATAGAGCACGTATTCGTCCGGGCGCGTCTTGCCGGGCAGGATGCCGATCACGTTGTGCGAAACCGAGCGTCGGATCGCATTGTCGAACGAGAAGCTGACCTTGAGCCCCAGCGGAACCGCCTTGAAGCCCTTCCGCTTGGCGGCGGCGGTCAGTTGCGCCAGGTTCTGGCCCGCCGCCGCGAAGATCGCTTCGGCCACCGGCTTCTGCACCCAGCCGTTGGCTTCGGTCTGGTCCATGCCGTCGTTCGGCGTCTGGACGAAATACTGCGCGCCCGCCCAGCTCGATTCCACCACGTTCCAGCCATAGGCGGCGGGGAAGGTATCGTGGACGATCAGCGCCGCTTTCGCGCCCTGCCGCGCCGCTTCCTCGAACTTGTAGGTCCAGCGGCCATAATAGGTCATCCGGCGCCCCTTGAACGGCCCGTCCTCGGTCGCGGTTTCATAGTCGGGATCGTTGACGAGGATGACCACCGTCTTCCCCTTCACGTCAACGCCGGCGTAATCGTTCCAGCCCAGCTCCGGCGCGTTGACGCCATAGCCCACGAAGACCAGTTCGCTGTCGCGCACGTCGGTCTTCGGGGTGATGCGGTAGCTGCCGGCGACGAAATCCTTGCCGCGCGTGAACGTCAGCGGCTGCGCGCCGCCCGACACCACCAGCGGGCTGACGTTGCTTGCGGTGACTTCCACCGTGGGCACGTCCTGCAGCCAGCCGCCCTTGTTGCCGGGTTGCAGGCCTGCCTGCTTGAAGCGCGCGATGATCGCATCGAGCACCTTGGGCTCGGCGGCGGTGCTGGGGCCGCGCCCTTCCAGCGCGTCGGACGCCAGCGTCTTCACCACTTCGCGCATCAGCGCCTGGTCGACCGGCGGCACCTTGGGCGCGGGGGCGGCCATCGCGGCGGAAGCAACCAGAACGGAGGCCATCACGCCGCCGGCAAAGCGCGCCGCAAATCGCGCGGACGAACCACGAACCTTGCGATATGTCATTGAGCAACCTTTCGAAAATCGATCATGCGCCAGATCCCCTCCGGCGCGTAATGGGCGGACCTTGGCAGAGCGCGGAAAGGCGCGCAAGGCACGCGCTCGCTTGATCGCGTCGCCATCACCGGGCATCGCGGGAAGGCGCAGGCACGAGGGAGCGGAAACACGATGACGGACTGGCAGAACGCGATCGGGCGCGCGCGCGATCATGCCCCGTTCCTGTGCCGCGCGCTGGACCGCTTGCCGGACATCGAAGCCCTGCTCGCCGCCGGCCGGATCGAGGATGCCATCGCCGCCGCCACGGCCATGGGCGAGGGCATCGACGATACCGCGGTCGCGCTCCGCCGCGAACGGCTGGCGCTGGCGCTGGCGCTGGCGATCGGCGATCTTGCCGGCGCCCTGCCGTTGGCGCGCGTGGTGGGCGAGCTTTCCACCTTCGCCGACCGCGCGCTGGACGCCGCCATCGCCGCCGCGATCCGGCGCCGCGCGCCCGATGCCGAGCCGCGCGGTTTTTCCGCGATCGCGCTGGGCAAGCACGGCGCGGGCGAACTCAACTATTCGTCCGACATCGATCCCATCCTGCTCTACGATCCGCTCACCCTGCCGCGGCGCGATCGCGACGAACCGGGCGAAGCGGCGCAGCGCGTGGCGCGCGCGGTCGTCGAGATACTCTCCACCGTGAACGCCGACGGCTATGTGTTCCGGATCGACCTGCGCCTGCGCCCGGCGTCGGAAGTCAGCCCGCTGGCCCTGCCCTTCGAGGCGGCGATCACGCATTACGAATCGAGCGCGCTGGCCTGGGAACGCGCCGCCTTCATCCGCGCGCGCGCCGCCGCCGGCGATGTCGCCGCGGGGCAGGCCTTCCTCGACACGATCCGCCCGTTCGTCTGGCGCCGCAGCCTCGATTTCGGCGCGATCGCCGAGATCGGCCGCCTGACCACCCGCATTCGCGATCACTACGCCGGCGGGCAGGCGATCGGCCCCGGCTATGACCTGAAGCGCGGGCGCGGCGGCATCCGCGAGGTGGAATTCTTTGCCCAGACGCACCAGTTGATCCATGGCGGGCGCAATCCCGCGCTGCGCCTGCGCGGCACCCGCGACTCGCTCGACGCGCTGGCGCAGGCCGGCATCATCGATGCCAGCGATGCCCACGTGCTCGGCGACAGCTATGACCGCCTGCGCGTGCTGGAGCACCGCCTGCAGATGGTGGCCGACCAGCAGACCCACAGCCTGCCGACCGATGCCGCCGCGCTCGACAGCGTGGCCCGGCTCGACGGGCTGCCGGATGGCAAGGCGCTGGTCGATGAACTGGCCACGATTTCGGAAGCGGTCGGCACCCGGTTCGACGCGCTGATCCGCATCTATGCCCCGACCGGCGCGGTCGCGATCGAAGCCCGGCCGCTGGTGGGCGAGCTGGAACAACTGGGCTTTGCCGATGCCGAAGCGCTGGCCACGCGCATCGAAGGCTGGGAAGGCGGCCAGTTCCGCGCCCTGCGCAGCGCCGAGGCGCGCAACGCCTATGCCCGTCTGCGCCCGCAACTGCTGCGCGCGCTGGCCGAAGCCCCCGATCCGGAACGCGCGCTGCTGCGCTGGGAACAGTTGCTGGGCGGCCTGCCGTCGGCGATCAACGTGTTCCGCCTGCTCGAAGCGCGGCCCGGCCTGCTGGTCGTGGTCATGCGCATCCTGGCCCATGCGCCGACGCTGGCCGACGAACTCGCGCGGCGCAGCGACCTGCTCGATACGCTGATCGACCGCTCCGCCTTCGACCTGCCCGGCAGCGTGGAGGAGATCGTGGCCGAGCTTGCGCGCGGCGAAGCGGGCGACGATTACCAGCGCCTGCTCGACGCGGTGCGCGTGAAGGTCAGCGAGCTGCGCTTCGCGCTGGGCGTGCAGCTGATCGAAGGGCAGCACGACCCGCTGGAGGTGGCCGCCGCGCTCTCGCGCGTGGCCGAAGCGGCGATCGAAGTGCTGGGCGCGGCGGCCGTCAGCGAATTCACGACGAATCACGGCGCGGTTCCGGACAGCCGTCTGGTGATCCTCGGCCTTGGCCGGCTCGGCGGCGCGGCGCTGACGCACGCCTCGGACCTGGACCTGGTGTTCCTGTTCAGCGGCGATCACATGCGCGAAAGCGACGGACGGCGGCCGCTGGGGGGCACTTTGTACTACAACCGGCTGGCGCAGCGCGTGATCGCCGCGCTGTCCGTGCCGACGGCGGCGGGCGCGCTCTACGAAGTCGATACCCGGCTGCGGCCCTCGGGCGCGCAGGGGCCGATCGCGGTCAGCCTCGACAGCTTCGAGCGCTACCAGCGCGAAGACGCCTGGACGTGGGAACACATGGCCCTGTGCCGCGCCCGGCCGCTGTTCGGCACCGCGCAGGATCGGGCGGAACTGCGCGCGATCATCGACGCGGTGCTGCTCGCCCCGCGCGATGCCGCGAAGCTGCGCGAGGACGTGCTGCACATGCGCGGCGAGATGGCGAAGCACAAGCCGCCCAAGGGGCCACTCGACGTCAAGCTGGCGCGCGGTGGGCTGGTCGATCTGGAGTTCATCGTCCACTATCTGCAGCTGCGCGAGCACGCGGGGCTCGACCCGGACCTTGGCCGCGCGATCGCGGCGCTTTCCGCCGCCGGCCTGCTGCCGCCCGATCTGCGCGCTGCCTATGACCTGCTGGTGCGGCTGCTGATCGTGGTGCGGCTGGTTGCCCCCGATGGCATGTTCCCGCCCGAAGCGAGCCGCTGTATCGTCGCCAATGCTTGCTGTCCGGAAAGCGGCGGCGGTGACTGGAACGCGCTGCTTGACGCGGTGCGGCAGGCACGGCAGCGCATCGCCGCCGCATGGCAGCAGGTGTTCGACGAAGAACTGGAGATCGAGGAATGAGCGAGAGACCCGGCCCGGGCGATGCCCTGCCCGACATGGCCCTTACCACGCCCGATGGCGGCACGGTGCGCCCGTCCGATTTCGCGGGGCGCAAGCTGGTGCTGTTCTTCTACCCCAAGGACGATACCCCCGGCTGCACCACCGAAAACAAGGATTTCTCCGCGCTGGCCGGCGAATTTGACGCCGCTGGCGTGGCGCTGCTGGGCGTGAGCAAGGACCCGCCCAAGAAGCACGCGAAGTTCATCGAGAAGCACGGCCTGGCCGCCCCGCTCGCCTCCGATGCCGAGGAGGGCGGCCTGTCGGACGCGCTGGGGATCTGGACCGAAAAGTCGATGTACGGCCGCACCTACATGGGCATGGAGCGCACGACCTATCTGGTCGGCGCGGACGGCAGGATCGCGCGGGTCTGGAACAAGGTGAAGGTCAAGGGCCACGCCGAGGAGGTGCTCGCCGCCGCCAAGGCGCTCTGATGACCGATCGCCCGAGCGTTTCCGCCGCGATCCGCGCGGCCATGCTGACCGCCGCGCCCGATGCCAAGGTCATGGCCACACGGGCCGTGGCGCGCGACTGGGCGGCGGGGCGGCTGGCCTTCCGCTTCGAGGCCACGATGCCCGACATGCCGGCCCGCCCTGCCGCCCCCGTCCTGCTGCCGCCCAATGCCATGCCCAAGCGCGGGCGCGGCGGGTCGGAACGCGGCCGCATCGCCCTGCTCCACGCGCTGGCGCATATCGAATTCGTCGCGATCGATCTGGCGCTGGACGCGGCCGGGCGGTTCGGCGCGGAGCGGGGGCCGCAGTTCGTCTCGGACTGGCTGTCGGTGGCCGCCGACGAAGCGATGCACCACGCCCTGCTCGCTCGGCGGCTGCGCACGCTGGGCAGCTTCTATGGCGCGATGCCCGCCCACGACGGCCTGTGGGATGCCGCGCGGGAGACCGCGCACGACATCGCCGCGCGCCTTGCCGTGGTGCCCATGGTGCTGGAAGCGCGCGGGCTGGACGTGACGCCGACGACCATCGAACGCTTCACCGCCGTTGGCGATGAACGCAGCGCGCGCATCCTGTCCCGCATCCTGGCCGATGAAATTCGCCATGTGCGCTTCGGCACATCGCATTTCGCGCAAGTCTGCGAAGAACGGGAGGAATCACCGCCAGACCTGTGGCGAACGCTGGTTGCGCGGCATTTCCGCGGCACTGTTAAGCCACCGTTCAACGACTCGGCGCGTCGATCAGCCGGTTTATCGTATGATTTCCTGGAAGGGGTTGCCTAACCGCAACACCCCCCTCTACCCCTTGCTTCACGAGATGGCGGGGGGGCTTCCGACCAACTCTGACACAAGAACCGACGGCAGCGGGCAAAGACTGTCTGCGGCCTGAGGGCAGAATTGTACTGGGGAAAATCGTGATCCGGACAGGGGTGCCACACCTTCCTGCGGATCGGATAAAAGGGTTGTTCGGGTCGTAATGTCGCAAAACAAAACCTTCCAGTCGGTCTTCGGTGCCCTTGCCGCTGCAGCCTTCGCATTCTCCGCCGCTCCGGCTTTGGCCAACAGCGCCGCCGCCGCCGATATCGCCGCTCCGCTCCGCGCTGCGGAAGCCGCGAAGACCGGCGCTTCGGATAACGGCGACGAGGAATTCCACCAGCTCTTCGCCAGCTGGCAGGCTCTCGATACCGGTTCGTCGACCGCCGCGCCCGTGCGCCGCTCCGGCCCGGTTTCCATTCCCTCGCTGATCCCGGTCACCAGCAGCCGTTCCATGAGCAGCGGTTTCGGCCTGCGCGTTCATCCGGTTCTCGGCGGCTTGCGCGCCCACAAGGGCATCGATCTTCCCGCGCCCACTGGCACGCCGATCCACGCGACCGCCGATGGCGTCGTCGGCCGCGCCGACTGGTTCAGCGGCTACGGCCTCTATGTTCAGCTCGAACATGGCGGCAACATGGAAACGCGCTATGGCCACATGTCGCGCATTGCCGTTGCCGAAGGCCAGATCGTCCACAAGGGCGACGTGATCGGCTATGTCGGTTCGACCGGTCGCTCGACCGGCCCGCACCTGCACTATGAAGTCCGGGTCGCCGGCGAAGCCGTGAACCCGCTGCCTTACATGCAGACGCCGGCCAGCGGCCTGCTTGTCACCAACGACCCGGCCGAAGGACGCGGCGGACCCGAATAACAAGCCGTCCCGGTTTTAAAGAAGCATCTTGGAGAGGGTGCGGAAAAAGGCGGCGGTGACGTCGCCTTTTTCTTTTGCGATTGTATCGCCTTTGCCTTGGGCCTGTTCCCTTCTGACAGCCATCCGCCGGCGCTACACCCGAGGCCACCGGGATATTCTTCCATAAATCGGAATAATGCATTCCTTTCCTGGCTGATTATCAAAGAGGTTTTCGGAGCGTAGAACGACTTCCGACGCCGGCGACAGGGCTGGCGAACGGGAGGTTCCCATGGCCTACGGCTTTCTCGACATCGCGATGACGCCCAGCGTGCGCGCGGCGCAGCGCGCCATGGGCAGCGCGGACATGTGGACCGATATCCGCACGGATCGCAGTTTTGATCGCTTCACCGAAGCGGAAGCCGCCTTCATCGCCGCGCGCGACAGCTTCTACATGGCCAGCACCTCGGAAACCGGCTGGCCCTATGTTCAGCACCGGGGCGGAGCACCCGGCTTCCTGCGGATGATCGACGATCGCACGCTTGCTTTCGCGGACTATCGCGGCAACCGGCAGTACATCAGCCTGGGCAATCTGTCGGCCGATGACCGGGTTACCCTGATCCTGATGGACTATCCCCATCGGCGGCGCATGAAAATCTATGCCCACGCAGAGGTCGTGGCGCTCGACGCCGATCCGGAGCTGGCGGCCAAAGTGATCGATCCGCGCGACAAGGCCAAGCCGGAACGTATCTTCGTCCTGCGGCTGCGCGCCTTCGACTGGAACTGCCCGCAGCACATCACGCCACGCTACACGGACCGCGAAGTGGCGCTGGCCATCCAGCCGCTGCGCGATCAGCTTGCCACGCTCGAAGCGGAAAACGCGGCGCTCCGCGCCCGCATTGCCACCCAGGAAGGACACGACGATGACTGAACAGCGCGCTTCCCTGCCCTGTATCCCGGCGCATCAGATCGGTCGATGGCGTTCAGCTCCTTCGCGCTGACTCAGTTCGCGGTCGACTGGAGATTCTGCATATTGGACCCCGCGATCTTGGCGACAGCATCCGGGCGTCCTCGCCCCCGCAATTGACAAATTGCAGCTTCACCCGCCATGCCCGCAACTAGGTAACCGGGTGAAGTGCGTGGAAAGCTCCGACAAGGCTAGGAAGATTGCCGTCGATTTGATCCCGATCACACCCGGCGGAACCAATGGCGGAATCAAGCCTCTCACTCTGAACCTTCTGGCGGCCCTTGCCGGGCGCGGCTGGTCGATTACGTGCCTGTGCAATCAGGGCGCCTACGCGGAGTTGCGCGCGTCTCTACCCAACGGGATTGTCCTTGAGCCGGTTGCTCCCGGCGAGCATCTCGATTCCCATTACGATCGAATCGTCGAACGGGATGGAGCTTTCGACCTCAACTTTTTTCCGATGCAATGCGTTTCGATAGTCCGGCCAGATTGCGTCACCGTAAGCGCCATCATGGACTGTCAGTTTGCCGATCTGCCAGACAACTTTTCTGCGGCAGACCGAGCCGAACGAAAGCGTTCCTTCCAAAGCTGCGTCGAACATTCGGACCGCATAATTGCGATTTCAGGTTTCACCCGCAGCCGCATCGCAGCGCTTTCGGATTTCCCAACGCAGAATATCGACGTCATCCACATCGCCCCCTCGATGCCGATGCCGGGGACAAACGATCCATTCGAGGTACTCACGCGCTACAGCGTGGATAGCGAAAGCTATCTTCTTTATCCGGCGAACTTCTGGCCCCACAAGAATCACGAGAAGTTTGTTGCTGCTTTCGCGCTTGCACGCCGCCGGACGGGCATTGCGGCCAAGCTCGTTCTTACCGGTGATGCAAATTCCTTAGTGGGCGAGCGGATTGCTGCCCTGCCCAGCATCCGTGACTCGATCATATTGCCCGGCTTTATCCCCCCTGAGGACCTTGCGATCCTGACGGCCCATGCTCTGGCCGTGGTTTTTCCCAGCGCCTATGAAGGCTTCGGAATGCCGTTGATCGAAGCCATGATGCTCGATCGGCCGGTGGCAGCAGCTTGGAGTACCTGTATCCCCGAAGTTACGGGGCGCGCCGCCCTGCTCTTCGACCACACGAGCCTGGATGCTATGGCATCCGCTATCGAGCGCATCGTTTGCGACGCGAACTTGCGCCATGATCTGGTCGAGCGCGGCCAAAGGCGCGTGGCAGAGCTGGGCTCGCACGCGGATATGGTGGAAAAATACGAACGTGTCTTCCACGATGCCATTGCAACGCGGCCCGCCGTCTTCACATTACCCCCCGGTATCTATCCCGACGGGTGGGCCGGACCGGAAATAACCTTCAACCTGCCGCCCCAGCGCGAAGCATTCGAACTGGATGTAGGGATTAACCTACCGAAGACGGCGCCATTCGAAGCGACAGAAGTCTCAATCGAGATTGACGGCCAGTCCGGGGAAAGAGCGATATTCTGGCGGGGTGGAAATTATCGCCTGCGGCAAGGCTTTCCAAAGCAGGGAGGCCAGTTGCGGCTGCGTGCCGGCACGGCCTTCCATGCGAACGAATGGGGGATGGACAGCAGCAGCACCAGACTGCTCTGCTGCAAGGTAACGCACGCCAGAATCCGGCTGGATGGAAACGCCAGGAACTTGCTTCGGCCCGGCGCACGCCATCCATCAACGGTCCGATTGCGCGATGCCATCATCGCCATCGATTGCGCGCAGCCTGACGGAGCCTTTCGATTGGTGGCAGCGGCCGTGCCGGCCGATGACGGTGAACGACGCGACGTTGCGGCGGAGATCGACCAATCGACAATCCATCTGGCGAGCCGCCGTTCGACGGAAAGCACCGTACTCGACGTGCTTTTCGAACCCCTACCGGGCATTCTGAGACAGCAAGCAGGAAACTCCGCGGAATTACTGATCCCGCTACACGCGCGCCCTTTGTTACCGCCCGCGCCCATCACCACGCACACCGGCGGTTCATTGCCAGGCTTTTCGGTAATCGTGCCTTCCTTCAACCAAGGACGTTTCATTGGCCGCACGATTGAAAGCATCCTTGCACAGGAAGAGATATGCAGCGTGCATGTGTTCGATGGAGGGAGCACTGATGAAACGATTGAGATTCTGACCTCGTTCGGCGATGCTATCCGATGGGAAAGCGGGCCGGATCGCGGTCAGGCGCACGCCATCAATAAGGGCCTGGAGGCTGCTTCAGGTGAATTTATAGCCTGGATAAACTCCGATGACATCTATGAACCCAACGCCTTTTCCCATGTATCCGAAATATTCAGAAATAAATCTGATGTTAGCGTCGTCTATGGCGAAGCATATCATATAGATCAAACCGACGCGATTATCGAGCGATACGGCGCGGAGGATTTCGAACTGGAGCGGTTATTGCAACGCTGCTACATTTGCCAGCCTGCCGCTTTTTTCCGCCGGAAAATAGTTGAGCGGCATGGTGGCTTGCGGGAATCGCTGCACTATTGCCTTGATTACGAGTTCTGGCTGCGCCTGGCTTGCGCTGGCGAGATATTTTACCGGACCGATAGATTCCTCGCCGG
>MEGD01000024.1:0-1869 GCA_001725355.1 Novosphingobium sp. SCN 66-18
TATAATGCTCTTTTTGCTTTTTCTTGTACACACCGTAGGCCATAGCGCCCAGCAAGGGCACGGTAGCTAATGTTTTAAGCGCATCTCTTCTTCCTTCCGATTGATTAGCCATATCCTTATCTTTTCTTTTTACGTTGAAGAATACGGTCGATTCCCACACGGTGCGAGGTAGGAAATACCACTCCCGATACCAGTACGGATGCCAGGATAATGAGGTTTTTATCCACCCAAAGATACGACCCTTCGGGACGGAGAACGTAACTGACATCCATCAACGGCGGATGCGACAGATAAAACAAGGCCAGCATAACGATAGCTCCGATACTCCCTGCACGTGCAAACACCCCCAGCAGCAAACTCAATCCGATGAGAACCAAACCGTAGATATTCAAATAATTAACGACTTCAAGCATGACGGGCGACTCGGCTATACCGATAAAAAACGACGTAAGCCACCCTTTGGAATCCATCAGGTAGCCGTAAGCCGACCAGGAAGGCGACAATAGCTTAACAAGGCCTTCGTACAAAAAATACCAGCCGGTAAGTACCCTGAGTACGACCAGTGCGGTAAGCTGCATTGTTGTGTAATTCGATTTATAGACCATAGATCAACTTCTGAAACTTAGAAATAAGGTTACTAATGCATAAATAAGTACTGCTGCAATCCAGAGCGTCGTACCGTCGACCATCGAATATACGGCCAGTGCCAATACCAGACTGACCATAAAATTCATACGTTGGATCCGTTGTTCGCGAAAACCCTGTGCGGGATTACGGAGAAGCAGTATCAACTGGAAAAGGATTAAAATAAGCGCGCCGGCTCCGAATACATACATTCCGTAAGGCCGGTCAAAAAAATGGAAGAGCGATCCGGCAACCAGGGCTGCCGACCCTGCAACCTGAGCATACAATGCAAGCGATGATTGTTTCATTGAGCGGTTTCGTTAAATAAAAAAATATCCTCGTTGTCGCGTTTCATCAGGTACTTCTCACGCGCTACCTTTTCGAGGTAAAGCGAGTCGGTGGTGAGACGCTTCACTTCTTCGCGACTGCGTTCGATATTCTCATGAAATTGAGCAAGTTCCATTTCCAATGATTTGATTTCCTGTTTCATAGCCTGTTTTCTCAACAAATTGCGATCGTCGAAAAAAGTAAGAAAAACAAGAAAAACAGCAATGGTTATCGTATATTTATTGAAGATAAACTTCAGGACTACGGAGAAAAATCTGGAGTGTGTCATCTTATAAAACTGAATATCGACCGACCACAAAGATAAGTAAATTTTCAAAATATTATGACTATCTTTGCAAAAGAAAGAATACGAGAACAGATGATATGGAGAATTTCATAGTTTCCGCCCGAAAATACCGGCCCTCTACTTTTAAATCGGTAGTGGGTCAGAGTGCACTCACTACTACCCTGCGTAACGCCATTCAGAGTAACCACCTGGCACATGCCTATTTGTTCTGCGGCCCCCGTGGAGTAGGTAAAACCACCTGTGCCCGTATTTTTGCGAAAACGATCAACTGCTCACACCTCACTCCCGAAGGAGAAGCATGCAATGCCTGCGAATCCTGCGTTTCGTTCAACGACCAGCGCTCTTATACTATCCACGAGCTCGATGCGGCCTCCAACAACGGAGTCGACGATATCCGCTCGCTGATCGACCAGGTGCGAATCCCGCCCCAGGTCGGCAATTACAGCGTTTATATCATCGATGAGGTCCATATGTTGTCGCAGGGCGCTTTTAATGCCTTTTTAAAAACCCTGGAAGAGCCGCCGGCGCATGCTATTTTTATACTGGCCACAACCGAAAAGCATAAAATCATCCCGACCATACTTTCGCGCTGCCAGATTTACGATTTCAAC